>JBCDLG010000005.1:0-57202 GCA_038745625.1 Pseudomonadota bacterium | reverse complement strand
CTGCTCGATACCGGCGCTCTGAAAGTCCGCACCATGACCTTGCCGGACATCTACCAAGACCAAGCCAGCCCCGCCCAGATGTACATCGAAGCCGGCCTCACCGCCGACACCATCGCCAAAGAAACCCTCAAAACCTTTGCGGCTGGCACAAGTGCGAGCTCGGCTTCCCACGTCGCCGAATAATGCGTCTCGACCAGGCCCTCGTTGAGCGAGGCCTGGCGCCAACCCGGTCCCGTGCCCAAGCGATGATCCGTGAAGGGTATATCTCTCTTGATGGCGCGATTGTTCGTAAGGGAAGCATAAAAGCTGTGCCTGATGCGGTGATCACCGTGAGCGGCGATGCGCATGACTATGTCTCCCGCGCGGCGCTCAAGCTTGCCCATGCGCTTGGGGCGTTCCCGGTCGATCCTGAGGGGCTCATCTGCCTCGATCTCGGCGCGTCCACCGGCGGCTTCACGGACGTTCTTCTGCGGGCAGGCGCGGCCAAGGTCTATGCCGTCGATGTCGGACATGATCAGCTGACGGAGCGCTTGCGTGATGATGCCCGCGTGACCAACCTTGAGGGCACCCACGCCAAGGATCTCGCGCCAGCGCTGGTCCCCGACGTCATCGATCTCGTGGTGTGCGACGTCAGTTTTATCAGTGCCGCCAAAGCGCTGCCGCCCGCTCTTGCGCTTGTCGGCGACGACGCCGACCTCATTGCGCTTTTGAAACCGCAATTCGAGCTTGGCCGGGAGGCGATTGGCAAGAACGGGCGCGTGCTGGCTTCGCTTGAGGAGCAGCAACAGTTCCTTGAAGATCACGTGGTGCCAACAATTGCTGGGCGGGGATGGCGATCAGAGCCGCTGATCACGAGCCCGATCCTCGGCGGTGAGGGAACCACGGAGTTTCTGCTTTATGCGCATAAGACGGCCACCTAAAGTGTACCGCTCGCGAGGGCGAAGACGCACTGAAGAACGGAGTGCTCGCCTCGGCCGACATCCCGATTGTGTTAGCGGTCTCCTGCAACCCCGCGACCTTGGCGCGGGATGCGGCTGTCTTCGCGTCGGGCTATGATCTCACGCGCCTCGTGATGGTCGACCAGTTTGGCTGGTCGCCCCATATTGAGGCGGTGGCGGTGTTAAGAAGGAGAGCGTGATGGCGGCAGGTGCGATGGAGACCCGGCTCAAGCGAATGGCCTATGGCGCAGCCTCGACAGCGAAGGTCGGCTGGTACACCGCCTTCTACGTTGCAGGTCGGCATATCGTCGGCCCGCTGACCAAGCCAGGCGAGGTGCCGCGGCCGAGCCCGACGCCCGTTCCCGACATGAAAGAGTTACGCAGTGCCTTCTTTCAACTCTTTCAAGATGAGTGGGCCGATATCGAGGCGGGACGCTACGTCATGCCGCGTGAGTTGCGGCGACCGCCTGGCCCTGTGAGAATGATCCGGGATGCGCGCAATTACCTCAAGGAAGCCCGAGAGGTCAGTCGACGTGCCAACCGCCAGGGCGGCGGCGTCGAGGTCCGCGACATCGCCGATGATGATCTGCCGACCTACTACAAACAGAATTTTCATTTCCAGTCGGATGGTTGGCTGTCGGAGACATCCGCCAAGGTCTACGATACCCAGGTCGAAGTGCTGTTCACGGGATCGGCGGACGCCATGCGACGTCGCGGGCTCGCGCTGATCATGGACGAAGTTCGGCGGTTGGAGGAGGGCGGCCTAGCTAGGCCGCAGATCCATCTCGCCGATGTGGCGTGCGGGACGGGGCGGCTCCTCAGCGAGGTCATCGACAACGCGCCCGATCTCAAATTGACGGCGATTGATCTCTCAGAACCCTATCTCGCCGAGGCGCGCAAAGCCGCAGGCGAGGCGGGCAACATCGAGTTTATCCGTGCGGCGGCCGAAGATCTTCCAGCAGCTGACGAGAGTTTTGATCTTCTGACAACGGTCTATCTGTTCCATGAACTACCGCCCAAAGTGCGGCGCGAGGTGGCGGCTGAGATCGCACGGACCCTCAAACCCGGCGGTCTCTATGTCCATGTCGACAGCGTCCAATACGGCGATACCGGCATGGACCGGATGCTCGAGGGCTTCCCGCAGGCCTTCCACGAGCCCTATTACGACAGCTATTGCAAAGAGCCGCTTGCGGATCTTTTTGGTGAGGTCGGCTTAGTCGCTGAGAACCAAACCCTTGGTTTTCTGACCAAAGCGAGCTCGTTCCGGAAGGTTTAGTCCTCGAACAGCCGGAGCGCGATGGCCGAGGAGCCGATGGCTTCGTCCTCGGAGCCTTGCCAGCCGCGGGCTTCGACGAAGGCGATCCGCCGACCGATACGCTCGATCTTCACCGACGCGACAAAGTCCTGGTCGCGCGCACCACGTAGATAGCTTGTGTGGACACTGATCGACCGCGCCTTCACACCAGGTCCAACGCGGCTCAACACCTCAAGCGTGGCAGCGTGCTGCAAAAAGGCTGAGATGACACCGCCATGCAGGGCCCGGATCACCGGATTGCCAATATGGGGCTCATCAAAGGTCAGCCGGAACCGGTGTTCGCCATTCTCAACACCGGTGACGAGGCCAAACCATTCGGAAATCGGTGAGTTGGCGGTCAACTCCTCAATCCGCTGCAGGGTTTCGGGTCCGGGGGCGAGAAGATCGCGGCTCATATACGGCTCACCTGGGCGCTACGTGTGCCGACGATAAAGGTACCAGCCGCCGTCGATAGGAGCGTGCCGTCTTCCGATGTTGCGCGACCGCGGGTGATCGCCACGTCATCGCAGATGTCTTCGCAGAGGGCCTCGCAGGTGATAACCTTGCCGGGGTTGGCATGGTTCTGCGTATCCGTCTGCAGATTGATCGTCGCGATGGGCGTGAAGCTATCGAGCATCGACCATACCGACGCGCCCAAGATCGTGTCTAAGATGATGGTCATGAGGCCGGGATGGATCTCGCCATCGTGCAAGAAGTTCTCGCCTGGCGTCAGCTCAATCACCAGCCTGCCGCGGTTGGCGCTCACGGGCCGAGGCTGAAGGCCGCCGAACAAAGGATGTTCATCGCGGAAGGTTTTCCGCATACCCTCAAAAACCGTGAGAATACCGGGGGCCAGATCTTCTCTTTTGTCGTCGCTCATGGACGTTCTTTCAGTTTTTCTTCTTCGTACTGGATACCCCAGCCGATGATCTGACGCCACAGCGCCTCGGCCAGAGAGGGGGGTAGTCCCTTTTCGTCAGCGCGGTCGCGCACCTGGTCGATCACCGCTTGGATCCGCCAGGGCACGGTGGCTTCGGCCGGCGAGCGTTTGAGCTGCCAAGCCCGATCCACATAGGTCCAGCGCTCCGCCAGAAGGTCCACAAGCGCTGCGTCGAGCCTGTCGATCTCCGCGCGCACCTCATTCATATCTTGACAGTCTGAAGCTTTCATCCGTCCACGTCTTTGGTTGTGACCGTTGCACCCCTTTCAAGGGTCCGGTGGACCGGGCAGCGATCGGCGATTTCAAGCACCCGTTGTCTTTGCGCCCCATCGAGCGTTCCCTCAAGGCGGATGTGACGGGTGAAATGATCGATGGGTGGTTCTTTCTCGCCTGCTTCTGCTGCGCCCTGACTGTGGCGGCGTTCGTGCTCCACATTCACGGTCACGCGGTCGAGCGGCAGGTCTTTGCGTTCCGCATACATGCGGATGGTCATGGACGTGCATGTTCCCAAAGCGGTGGCCAGGAACTCATAGGGGCTCGGGCCGGAGCCGAGCCCGCCGACGCCCGTGGGCTCATCGGCGATGAACCGATGCGGGCCAGCCGAGACCATAGCCTGGAATTTGCCTTGCCCCGTCTCGCGGATCTCAACGCCCATCGCTTCGTCGGCTGCACCGGCGGCGACGGGTCCGCAGAGGTTGAGGTAGCGCTGGGCCCATGACGCGATCACGGTCGCGGCATAGCCCGCGTCGCTTTTGTTCGTCAGCAGATGATCGGCGGTATCAAGCGAGACGAAGCTTTTGGGATGCTTGGCGGCGGAGAAAATCCTGGTCGCGTTCTCAATACCCACCTGCAGGTCCGTCGGCGCGTGCAGCACCAGGAGCGGTTTTTTCAGCGTGGCGACCGATCCCTCGATATCGTGGTTGCTGATATCGTCGAGGAACTGCTTCTCTATGGTGAAGGGTCGCTCAGCGAGGAGCACCTCGGCCTTGCCCTCGCGTTTGATCGTCTCGAGCTGATCGCCGAACTGGCCTGTGATGTGGTCGACATCGGCTGGTGCGGCGAGGGTGGCCACTGCGCGGACCGCGGGGATATCAGCCGCCGCGGCGAGCACGGCGGCGCCGCCCAAGCTGTGGCCGACGAGGAGTTGCGGCGCCTCGTAATTCTCTTCGAGAAAGGCCGCGGCGCGCTTGAGATCGCCGAGGTTCATCGAGAAATTGGTGTGCCCGAAATCACCGCCTGAGCCGCCGAGCCCGGTGAAGTCGAAGCGAAGAACAGCAATCCCGGCCTCGGTCAGGGCCGTTGCGATCGCTCGGCTGGCCGTCAGATCCTTCGAACAGCTGAAGCAATGGGCGAACAGGGCATAGGCCCCGATCGGGCCGGTGGGTAGATCAAGCCGGGCGGCCAGCTTCGCGCCGGACGTGCCCTCAAAATCGAGGCGGATGGGTCGGACCATGGCGCTTCCTTCCCGTGTTGGGCGCCCTTGTGCAAGCGGTCTCACTTGATCGCTTGATACCGGCTGAGTGCCTCTTCTCGCATCTGGCCGTGGTCAACGATCGGCTGGGGGTAGGTGGTGCCCAGCTCGACACCCGCTTGCGCGAGCACCTCCCGCGGCGCTTTCCAGGGGGCGTGGATATGTTTGGCCGGGACCTTGGCAAGCTCCGGCACATGGCGCCGGACATAGGCGCCGTCGGGGTCGAACTTCTCGCCTTGGGTGATGGGGTTGAAGACCCGGAAGAAAGGCGCCGCGTCCGCGCCGCAGCCTGCAACCCACTGCCAGCTGGCGGTGTTCGCTGCCGGATCGGCGCAGACAAGGGTGTCCCAGAACCAGGCCATGCCTTTGCGCCAGTCGATCAGCATGTCCTTCACCAGGAAACTGCCGACAATCATCCGTACACGGTTGTGCATATGCCCTTCCGCGTAGAGCTGGCGCATCCCCGCATCGACAATGGGGTATCCCGTCATACCCTTGGTCCATGCAACGAAATGCGTCTCGTCATTGTCCCAACGAAAGTCTGTGAACTTCCGATTAAGCGGCAGCTCAAACATATCGGCGTTGTAGAAGAGCAGGTGGTAGCTGAACTCGCGCCACACCAGTTCAGACAGGAATGTTTTGCCCTGATCATGATCGATCGCGCCATCGTCCATCATCGCGGCCACGTCGCGATACATGGTTCGAATGCTGATTTCACCGAAATGGATATGCGGCGCCATGCGGGATGTGGTGTCGAGGTCGGGCCTGTTGCGCTCGCTGCCATAGCGGCCGGCATAGGCCTTTGCCCATGACTTCCAGCGCTGACGCGCGCCTGCCTCACCCGGTTCCCAGATCGGCTCAAACCCTGTCGCCCAGTTGGGCTTGGTCGGAAGAAGATTCCAGCCGGTAAGTATGTCGGAAGAGGGCAATTGCTTGGGACTGACGAGCTTTCGCACACGCGGCGCTGCATCGGGCACATCGAGGGTTTGGACCTGCTTCCAATAGGGTGTGTACACCCGATATGGTCCGCCTGTTTTGGTCTTGATCGTCCACGGCTCGTGCAGCAGGCGGCCGCTGAAGCTCTCCACCTCGACACCGTCATCGGTGAGACTCGCTTTGAGCCCTTTGTCCTGCTCCACCTGCCACGGCATGTAGCGCCGGTTCCAATAGACCGCGCAGGCGCCGAGCTCTTGGGTGACGGCGGGCACAACATCCTCCGACCGTCCCCGTCGCAAGATCAACGCACCGCCGGCCCTCGCAAGATCCGCAGCCAGCGCGGAAAGCGTGTGGTGCAGCCACCAACGCTGAGCCCCGCCGAGCGCCCAAGGGCCCGGCGCTTCGTCATCAAGCACGTAGAGACAGGCGACGGGCTCGCCGGAATCGGCGGCCTTTCGCAGCGCGGGGTTGTCATCAAGGCGCAGGTCCTCGCGCAGCCATACAAGAACAGTTCGGTCACTCATCAGGTGGATGTAGCGCGCTTGGCGCGCGGGGCAGGCGGGACACTAGCGCGCGGCCGCGACCGGGCCTCCAGCTTCGTGCATGTCGTCTTGGATCTGACCAAGGGCACCTGCGAGCCCGTCCTGTGTGATCGGCTTGTGCAAGATCGCATCCGCCCCTGCCTCGATGCAGGCCCTGAGATAGCGCTCCTCGGCATGCGCTGTGAGCATGATGATCGGCGCATGCGCGATAGGGATATCGAGAGCTCGGATCTCACGGGTGGCATCAATCCCGTCCATACGGGGCATACTGACATCCATAATGATCATATCGAAATTGCCCTCGCGGGCAAACTCGACCGCCTCATGGCCGTCTTCGGCGGCGATAAAGCTGTGACCAAGACGCGCGAGAAATGATCCCAGAACAGACCGGTTCACCGCATTGTCCTCGGCCACCAGGATATGAAGTGCGTGGTCGCTCCGACCCTCGGGCTTGGACGCTGCATTGATCGTGATGCTTGCTGGTTCGTCTGCGTCGTCCTGCCCGTCACAGGCTGGCGCCGGAAGCGCGACGTCAAACCGTGTTCCTTTTCCCGGTTCGCTGACCACGCCAATGTGGCCGTCCATCAGTTGGGTCAGATCCCGACAGATGGCGAGGCCCAACCCGGTGCCTCCACGCCGAGACGACGGATCCATGGCAGCTTGCTGAAAACGCTGGAAGACTTGCGGCAGAAAGTCCTTGGGCATGCCGCATCCGGTGTCTTCGACACTCAACAGGAAGATACCATCTTCATAACGTGTGCTGATCGTAATCGATCCTTGATCGGTGAACTTCACCGCATTGGCAACAAGGTTGCTGAGGATCTGCCCCAAGCGTGCGCCGTCCAGCTGGAGATAACGCGGAAGGTCGCGCACGCCTTCGGTTGCCAGGCCAACGCCTTTGGCGGCAGCAGCTGAGGAAAATAGCGTCGCCCCATCCTCGATCAGGTGCCAGACATCGGTGCGCGTCCGCTCAATCTCGAGATGCCCTTGCTCGAGCTTTGTTAGGTCGAGAATATCGGTCAAGATACGGACGAGGGAGTCGGCCGATCTTCGGGCCACCTCTAGGTTCTGGCGCTGTTGGGGTTCCATGTCACCGGCGAGGGCGACGTCCAGCATACCGATGACGCCATTCATTGGTGTGCGGATTTCATGGCTCATATTGGCAAGAAAGTCCGACTTTGCGCGCTCTGATTTCTCAGCAATGATCAGCGCAGCCTCGAGTTTTCTTGCGGCATCGACCATCTGATTCCGGAAAAGACATGTCCCCATCCAGAGAAAAATCGCGCAGACGGGCAACGCGAACAACAGCAAGCGCCAATCGATGAAGCTTGATGCGACCAGGGTGATCTGATCGTCCGCGTGGTTACCGGCATAGATATAGGCGAATGATCCGATGGTCGCCAAAGCGCTCAGCCCACCAAGAAAAATGCCCGAAACGGCTGTGACCGCGGGTACCATCATCAGCAAAAAGAGAATGGGTGTCGAGATCAGAAGGCCGGTGCTGATAGCAAGCCACATCAATATTCCTTGGACGATCAATGATGAGACGAGAATGATCGCCGGTCGAAAGCGGTCGAAGACGAAAACGGCCGCCGTCGCGATGTAGCAGTAAAGGATCCCCGCCACTGCGACGGCAATCATTGCGGGATCCGTTTCGCCCCTGATCACGTTGATGGTCGTCGTGACCGCTGCGCTTGTCCCGGCCAGGAGCGCCATGCTCGCAAAGATCCGATGGCCAGCTTTGGCCAGGTGGTCATCGGCGCGGTCGCCTTTGAGAATCCAACGCTGGCGATCGGACATGACGCAGGCTTTTTTGGTGGCCATCTGACCCTAGGCGACTAGCGTTACAAAGATCTTTCCCACTCTCTTCAGGTTCTAAAGGACCCCCTGCTTGAGGCAGTCATGGACATGAAGAAGCGATGTCGGCCGGTCGTTCTCGACGATAAAGAGGGCGGTGATCCCGGTCTTTGAGAGATAGCTCAGAGCCTCGCCCGCGACGGTGTCTGGCGCCACCGTTTTGGGGTCGCGGGTCATGATGTCCTCGACCGCCGCGCCGGTGAGATCATCGATGTGTCGCCGCAGGTCGCCATCGGTGATGATGCCGATCAGCTTGCCCTTCGCATTGGCAACCCCGACGCAGCCAAAGCCCTCATCGCTGATCACGCGGACCGCCTCGGTTACAGGGTCACCTTCAGAGACGAGCGGCGGAATCCGTCCTTCTGGCACCAGATCGCTGACACGGCGCAGCTGCGCGCCGAGCTTGCCGCCAGGGTGATAGGTTTTGAAGTCAGCCGCGGTGAAGCCGCGGGCCCGCAGGAGGGCGACGGCCAGCGCATCGCCGAGCGCGATCATCAGGGTGGTTGATGTCGTGGGAGCGGCGGTCTCGCTGCAGGCTTCAGGCGCCTTTGGCAGCACCAGCGGCATCGTCGATGCCTTAGCGAGCGTGCTCTCTGGGTTGGATGTCATGCCCATCAGCGGAATGCCAAAGCGCCGGGCGTAGCCGAGCACATCGCTAAGCTCTGGCGTCTCACCGGAGTTGGAGAGCGCCAGGATCACATCCCGCTCCTCGATCATCCCCAGATCCCCGTGGCTCGCCTCGCCGGGATGGACGAACATTGCGGGCTGCCCTGTGGAAGCGAGGGTGGCGGCAATCTTCCGGCCGATATGGCCTGACTTGCCCATCCCCGTCACGATCATCCGGCCTTCGGCGGCTCTGGTCGCGCGGACGGCTTCCTCAAGCGTTTTGGCGAGCGGTGTGCTCGGGGACAGGGCGTCCGCCAGCATGTGCAGGCCCGCGATCTCGATCTTGACGGTCTCGGCTGCTGCTGCTGCCACGTCGACGGACAGGTCGGCTGCATCGGTGGGGTGGGGCATGGGTCTTAAGTCTCTTGGCGTCATGGCGCATTTGCGCTCGATCAGACCTCCCGATAAGGCCCGCCTATGACCAAGATCAACTCCGCCGTGACGTTGGCGGCACCCGCTGGCGACATCACCATCTCGAACACCGCGCCCTTCATGCTCTTTGCGGGGCCTTGCCAAATGGAGAGCCGTGACCACGCGCTTGAAACGGCGTCGGCGATCAAGGAGATCTGTTCGGGTCTTGGCATCGGGGTTTGCTACAAGACGAGCTTTGACAAAGCCAACCGCACGAGCCTGAGCTCGAAGCGCGGCATCGGCCTTGATGGCGCCCTGCCAATCTTTGCTGAGATCCGCGAAAAGCTCGGCCTTCCCGTGCTCACCGATATTCACGAACGCGAGCAGTGCGCGCGCGTCGCCGAGGTGGTGGATGTCCTCCAGATCCCGGCCTTCCTTTGCCGCCAGACCGATCTCTTGGTCGCGGCGGCCGAAACAGGGCGCGTCATCAAGATCAAAAAGGGCCAGTTCCTCGCCCCGTGGGACATGAAAAATGTCGTGGGCAAGGTCACGGGCGCAGGCAATCCCAACGTGCTGGTGACCGAGCGCGGCGCCAGCTTTGGCTACAACACGCTGGTGACCGACTTCCGCGGCATCAAAACGATGGCCGAGGAGACCGGGGCGCCGATCATTTTCGATGCGACCCACTCGGTGCAGCAGCCGGGCGGGCAAGGCGGCACGTCGGGCGGCCAGCGCGAGATGGTGCCAACCTTGGCCCGTGCGGCCTGCGCAGTTGGTGTCGCTGGGATCTTCGCAGAGACCCATCCCGATCCGGACAACGCTCCGTCCGACGGGCCGAACATGATTCCGCTGCATATGCTGCGGACGTTCCTTGAGGAGCTCCAGGCCCTGGATGCCGCGGCCAAGGCGCGCGCCAATCTCCACAACTTTGCGTCCTAAGCGCCGTTGCGGCGGGCGATTGCCGGCCCCCAGGAGCCGCGGCGCGCATAACTTCGGGCTTTATCCGCAAGGCGGCTCTTTCTAACGAGGGATCTTTGACCACAGAGGACCTCGATGGCCCGTCGCACCAAGACACCGCCGCCTCCGCCGCCTGAGCAGATTTTCGATGAAACGATCACCGATGCGCTGTCGCAGCGCTATCTGGCCTACGCCCTCTCGACCATCACGTCGCGGGCGCTGCCGGATGTGCGCGACGGGCTGAAGCCGGTGCACCGCCGCATCCTTTACGGCATGCGCGCCATGCGGCTGTCGCCCAATGGCAGCTACAAAAAGTCCGCCAAGGTCGTTGGCGATGTCATGGGCAACTTCCACCCCCATGGCGACCAGGCGATTTATGACGCGCTTGTCCGCCTGGTACAGGATTTTGCGATCCGTGTACCGCTGGTCGATGGCCAGGGCAATTTTGGCAATATCGATGGCGATAACGCTGCCGCGATGCGGTACACGGAGAGCCGCCTGACCGAGGCGGCGGAGCTCCTCCTTGAGGGCATCGACGAAGACGCGGTTGATTTCCGCGACACCTATGACGGGGAAGGGCAGGAACCAACGGTCTTGCCAGCGGCATTCCCGAACCTCCTGGCGAATGGCGCCGCGGGCATTGCGGTGGGCATGGCGACCAGCATCCCGCCGCACAATCCGCTCGAGTTGATCGATGCCTCGATCCATCTTATCAAAACGCCGGGCGCGCGGACGGAGACGCTTCTCAACCATATTCAGGGTCCGGATTTTCCTACTGGCGGCGTTTGTGTTGAGCCGCGGGAGAGCCTGGTTGACGCCTATGCCACCGGCCGCGGCGGTTTCCGCCTGCGCGCTAAGTGGTACACTGAGGACCTGGGTCGTGGGCGCTATCAGATCGTCATCACCGAAATTCCCTACCAGGTGCAAAAGGCGCGTCTGATTGAGCGCATCGCTGAGCTGATCAATGGCAAGAAACTGCCGATCATCACCGATGTCCGCGATGAGAGCGCAGAAGACATCCGCCTTGTGCTGGAGCCGCGATCGGGGAACCTTCCCGCGGATGCTGTCATGGCGGCGGTCTTCAAGGCGACCGATCTTGAGGTGCGCTTTCCGCTCAATATGAATGTTCTTGCCGCTGACGGTGCGCCGCGGGTGATGAGCTTGCGCGATGTCCTGAGCGCCTTTGTCGACCATCGCCGCGATGTTCTCATTCGGCGGACCAATCACCGACTTGAGAAGATCGCCAAGCGGCTTGAGATCCTGGCGGGGTACCTCATCGCCTATCTCAACCTCGATGAGGTGATCCGGATCATTCGGTATGAGGATCACCCCAAAGAGGAGCTGATCGCGACGTTTGACCTTACCGACGTACAGGCCGAGGCGATCCTGAATATGCGGCTCCGCGCTCTTCGCAAACTCGAAGAGATGGAGATCAAGAAGGAGAATAAGGCGCTCAAAGCCGAGCAGAAAGAGCTGAAAGCCCTTCTCAAATCCGGAGACAAACAATCCGCCGCAATGATCGCCGAGCTGCGCGAGACCAAGAAGGCCTTTGCGGGTAAAGACGGTCTTGGCGCTCGCCGCACGGAGATCGCCGATGCACCGTCAGACGATGATGTTGTGCTGGACGATCTTGTGGAACGCGAACCGGTCACGATCGTCATTTCAGACAAGGGTTGGTGCCGCACGCTCAAGGGGCACACGGAAGATCCTGGAACGATCAAATATAAGGAAGGTGACAAAGAGCGCTTTGTCCTCAATGCACTGACGTCGGACAAAATCTATGCCTTTGCTACCAACGGCAAGAGCTACACGCTCGCGGTGTCGGAGCTGCCTGGCGGGCGGGGGCAGGGTGAGCCCATCCGCTTGCTCGTCGATCTCGGCGCGGGCGAAGATGTGATGGCCATTGAGGTCGCTTCTGAGGGCCGCACGTTCCTTCTTGCCTCCTCAGCGGGCCACGGCCTGATGGTCGAGGAGAAGGACGTCATCGCCAACACCCGCAAGGGCAAGCAGCTTCTGAACCTTGCCGATGGCGCTGAGATGGTGTCGGCCGGTGTGCTTTCCGCCGCACCAGGACCAAAGGACCACGTCGCCAGTGTCACATCCAACCGCAAGCTGTTGATCTTCCCCGCCGGTGAGGTGCCGCTGATGACGCGGGGCAAGGGCGTGATCTTCCAGCGCTCCGGTACCGCCTCGGTGGTCGATGTCGCGATTGTGACTGCGAAAGAGGGCCTGACTTGGACCGACAAGGCCGGGCGCGAACAGTCTGAGCCCACCTGGAAGTCATGGGTCGGGCGTCGTGGCGGCGCTGGCAAACAGGTGCCAAAAGGCTTCCCGCGGAGCCTCAAATTCAGGCCATAGGGTTAACGCGGCTGAGAGGTTGTGAGAAGATATCGTGCCGGTGGAGATTCTCATGCGTTTCATGTCCCTTCCTTTGGCTGCTGTGGCGGCAGCTCTGTTCGGTACCGCCGCGGCGCAGACCCAGGAGGAGATCGAGCGTTACAAGGACATGACGATCTTCGCGGTGGGCGGATCGCTCGCCATCAATGTCGAGCCTTATCGGGGGCTTGATGAAGAAGTGCAGATCATCCCGGTCCCGTTCTTCATCTTCAACAAAGGCAATTTGACTGTTGCCGGACCGAACATCTCCTACCGGTTCTACAAGCCGACCAAGACGACGACGGTCTCCTTTGAAAGCCGCTATCGCTTTCAAGGCTACGATGCTTCGGACAGCGATTTTCTCGCCGGGATGGACGACCGCGATGGCACGTTCGAGGTCGGAGGGCGCCTTGTGCATCGCATGGGACGTCTGCGGATCCAGTTGCAGGCGATGTCCGACGTTTCCGGCACCCATGACGGTTTCGAGGCAGAGGCCCGCGCGACGCTCGAGGTCAGCAATGGCCGGATGATTTCGCTCCGGCCCTTAGGCGGCGTGCGGTTCCAAAGCGCGAACTTTGTCGACTACTACTTTGGTGTGGAAAACGACGAGGTGACCCCGGAGCGACGCTTCTATGATGGCGACCGCACCCTTGTGCCCTTCGTCGGCGCCAATGCGCGCGTGCGGCTGACCCGGCGCATCCAGCTCAATGGTTCGGCGACCATGAACCTACTGCCCGACGACATCACGAACAGCCCGATCGTCGAAAAGGACCGGCGCATCGGCGCCTTTATGGGCATCAGTTATCTCTTTTCCGGCCCCGGGGTGGGCGGCAACTAAGCCGGTAGCTCATCAAAGAACGAGATAACGAGATTGCTGTCCGTGAGCTCATCCTGACGCAGCTTGAGAAAAGGCGCGTACTCCTCAGAGGTCATAAATGCGCGCGCCTGCTCCTTGCTCGGAAAGCGCGCCAGCACGACCCAGTTGCCCGGCGCATTGCCCTCGACAAGGGCATTGTTCTGGGTCGCGGCTAAGAACTCGCCACCGAACTTGGCGATGATCGCCGGGATATGCTGGCCGTAGCGCTCCATGTAGTCGGCGTGGTCTTTCACCTGAATATAGCCGAAGCTGTAAACGGGCTGGTCCATCGGTCGGTCCTCGTCATTGGCACGTGTGATGCCATCTCTGCCAGTGCGGAAGGATTGTGACCACCCCGTTGCGCCGCAGCGAGGGAGCGGGCATCAGACCGCCATGTCTCGTATCCTGATCACCTCCGCGCTTCCCTACATCAACGGCATCAAGCACCTCGGGAATCTCGTGGGGTCGATGTTGCCGGCGGATGTCTATGCGCGGTTCGAGCGGGCCCGCGGCAATGACGTGCTCTATATCTGTGCAACCGATGAGCATGGCACGCCGGCGGAGCTGGCTGCGCGGGCGGCGGGGCAGGACGTCGCCGCCTACTGCGCTGAGCAGCATGAGCTGCAAAGGAAAGCGGGCGCGGATTTTGGTCTGAGCTTTGACCATTTCGGGCGTTCTTCATCGCCGCAGAACCACGCGCTGACGCAAGCGTTTGCCGCGAAGTTGAAAGAGCGCGGCTACCTTGCTGAGGTGGAAGAAGAGCAAGTCTATTCGAACACAGATGAACGCTTTTTGCCCGATCGCTACGTCGAGGGAACCTGCCCCAATTGCGGGTATGAGAAGGCGCGCGGCGACCAGTGCGACAATTGCGGAAAGCTGCTTGACCCCACCGATCTGATTGAGCCGTACTCGGCCATTTCGGGCTCACGGGATATTGAGCTGAAAAAGACCAAGCACCTCCATCTCTTGCAGTCCAAGCTGGAGAATGAGGTGCGGGCTTGGGTTGATGCGCACCCCGACTGGCCTGTGCTCACCCGTTCGATTGCCTACAAATGGCTCGATGAGGGCCTGCGGGACCGTTCGATCACGCGGGATCTCTCCTGGGGTGTTCCGGTGCCGGATCTTTCAGGCAAGGTCTTCTACGTTTGGTTCGATGCGCCGATCGCTTACATCGCGTCGACGGAAGAAAAGCTCGGCACTGACTATCGGAAATGGTGGCGCGAGGACGAGGGCGCCGATGACGTTCGCTATGTCGAGTTTATGGGCAAGGACAATGTTGCCTTCCACACCGTCAGCTTCCCTTGCACGATCTTGGGATCCGGTGAGCCTTGGAAAAAGGTGGATCAGCTCAAAAGCCTCAACTGGCTGACGTGGTATGGTGGGAAATTCTCGACCTCGGAAGGCCGCGGCATCTTTATGGATCAGGCGCTGGAGCTGTTGCCTGCCGATTATTGGCGTTGGTATTTGATGGCCAATGCGCCGGAGTCGGATGATACCGCCTTCACGCTGGAGACCTTTGCTGCGACGGTGAACAAAGATCTTGCCGACGTGCTTGGCAATTTCGTCAACCGCATTGCTCGCTTCGCTGGCTCCAAGTTCGACGGTCAAGTGCCCGATGGCGGCGCGCCAGGCGATGCTGAAGCAAGACTCGATGCGGATCTCAAGGCGCGGATCGCCGCCTACACAGAGCATCTGGCGGCGATGGAGTTCCGCAAAGCCTGCGCTGAGCTCCGTGCAGCCTGGGTGCTCGGCAATGAGTATCTTCAGGCGGCTGCACCCTGGGCGGTCTTCAAAGAAGACAAGGAGCAGGCAGGGATGATCGTCCGGACTGCCCTTAACCTCATTCCGCTCTACGCTACGCTCTCAGCGCCGATGATTCCGTTCACAGCAGACAAGCTGGCCGTTGTCTTTGGAACCGCGACCGATGCATGGCCCACCGCGGATGCCAACGTCCTCGACACGCTTCAGCGCGGCAAGAGCTTTGAGCCTCCCGCGGTGCTCTTTAAAAAGATCGAAGATGACCAGATTGAGGCGTGGGCCCAGCAGTTCGGCGCGCCAAAAGAGTAAGCGGTCGCTACTGGTTCGTGCTCTCGAAGATCTTATCGGCGCTGGCGGCGACGAAGCCCTGATAGAGATTGCCAGATGGCAGCTCGAAGCGCTTTGCGAACTCGTAGAAACAGCTCGGCAGCTCAAACGTTCCGTCGGTGAACGTCACTGGCATTTTGGTCGCCATGGTTGAGCACTGCTCAAGGAAGACGTCGGGCGATCCCTTGATCAGTCCCCCTGACGTGTTCATAGGGTATCCGGCACCCTCGATAAAGCTTGCAAGTTCGCCGAGGTCGTCAAAACTCGTCAGCCTGTTGACGAACACGGTGAAGTGGTTTGCACAGAAACCAAAAGCGGACAGCCAGGCAGCATACTCGCTCTCCCCATAGAGGCGCTCATAGTCAGCATGCGATGTCTCCCACAGCTGACCCTGGTTGAGGAGCATCGGGTCGGCGAGCTGGTCGTCCGAAAGCTGATCGACCAATCCCGTCATCGTTTTGCGCAGGTCGTTCGAGAACTCTTCCAGCAGCAGCTCGGAGATAAAGACCTTCGGCAGGTCCGGGTTCTCATGGGCGTAGTAGCGCGCGAAGAGCCGCTTGGTTTTGAACTCGTAGGTGTCCTGCGCTGTGTAGCCGAGTTCGACAAAAGGCCGGGCTAAATTGTCGATCCCAAGGCGCGGATCGTTCAGTGTCCGGAAGGCTACATGATCATTGATGATCGTCTCGCCGCGCGCCGATAGAAGCCGGTGCACCTCTTGGGCCTGCGGCGTGAGACCAGCGTAACGCTCCCAAAGCTGATCAAAAAGCTGATCCGGCGTCATGGCTCACTCCGCTGGTTTGGTATCGGCCGCTGGCTTGCGCTTGAACGTGTCTTTGATGTTGCCAACGAGATCCACGTCCGCGCCAGCACGCTTCATGATCACATATTGCTGCACGACGCCCAGGAAGGTGTTCCAGAACCAATAGAGCACGAGGCCCGCCGCGAACGGCGCGAAGATAAAGATGAAAATCACCGGCAAGAATGCGAAGACCTGCGCCTGAACAGGATCAGCAGGCGGAGGGTTCAATTTGGTCTGGACCCACATGGCTGCGCCCATCAGCAGCGGCAGGATACCGATACCCAGAAACGCGCCAACCATCGGGAGGGCGGTTGGGTCGTAGGGCAGCAGGCCAAAGAGGTTGAAGATCGTTGTCGGATCCTGCTCGGCGAGGTCACGGATGTAGAGGAAACCCTCATGCCGGATCTCAATGGTGGTGAAGAGCACCTTATAAAGCGCAAAGAAGATCGGCATCTGTAAGAGCACCGGCAGACAGCCCGCTGCCGGGTTGATCTTGTGCTTCTTGTAAAGCGCCATCACCTCTTGTTGCTGCTTGACGCGGTCATCTTTGTACCGCTCTTGCAGGCGCTTCATCTCCGGCGCGACCTTCCGCATACCGGCCATCGAGACATAGCTGGCATTGGCGAGCGGGAAGAGGAGGGCCTTCACCACCAGGGTGAGAAGCAGGATCGCGACGCCGTAATTGCCGGTCAGCACCGCGAAGAAATGCATGGTGTGGAAAATCGGGCGGGTCAGGAAGAAGAGGAAGCCCCAGTCCACCGCTTTGTCGAAATCGGTGATCCCGAGTTCGCTCTCATAGGCCTGGAGCGTCTCCACCACCTTGGCGCCGGCAAAGAGGTGCGAGGTGACCGTCGCCTGCTGGCCAGGCTCGAGAATGAAGCCGTCGAGCTGATAGCTCGAGCGATAGGTTGGGATGCGGGCGTTGTCGACTTTGGTAAGCCTGAGTTCGAAGGACTCTGATTGCGGAGGAACGGCCGCTGCGAGCCAATATTTGTCGGTGATGCCGGCCCAGCCGCCCACGCCTGATTCTTCGATCGCGTTTTGCGGCTTGTCGAGTTTCTTGTATTTGCGCGCCTGCAGCTCGCCATCGACCACGCCGAGCGGGCCCTCGAACAGGATCATGAAGTTTTTGAGGTCGTCGGGAATGCCCTTTTGGACCGCAAAACCGTAGGGCAGCAGGGCTGCGGGGTCGTCACCGCTGTTCACCACGCGGTGTTCGGTCGTGAACATGAACTGGTCATCGACCGAGATGGTCAGCTCGTGCGCGACACTGCCGGACTCGCGTGTTAGGGTCACCGGCGTTTCGGGCGTGAGGCGCGCACCCTCGGGCGCTGACCAGACGACGCCGTCGTCGCTGCGGCCATCCACGATCAAGCCGGACCGGAGATAGGTCGCGGTTTGCGTCTGGCGCGGCGACAGAACGTGCACCATCGCCGAGTTGGGGTCGGTCGTGACGCGGTAGTTCTTCAGCGACAGATCATCGAGGGTCGCTCCGCGCAAGTTGAACGAGCCGATCACTTCGGGGGTTTCGATCGGGATGCGGCCGGGCCCAGCGTCAAGCGCATCGTCTCGGCTGAGCGACGCGTCGACCGTTGCGGGGCTGACAAAGTCAGCGGACAGGTCACCAGCAGCGCTGGCTTGGGTTTCAGCCGCGGCCGCTGCCGCCTCGCGTTGGGCTTCCTCAAGCGCTGCGCGTTGCGGGCCTATGACAAGGGTGTCCCAACCCAAAAAAATCAGAACCGCCAGGCCCATCGCGACGACAATATTACGGTCCATCAAGTGCTCTCTTTGGTCCCGAAGGAGCGGCGGCCGCTGCTCGGGTGTCATGTCTCAAAGGGGCGTCAAGCGCCCGGTCGACCGCGGGGGTCTAGGAGGGCGGCGCGAAGCTCGTCAAGCAACGTGCCATAGGGAATCGTGAGGGCTCGGGCCCTCGCCAGGAGCACATAATCATGGCCGGGCAGCGCGTGAAGCGGAAAGACGTCGCGGACTGCGCTACGCAAGCGGCGTTTGATCCGGTTCCGCGTGACGGCATGGCCCAGTTTTTTGGTAACCGTCAGGCCGACGCGCACGAACTCCTGCTCATTCGGGAGCACCTGCATCGTGAACGAAGGTTTTGAAACTCGCTTGCCGCGGCGCAGTTGGACAAAGTCCGTGCGACGCTTGAGAACCTGGACGGTTATGCCGACAGGCGCTTGCGACCCTTGGCGCGCCGTGCGTGAAGGACCTTGCGGCCACCCACGGTGCTCTTGCGTGCAAAATAGCCGTGGCGGCGTTTGCGCTTCAGGTTGCTGGGCTGGAATGTGCGTTTCATCGGGGACCACCGGCCGGAATTCACTAAAGACCGCGCGAATAACCAGAAACCTTCGCGTTGGTCAACGCATCAAAGAAACACGTTGAGGAGAACTTTCATGGCGGACGCGAGCGGCTCGATGAGCACACCCGGCGAAGCACCGACGATCACGCAAACGATTGAGGCAGACGTCTGCGTCATTGGCGGCGGTTCCGGCGGCCTCACGGTGGCTGGCGGTGCTGGCCTGTCGGGAAAGAAGACGGTCCTCATCGAAGGCGCCAAGATGGGCGGTGACTGCCTCAACTATGGCTGTGTGCCGTCCAAGACGCTGATCGCCTCGGCAAAGGTCGCAGCGTCGATGCGCGGCGCGGAACGGTACGGGATCAAGCCGGTGGACCCCGAGGTCGATTTTCTGCGCGTCATCGGCCGGGTCGCGGATGTGATCAACGATCTCGCCCATCACGACAGCCAGGAACGCTTCGAAGAGGAGTTCAGCAACATCGTCCTACGCGACCGGGGCTACTTTGTCGGGCCGCGGGAAGTGGTCTCAGGCACGACCAAAGTGATCGCCAAGCACTTTGTTGTGGCCACCGGTTCGTCAGCCTTTGTTCCGCCGATCGAAGGCCTCGACAGTGTCAGCTATCTCACCAACGAAACCGTCTTTAGCCAGACGTTCCAGCCGAAGCACCTCCTGGTCTTAGGCGGCGGCCCTATCGGCTGCGAGATGGCGCAGGCTCACCGGCTGCTCGGCTGTGAGGTCACGGTGATCGAGATGGGCCAGATCTTCGGCAAAGATGACCCCGAGCTTGTCGAGGTCGTCCGTCAACGGCTGATCAAGGATGGCCTCAACATCATGGAGGGCGCCAAAGCCACCAAGGTGGGGCAGCAAGGCCAGGAGATCACCGTCACTGTGGAGATCGACGGCGAAGAAAAACGCATCACGGGCGATCAGCTCCTCGTGGCGGTGGGCCGGAAGGCCAATGTTGATGGCCTGGGGCTTGAGGCCGCTGGTATTGAGTATACGCCGCGCGGCATCAAAGTGGATTCAAGCCTGCGGACGACCAACCCTCGCGTCTTCGGCGTCGGTGACGTCACCGGAGGTCGTCAGTTCACGCATGTTGCGGGCTATCACGGACGGGTGGCACTCACGAATATCCTCCTCAAGTTCCTCGGCGACAAAAACAAGGAGGAGATGGCGCCGTGGGTGACGTATACGGAACCTGAGCTCGCCCATGTCGGGATGACCGAGGCGGAAGTGAAAGACAAAGGCATCGCCTATGAAGTCGTCCGTGCCCCCTTCATCGACAATGATCGGGCAAACGCGGAGGGCGAGACCGACGGTCTTCTCAAGGTGCTCGTCGGTCCTGGCGGGAAGATCCTCGGCGCTGATGTCGTCGGCGATCACGCTGGCGAGATCATCCAGCAATTCTGCCTAGCGATTGCCAATGGCCTAAAGATGTCGGCATTTAACAAGATGATCGCGCCCTACCCAACCTTGGGCGAAATCAGCAAAGCGGCGTATGACGAGTACAGCTTCAAGAAACTTTTCACACCTTTCAACAAAGCTGCTCTCAAGTTGCTAGCGATGTTCGACTGATGACTGACGAGGCTACCTTCTTCAAACGCGCGTTTCAGGCCTTGCGCCATGACACGCGCAACCTTGAGGGCGGCCTGGCGGTCATCAAGACCTATCTCTTGCAACAGGGCGATCCGGCAGCGGATCGCTACGCCCAATATCTCGATGACCGGATGGCGGCGATCTTGGCCCTCGGGCGCCGGGCTGAGGCTCTCGGGCAGCGGCAGCCAGCCGACATCCAAGATGTCTCGCTCCGCGTGATCATGGATGCCGCGCTGAAAGAGCTGGGCGCTGAACGCGCCAAAGTCTCAGCAGGCCGGGAAGACGCCACCTTGCGCGCCGATGAAGGTATGGCGATCAGTGCTCTCGCTGAGCTTCTGAAAAACGCGGTGGAGGCCGGGAGCCAAGTCGATCTCACCATTGTTCCGCAGGATGATTATATTGAGCTGCATGTCAGCGACAATGGCTCCGGCGTGCCGGAGCTTGCCGAGGCGCATCTTTTCTCGCCTTTTAAGGGCGCGCGTCATCCCCGCGGCGCGGGTCTCGGGCTGCCGCTAGCGCGGGCGCAGATGGACGTGATGGCCGGGTCGTGTTTCCTGATTGAAACGGGTCCGGACGGTTCAACATTCGCTCTGCGCTTTCCTCTTAGTAAGGGGTGATGTCGGCTGGCCAACGCCGGTGAAACCACAGCCACTGATCAGGCCGTGCAAGGATGAAGCTCCCAAGCACATCGTTGACCTTTTCTGTGAGCTCCTCGACGGAGCCTTGGGTGCTGTCGATCGGCTCATGAACTGTGGCCACGAAACGGGAGCCGGGGCGCCGGGTCAGCTGAATCGGAATGATCGGTAGCCCGTGCTTTTTCGCAAGCCGGGCGGCGGCGGGTGCAGTCATCGCCGGATGTCCGAGCAAGGGCACTTCGATGCCGTCATTCAGCTTCTGGTCGACCAACATGTTGATGCAGTACCCGTCTTTTACGGCCTGCAGTAGCTCACGTCCGCCGCGCTTGCCCTTGGGAACCTGCAAACGGCCAATATGTTCAGCGCGCAAGCGGATGATATGCTCATCGACCAGCATGTTGTTCGGTGCACGGTAAACCGTTGCACCTCTTATGCCCGCTTGCTTGAGGGCGATGCCCATCGCTTCCCAATTGGCAAAATGGCCTGAGACAAAGACGGCTTGTGCCTTTCCGTCGGCGTAGGGAGCCATCACATCCGGATTTTCGACGATGATACGCTCGGGCAGAGCGGCAAAATGCGCATACTCCGCTGCTGTGCGTCCGAAATTGTCCCAGACGTCCCGCAAGATTGCGGATCGCTCTGCAGGCGTCATTTCAGGATAGATCAGCTTGAGATTGGCGTCGCCGCGTTTGTTGATCGACGGGATGAATGGACCCACCAAGCGCAAGAGGCGCCCCATAAAGCCTGCTGCTCGCTCAATCGGCACGTTTTTGAGGATCCGCAGGAGGCCCAAGAACAAGAAAGCCTCAATCCGCTTGCCGATCGTCAGCTTACGGTCCGAGCGCACAGCCGGGAGCGCAATGTCAGCGTCCCATGCCTTCTCTGTCGTCAACGAGGCGTCGCTCATAAGATCTCCTCAATGAGGCGGAGGATCTCGTCGCCTCCGCGCCACCGCATCACACCGGGGATCGCGGTGATGCCATGTCGTTCGCTGGGCGCAAGCCGCATCATATCCTTTTCCGTCGTCACGAGTTGTGCGCCGCTAGACTTAGCCTCGCGCCGCAGCCGTTCAAGTTCATCGGGTCTGAAGGGGTGGTGATCAGCAAAGGCGTGAAAATCCACAAGGCTAGCACCAGCGGCGGTGAGTGAGCGTTCGAACCGTTCGGGCCTGCCAATGCCGCAGAAGGCCAGGACCGGCCGCTGAGGTACGGCCGCGTCGTCAACCGTGAACCACGCTTCTGCGAGCGGGGTGTCACCAGCGAACGCATGCAAGGCCTCAGGCGTCTCGTCTGTTTCGGATGGCAGAACGCTCAAGACCGCATCAGCGCGGCTGAGGGCGGCTTCGGGGCGCTCGCGCAAGGGTCCTGCGGGGAAGACCTCACCATTGCCGAAGAGGCTGGCTGCGTCGACCAGCAACAAGGAACGATCCTTGATCACGCTTGGATTCTGGAAGCCGTCATCCATCACGATGACAGAAGCGCCTGCATCCGCGGCGGCCTTCGCGCCCGCGGGCCGGTCGCGGCTGACCCAAACTGGGTGATCGCGTGCCAACATCAAGGGTTCGTCACCGACCTCGCGCGCGTTGTGCTCCTCTGTGATCCGGATGGGGCCTTTCAGCGAGCCGCCATAGCCGCGGCTCAGGATGTGCGGCGTGTGCCCGGCTGCCGCCAGCGCGCCCGCCAGCATCTGGACGAACGGCGTTTTGCCGACCCCGCCCATGGTGGCGTTGCCGATGCAAATGACCGGGCAAGGCGCGCGATAGGGGGCGGCCGATGCGAGGCGACGCTGCACCTCACGGTGATAAAGGTCGCCGAGAGGCGAAAGCAGCTTGGCTATGAGGCTGGTGTTCGGCGGTGCCTGCCAAAACCGCGGCGCGCCGAGGCTCATGGGTGCTCAATACCCCCGCGCACCAGGATCGGTCCCAGGGCAACAAGCAAGGTGTCGAGCACCGTCTCTGCGCTTTCGTCCGCCCACGTCTTCGCCTGCTCTGCCATCGCCTGGCGCGTCACCGGATCATCGAGCAATCGGCCCAGCGCCCCGGCGAGATCCCGCTCATTTCGCACAAGCGCTGCGCAACCATTTTTGCGCATCTCTTTATAGGTGTCTGCAAAGTTGAAGACGTGCTCGCCATGCATGATGGCGCAGCCAAGCCGGGCCGGTTCCAACGGATTGTGCCCACCGACAGGCAGGAAACTGCCGCCAACAAAAGCGATGTCACTAATCGAGTAGAACACCCCCAGTTCACCGAGCGTGTCCGCGAGATAGACCTGCGTTTTGGGGTCAATTCGATCGCCTTTGGATCGGCGCGCTGTCACGAAATCCATGCCGTGGCATAGCGCTTCGATTTCGTCCGCGCGGGCGGGATGCCGCGGCGCGATGATCAGCACCGTCTCTGGTGATGAGGACAGAATTTCCTGGTGGGCGGAGAGGGTGATCAACTCTTCGCCGTCATGGGTGCTGGCGGCAAGCCAACGGCGCCGATCACCGAGCGACTCTTCCAGCTCTCCGATCAATTCTGGGGATGCGGGAAGCGGTTCGGCGGCGTGTTTGAGGTTGCCCAGCGTTTTGACATGGCGCCCGCTCAAAACGCGAAAGCGTTCAGCATTTTCCTCGTTTTGCGCCACCATGACGTCGAACACGGAGAGGAGTTCCTTTGCCGCCCCGAGCCGGCTTTGCCAGTTGTGGAAGCTCTTTGGTGACATTCGGCCGTTGATCAGCGCCATCGGGATGTTGCGGCTCTCGCACTCACCAAGGATGACTGGCCACAGCTCTGATTCGACGAACAAGGCGGCGTCAGGTTGCCAGTGGTCAAGGAATTCCCGCACAAAGTGCTTCTGGTCCATCGGCACGTATTGATGGATCGCCGAGGCGGGAAGCCGTTTTCCCATCAACGCGGCGGATGTCACCGTGCCCGTCGTGACCAAGAAGTTCAGGTCTGGGTGCTTCGCCGACAGCGCTTCGATCAGCGGCAGGATCGAGAGGCTCTCACCCACCGATGCCCCGTGAAGCCACAAAAGCGAGCCCTCGGGACGCGCCACCGAGCTCTTCCCGCGCCGCTCATCCAGCCGTGCCGGGTCCTCTTTGCCGCGTTTGACCCGCCGTTTCAGGGCGACATTGGCCACCGGTTTCAAAAACCCCGTGGCGGCGCGGTAAGTCTTGAGGGACCACGCTCTTTTCTCGGCCATGAAAGGCTCCATCACATGAAATGCTCTCGCGGCACGGCATGACGCGCGCCCGTCGGGTCATCAACAGTTTGCCGCCCGTAACGGCGCTCTATAGACCCACCCTTCGCTGCTTGGCAAAGGAAGCTATGGTTGCCCCTCGTCGCTCAGCCCTTTTGAGGATCTGGCAGGAGCATTTGGCCCGCTATACGGGTCGGCTCCTCCTCGCGCTCGCCTTTATGGGCGGTTTGGCCGCCGCAGAGGTCGGCTTTGTCTTGGTGACGGAGTGGATCTTCGCTGGTCTCGAGCCGGAGCGCAGCACGCGCTTTCAGAATGTCTCGCCGCGTGACGTCATCATTTTTGGTCCAATCTTGGTGATCGCCTTAGCGATGGCGCAGGCTGGCTTTTTCTACCTCCAGGCGATCACCGCGCAAGGGGTCGGCGCTTCGGTTCTGCGCGATGTGCAGGGGCGAATGTATGGCGCGATCGTGCGCTATGACGTGATGCAGCTCAAAGGCCGCGGACGTGAGGGCGAAAACCGCCTAGGCGGGCTCGTCTCGCGCTTCACCAACGACATGAACGTGCTCAACGATTCGTTGCGCCGTGTACCGAATGCTGCGCGCGACATCGTGCGGCTGATCGGTTTCGTCACCGTCCTTTTGTTTCTTGATCCGATCCTTTTTGGCTGTGTGCTGCTGATCTACCCGCTGATTGGCCTGCCAATCACCATCATCGGACAGGCGATCCGCCGCCTCGCCCGCCGTGTACAGAGCCAAATCGGCGACATCACGGGCCTTTTGACCGAGAGCTTGTCAGGACAGGAGATGGTCAAGAGCTACCGTCTCGAAGCGACGGAGACCGAGCGTCTTGGCGATGCGTTTGAGGAGCGTCGGCGTCTCGTTATGCGATTGATCCGTCTGCGTGCGGCGAATGAGCCGATCATCACCGTGATCGGTGCACTGTCGATCGCCTTTATCATCGCGGTTGCGGCCTTCCGTATCGATAAGGGGCTTCTCACCGGGCCGGAGCTCGTGGCGTTTCTGGTGGCGATGGCGCTGTTGTCCCAGCCCGCGCGGGGGCTGGGCACGCTCAACGCTGTGCTGCAAGAGGGGCTTGCTGCGCTGGAACGCGTCTTCGGGGTGATTGATGACTTGCCAGCAATCACAAGCCCCGATGCGCCCGTACCGCTGAACGTCGAAAAAGGTCGGGCGCCGACGATCACCTTCAAAGACGTCGCCTTTGCGTATGAAAGCGAAACGCCGATTCTCAAAGGGTTTGGCCTCGATGTGCCAGCAGGCGCGACGGCGGCACTGGTCGGCCCATCGGGCGCCGGCAAATCCACCGTATTCGGCCTTTTGCCGCGGTTCTATGATTTGGCCCAGGGCATGATCAGGATCGATGGCACCAGCATTGGCGATGTGGCGCTGGCCGACCTGCGCGGCGCGATCAGCGTGGTGAGCCAGACACCGATCCTGTTCAATCTCACGGTGGCCGACAACATCCGTATGGGGCGCTTAGGCGCTAGCGACGAAGAGGTCCGCGCGGCCGCGGAAGCAGCCGCAGCGGACCGCTTCATTGCGCGCCTCCCGTCGGGCTACGACACGCAGGTCGGTGAGGGCGGCAATGCCCTTTCTGGCGGCGAGCGGCAGCGGATCGCCCTGGCGCGGGCGTTTTTGAAAGATGCGCCGATCCTGCTCCTTGATGAGGCGACATCGGCTCTTGATGCCGAAAGCGAGCGCCTGATCGAAGCAGCGATGCTCCGTCTACGCAAAGGCCGTACGACCCTGATCATCGCCCATCGGCTATCGACCATTCGCGACGCCGATATCATTGCTGTGATGGACGCCGGTGTGGTGGTGGAGCAGGGCACCCATGCCGAGTTGGTCGGTCGCGGCGGGCTCTACGCACGATTGATCGCGCTCCAGGAACGGCAGGCGGAGCCAGCATGACCCCGTTCCAGCTCGGCCTCTTGATCGCGATTTGTGCGGCGTGGGGTTTTCACATGGCCGTGGTCAAGGTGACGATGGATCTCATCGATCCTCTGACCTATGTCGCGATGCGGATGGCGATCATTGCCCTGATCTTATCGCCGCTGCTGCGTTGGCATCCCGGCCAGATGCTCCGTATTGCGATAGCAGGTGCTTGTTTCGGCGGTCTCAACTACGCTTTTATGTTCACAGGCATCATGCTCACCAATGCGTCGATCGGCTCGGTGCTGGCCGAGAGCTACGTTGTGATTGCCACCATTTTTGGCGTGATTTTTCTCGGTGAAAGTGTGGGGTGGCGCCGCAGCCTTGGCATTGCAACGGCGATTGTCGGTGTCTTGATCATCGCCACGGCCGAGGGCGATCTTGTGCGCACACCCAACCTGCCGCTTGGCGCGCTGCTCATTGTTTTAGGCACGACCGCTGAGGCGACGGGCGCGATTTTTGTCAAAAAGATCGACGGTGTGAAACCGATGGCCCTTCTGGCTTGGTTCGGGGTCGTTGGTTGTCTTTTGACCTTCGTTCTTGCCCTGATCTTTGATCGGGATAGGCTCGCCTGGGTCAGTAACGGCTCAGCCATGCCGGTGGCGATTGCGACCGTCTACTCAGTGCTCATTGCATCGATCTTTGGTCATTCGAGCTACTACTATCTGTTGCAGCGCGTACCGCTCAGCATCGTCGCGCCGTCGGGGCTCTTGATCACGCTCTTCGCTGTCTTGTCCGGCGTCGTCTGGCTCGGCGAGCCGTTGACGCTCCGCGTCGTCTTTGGCGCGCTGCTGGTGATGACCGGCGTGGCGGTTGTGTTGATCCGGTCCCATCAGCCCGATCGGAAGCAAGTCCTTGCGGCTACTGCAGCGCGTGCGGCGGATGAAGCGACCGAGGAGGTGCAGGCGGAATGACGATAGATCTTCAGCAGACGCCTTCTCCCAACCATGGTGACCGAAAAAGCCATAAGGTCTCGCTTGTGGTCCTGCATTATACGGGCATGACGACGGGCCAAGAAGCGCTTGATCGTCTGCGAAGTGAAGAAGCGGGTGTCTCGGCGCACTATCTCATCGAAGAAGACGGACGCGCCTTTGCGCTTGTCCCGGAGGATCGCCGGGCGTGGCACGCGGGCGTTTCATCCTGGCGCGGTGAGACCGATGTCAACTCTATCTCTGTCGGGATCGAAATCGTCAATCCCGGTCACGAACATGGCTATCGCACCTTTCCCGATGCCCAGATCGATACGCTGATCCCGCTTCTTCGCGGCATCTGCGAACGGCATGGTGTGCCCAAGGAGCGCGTGGTCGGCCATTCTGATGTTGCGCCAGGGCGCAAAGAGGACCCCGGGGAGCTTTTCCCATGGGATCGCTTGGCAAGAGAAGGTCTGGCGTTGCCGCGCTGGTCGGGGCGTATGCGCGATGATCTTCCATCCGATGATCAGGCAGCGGAGCTGCTGAACCGTATCGGCTATGGTGTTGAGCTTTCAGGCTTGGGCGCCTGCATCACAGCGTTTCAGCGCCGGTTCTGCCCCGACGAGTTGGGCCGGGGCCTAAGTCCTAAGAGCCTGGCCGCAATCGTAGAAATCAGCGCGCTTTAACCGAAAATCCCCATACGAAAGATCGCCCATCCGACGATCAGGAGAAAAATCGCAAAGCCGATCATGCTGGAGCTTTTGTTCATCATCTTCCCTCAGACCAACGTCCGCTCAGCAAACGGATGCGGCATCGGCACCAACGCCCTGCGCCGCACTTGCCGCAGGATGAGGTAAAGGACCAGGCCGAACGGCCCCGCCATAAAAGTGAGGAAGAGCGGGATGATAATCAAAACATGCGGCACGCGCGAAACACGGGCATCCCTGACCATCCATGCACCGACGAAAAGGTCGAAGGCCAAATAGTGCGACCAGCCCAAAAGGGCCGCCCATGGATCGGCCAACAGGGCCATCACGCTGTCGAGGGATGAAAAGCTCTCGCCATCGAACCCGTTGCCTTCGGAAAAGAGCTTGATGAGGAGCGCTGCGTACACGAACGACAGCAAGGGTACGATCACACCAAAAGCCAAGGCCTGCGGCCCGCCCCAGCGGGGCAGGAACAGCGGGACGACGATCAACACGAGCCAAGCGGGCAACACCGCCATGTTGATGATCGAAAAAATGGAATCTGGTGTCATGTTGCTTCCCCACATGCCGCGGTCATTGGTTAAAACCTGTGTGCTCCAGAAAACGCCCCAGCGACCGGGACCACAGATCGACCGCTTCTTCGAACGTCTCTTTGCTCACGCCGCCTGTGGTGACGACGTAGAAACCAAGGAAAGGGTCTTGCTCGTCATCGACATAAGCTGTGCCGATGAGATTATTTTCGTTCCATGCACGGATCGTTTCGTCGTCGATACCCTGCTTAAGATCGAGACCTGCTAAAAACCGCATGTCTTCGCAGTCGCTGTTGTTGGTGCAGCCGTAGAAATAGATGTTGTACTCAACACCTGAGGTGGCCGTCCGGATCATCGGGTCGCCGACACCATCTGTTTCAAGCGATGCGCGATAGCCCAGATCCTGAAGGGCCGTCACCACACCTTCTGGGTCCGCGGGGTTCACCTCCTGGGCAGCAGCTTCAACCGATCCGAGGACCAACAGCGAACAAACAGCGATCCGAAACATAGGACTCCCTTTTTCAGCCATCATAGAGGGAACGGACACCAGCGAACAAGTCGCTCGTGACGTCGGCGGCCACTGGCAACAAAAAGCCCGCCGAAGCGGGCTTTTGGCCTAGTTGTCGAGGAAGCTTCTGAGCTTCCGTGAGCGGCTCGGGTGTTTCAGCTTACGGAGAGCTTTGGCCTCAATCTGGCGGATCCGCTCGCGGGTCACCGAGAACTGCTGGCCGACCTCTTCAAGCGTATGGTCGGTGTTCATGCCGATACCAAACCGCATACGGAGCACGCGCTCCTCGCGTGGGGTGAGCGAGGCGAGGACGCGGGTCGTGGTCTCGCGCAGGTTCGATTGGATCGCGGCATCAATCGGAAGGACCGCGTTCTTGTCCTCAATGAAGTCCCCCAGATGGCTGTCTTCCTCATCGCCAATCGGCGTTTCGAGGGAGATCGGCTCTTTGGCGATCTTCATCACCTTACGGACTTTCTCGAGCGGCATCGAGAGCTTGTTGGCCAGCTCTTCCGGTGTTGGTTCACGGCCAATCTCGTTGAGAATTTGGCGCGAGGTGCGGACGATCTTGTTGATCGTCTCGATCATGTGCACCGGGATACGGATCGTCCGGGCTTGGTCAGCGATCGAACGGGTGATCGCCTGGCGGATCCACCAGGTGGCGTAGGTCGAGAACTTGTAGCCGCGGCGGTATTCAAACTTATCGACGGCCTTCATAAGGCCAATATTGCCTTCCTGGATTAGGTCCAGGAACTGAAGACCACGGTTCGTGTATTTCTTCGCGATACTGATCACCAGGCGAAGGTTGGCTTCCACCATTTCCTTCTTAGCGATGCGCGCTTCGCGTTCACCCTTCTGCACCGTCTGCACGATACGGCGGAAATCGTTGACCGTCAGGCCGGTCTCTTGCGCAAGTTGACCGATCTCATCGCGAATGGCGACGATTTGATCCTGGCCTTTGGTGGTGAAGTTCTGCCAGCCGCGGCCATCGAGCGCTGAGACGCGCGGCAGCCATTCGGGGTCGAGCTCGAAGCCGAGATAGGTTTCGAGGAATTCTTGGCGGTTGACGCCATAGCTGTCCGCGAGGCGGACAAGCTTACCTTCCAAAGCCATCAGGGCACGGTTGATCGCATAGAGCTGCTCAACCAGCGCTTCGATCCGATGGTTATGGAGGCGCACCGAGCGGACACGCTCGACGATATCGCGCTGCAGTTTCCGGAGGCGTTTCTGTTGGCTTTCCGAGAGGTCTTCGCCCTGGAGCTGTTGCTCGATTTGGATATCTTGCAGCCTACGGAGCTTTTTGAAATCCTCAGCGATGTCCTGGAAGGTCTGCATGACGCCTTCGCGCAGCTCAGCTTCCTTGGCCGAAAGGGAGAGATCGCCTTCGTCGAACTCGTCTTCGTCCTCGCCGGTCTCGGCGGCGCGGGCTTCTTGTTCCTTCTGGACCTGCTCTGCGACCTCGGGCCGGGTCATGTCCGGGCGACTTTCAGGGCCGCCGGTGTAGGTCGCATCGAGGTCGATGATATCACGGAGAAGGACGCGGCCTTCCTCGAGTTCTTCGCGCCAGACGGTGATCGCTTCGAAGGTCAGCGAGCTTTCGCACAGGGCACGGATCATCGACTCCCGGCCAGCTTCGATCCGCTTGGCAATGGCGATCTCGCCCTCGCGGGAGAGAAGCTCAACGGCACCCATTTCGCGCAGATACATCCGCACCGGGTCATCGGTGCGGTCACTGTCGGCTTTGGTGTTGGTGGTGACCGTCGCGGCGGTCTCTTTTTTGACGACAGACGATCCGGTCGCTTTTGCGCCGTCTTTGTCTTCCTCGTCAGGCTCTTCGTTCTCGGTGACGTTGATGCCCATGTCCGAGAGCTTCGACATGATGTCTTCGATCTGCTCGGACGAATACTCGTCCTCCGGCAGAACGGCGTTGAGCTGATCGTAGGTGACGTAACCCTTCTTCTTCGCCTCCTCGATCATCTTTTTGACCGAGGCGAGGTTCATGTCGAGAACCGGGTTGTCTGTGTTGTCTTCGCGAACAGCTTGGGATGTCTTGCTCATAGAGCCTTTTCTCACAACGCGGAGGGGAGGGGCCTCTTAAGCGGTGCCGTCGCCCTCGGAAGTTTCATCATCATGGTGCGCCGCGAGGCTGTGGCGCACGGAATCCAACCATATTTTCTCACGCCCGGGATCAATGTGAGCTTCCGCCCCTGCCTCATTGACCTCTGCGCTCAAAACCTTGAGCCTGCGATTGATCAGAAAAGCGTCACGCCAACCGGCGGCCGCTTCCTCGTCGCTCGCATCTTGTCTGGTGAACCGGACGACCTTGACCAGGGGGTCCTCAGACCATCGCTGATAGGTCGACTCCACTTCTGACCAACCCGTCAACTGAGAACGAAGGGTTGCGCTGTCAAGGGCGGGATCTGCGACGACGGCGTCGATGATGCGGCTCCACAGTTTGGCCAGGTTGGGCTCTTCAAAAGATAGCGCCAGGATCTCGGTTTCAAATTGATGAAAAAGCTGCGGATGGTGGATCAAGCCGATGACCAGCTGGGCCTCGCGGACAGCGCCCTGACGGCCTGCTGTCATCCCCTGACCGATGCGATTGCGCAGGGCTTCGGACAGACGAGCGGGGCCTTTCCGAGGGGCGCCGCGTCCACGTTTTTGCTTGTTAGCGGCGAAAAGCTCGCCGCGTAGCTGGTAGAACCGGTCTTTGAAGGCCGCCTGCAGGTGCCCGCGGAGGGCGGGGTCGGCGATCTGCTGGGTGCGCTCGCGCAACTCGGTCTCAAAGGCTGCGAGCTTTTCCGCAGAGCCCGTGCCGTGACGTTCTGACGCGAGTCGCCACATGGTGGTTTCAGGGTCCGTCCGGGCGTCGAGGACAGCGTCCATCGCGCTGCGGCCGCCTCGTTTTAGGAGATCGTCAGGGTCTTCTCCCTCAGGCAGGAAGGCGAAGCGGAGCGACTGTTTGGCGGACAGCTTGGGCAGGGCTCGGTCCAGCGCGCGCTCAGCGGCGGCCCGGCCAGCGCGATCGCCGTCGAAGCAGAGCGTTGGTGCACGCTCGAGCCGCCAGAGAAGGGCCAGCTGATCCTCGGTGAGAGCTGTGCCCAGCGGCGCAACGGCCGCATAGCCTTCTGCGTCGAGGGCGAGGGCGTCCATATAACCTTCGCAAATGATCAGCGGTGTCTCGCCCTTCAGGCGCTCCCGCGCGCGCGCAAAATTGTAGAGGACGCGGCCTTTGTGAAAGACCTCTGTCTCCGGTGAGTTGAGATATTTGGCCTGGACGTCTTTCGAGAGAGCGCGGCCACCAAAGGCGATCACCCGCCCGCGAGCGTCTGTGATCGGGAACATCACCCGGTCGCGGAACCGGTCATACCGGGCCCGGCCACCTTCGGGTTCGATGAGCAAGCCGACCCGGACCAGCATTTCCTCTGAGACCCCGCGGCCGAGGAAGAAGCGCTTCAGCGTTTCCCGACCGTCGGGCGCGTAGCCAAGCCCGAACCGCTTGATGCTGTCGGCGCTGACGCCGCGCTTCAAAAGATACTGGCGAGCCCCCAGTCCGGCTTCGCCTCTCAGTTGTGCCGCGAAGAAACGCGCCGCGTCCGTCAAAACGTTAAGAAGCGTCTCCCTCTCGGACAGACGTTGGCTCTCTTCTGGGGTGGAGCGGGGCACGTCGAGACCCGCCATACCGGCCAATTCCTCGACCGCTTCGGGGAACGTCCGGTTTTGCGTGAGCATTAAAAATTTAAATATATCGCCCGATTGCCCGGCAGAAAAATCGAAGAACATCGCCTTGTCGTCGTTGACATAGAAGCTGGGCGTTCGTTCCTTGTTGAAAGGGCTTAAGCCCCTGAATTCACGGCCTGCTTTCTTCAGTTGGACATGCCGTCCAATGATGTCAGAGGCCCGCAAACGGGAGCGAATTTCGTCGAGGAAGGAGGGCGGAAATCGACTCACCTGGAAATCGTAAAGGCATCCGATCACCCGTGCTACACGAAACACTCAACATTTTAGCAAATTTGTTGTATGGTCGGAAACTTGCACCTCGGTCGGCAGGAGCTGCTTTCTGCAGCGCAATCAAAGGTTAACGGCATCTGTGACGATTGAGGATCCCCAAACTGCGCAGACTGGCTTTGATGCGAGTGCTCCGAGGGCGCTGCGCAATCTTGTGCTCGTTTTGCTGCTGCTCCTCCTCGGCACGGCAGGGGGCCTGGCCCTGTTTGGCTCGATGATCGTTGGCGAGGCAACAGAGCTGACCGACGAGGCATGGGCTGCCGCGACGGAGCGCCAGGCGACGGCCGACGAGGCCTACGGAACACTGGATGCCGAACCGATCGTGATAGCGTCGCTGTCGTCGGAAGACATCGATGCCTTCCGCGAGCGGTCGGAGGGCCAAGTCCGCGAGTTTTACGAGGCGCAGGAGCAGGGGCTTTATCAGCGGATCGTCGATGCGGGCCTTTACGGCAAGGGTACCGTGGACAGTCCATCTGAATGGGTGGGTGTCGGTGGCCCTGTGACCGAAGTCGTTCAGCTGGTTCCGACGAGCCTAGGCGGCTCGGCCGATGGCACGTTTTCAGGCATTCCGACCACGCCGCTGCAGACGGCTATGGTCGATCCCCTCGGCGGCCCGACAGCGATCGGCCCGATTGGCCAGCTGCCTCAGGTCGTCTTCCCAGGGCTCTCGGGTCCGGGCGGTCTCATTCCGCCCCCGACGCTCAACTTCGATGATCCTATCGGCGAGATCCCGGTACCAGGCGCGTTGCTCCTGTTCCCGGCTGGCCTCGCACTCATCGCCAAGGCGAGAAAGCGCCGGGCCGGTTAAGCCAGGCGCTCTTTGACGACCTTATTGGCCGCGGAGAAGTCCATCCGGCCAGCATAGGCCGCCTTCAGCGCGCCCATGCATTTGCCCATGTCCTTGAGGCCCTCGGCGCCGACATCAGAAATGACGCCGTCGACCGCGGTCGCGATCTCGTCAGCGCTCATCTGCTCCGGCAGATAGGCGCGAATGATCTCGATCTCGGCGCGCTCTTGCTCCGCCAATTCGATTCGGCCTGCATCTTCGTAGGTCTTGGCGCTTTCTTCGCGCTGCTTGACCATTTTGGTCAGCACCGCCTCGACCTCGTCATTGCCAAGGCCGCAGCAGCGATCCTCCGACCGCGCCTGAATGTCGCGGTCTTGGATAGCGGCCTGCATCAGGCGCAGGGTGGCCAGTCGAAGCTTATCATCGCGGTCTTTCATCGCCGCCTTCATGTCGGCAGCGACTTGTTTCGCGAGTTGCCCGTGCTCGTCGGTCATTGTCATCCTCTTCGGCAAAGTCGCTGCGAAAGCGCCTCGCCATTGTTAACTAGCCCCTTGCGCTCCTCGCGGATCTGATTAGACACACGACCGTTTGCGCTGAGAAAGGCTGCCCACTCACCTCTGTGATCAAGGGCGCCGCGGGAGATGATGTGCCGTTGAGACTGAGTCAAGAGTTGAGCCCCCGCCGTCCAACCGGTCTTTTGGTTTTGGAAGACGGCACTGTCCTCGAAGGCCACGGATTTGGCGCTGTCGGCCAGGCGGTCGGTGAGGTTTGTTTCAACACGGCCATGACGGGCTACCAAGAGATCCTGACGGATCCATCCTACGCGGCGCAGATCATCACCTTCACCTTCCCCCATATCGGTAATGTTGGGGTGAATGACGAGGATATTGAGAACGCGGCCGCCAATGCGGCGATAGCGGCGCGGGGCTGCATCGTTCGCACAGCGGTGACGAGCCCTTCGAACCATCGCTCGCGGCTGGATTTCGAAGCTTGGCTTCGCCGGCGCGGGATCATCGCGCTTTCCGGTGTCGACACCCGCGCGCTGACGGTGCGGATCCGTGAGGAGGGCATGCCTAAGGGTGTGATCGCGCACAATCCGAACGGCCAGTTCGACCAGGAGGGGCTGATTGAGAAGGCCAAATCCTGGTCAGGCCTCGTCGGCATGGACCTTGCCAAAGAGGTGACCACGGATCGTCCGATGTCCTTTGCGGCGGCCGGACTTAGCGGCGATGCACCGCACTGTGTACTGATCGATTACGGCGTCAAACGAAACATTGTGAACCGCCTGACACTCGCTGGATGCCGTGTCACAGCGGTTCCAGCGAGCACGAGCTTTGACGAGATCATGGCGCTGAAGCCCGACGGCGTGGTCTTGAGCAACGGCCCTGGCGATCCGGCAGCAACGGGCGAATATGCCGTGCCGGTCATTCGTGAGCTTGTCGAGGCGAAAGTGCCGACTTTTGGGATCTGCCTGGGCCACCAGATGATGGCGCTGGCCCTCGGCGCGAAGACGATGAAGATGGAGCAGGGCCACCATGGCGCGAACCATCCGGTCAAGGAGCATGCAACGGGTAAGGTCGAGATTGTCTCGATGAACCACGGTTTTGCTGTGGATGAGGCGACACTGCCTGACGGTGTTGAAGCGACTTACACGTCGCTTTTTGACGGGACCAATGCGGGCATCAAGGTCAAGGGCGCGCCTGCCATGGCGGTGCAGCACCACCCCGAGGCGAGCCCTGGCCCTGAAGACAGTTTCCCTGTCTTTGATCAGTTCGTCGAGCTGATGCGGACGGAGAAGGCGGCGGCTTAACCGCCCACTTGCTCTTTGTACCGCGCTTCCAGCGGGTCGTAATGCTCCCAGAAGTCGCGGGGCGTGCGGCCTGAGAGGAGATCAAGCAGCAGGTCGAGATGGGCGTGCCAACCCGCGGAGACGCCCCACTTGTCCTCTGGTTTGATCATCCGGTCATGGATCAAATGCAGCGTGGTGCCGCTGTCTCTCGCCGTGAGCGTGATGGTCACATGGCTCTGTTCACCGGAGTCCTCAAACCACGTGAACGCCAACCGGTTGGGCGGATCATAGGCTGTGATCGTCCCTTTCATCACGACCGGATTGGCGCATTCGGTGCCGCCCGATTTGTTGACCTTTGAAATGCGGGAATGGTCGAAATCGAGCAGGATCGTGCCGCCGACCTCGGTATCCGTTGCACCAGCGCAAAACCATTTCTGGCGCAGCTCGGGGTCGACCAGATACTCCCAGACCTTCTCCGGCGGGGCAGGCAGGTTGCGCTCAATCGTCAGGTGGTCGTCATAGAGCTGAGCATCAGTCATCGGAATTCTCCTTCAATGCATCTTCCAAAGCGTCGAGGGCACTGGTCCAGAACGCCGCATAGCGCTGGAGCCATTCATGGGCGCGGCGCAGTCGCCTGGCTTCCAGCGCGAGAATATGCTGCCTGCCTTCCCTCCGCCGACGGACGAGCCCTGCGCGCTCAAGCACTTGGATATGCTTCGAAGCGCCCGCGAGGCTCATCGACAGCGGTTGGGCGAGGTCGCTGACCGTCGCCTCGCCTTCGCTGAGGCGAGCCAGAAGTGCCCGGCGGGTCGGGTCAGCCAGCGCTGCAAAGATGCCATCGAGATCGTTTTTCTCAACCATATGGTTGAGTATGGCGGCGACATCGATATTGGTCAACCATCCGGTTGAATAAAAGCAACTAGCGCTTCTTGCGGGGCCTGCGGGTCAGCCGCGCGGGCGTTGGCGCCGGTTTGGGCTTGCGCGGTTTCTTGCCCGACGCGCGGGCTGCGGCGGCCTTCGCCTTGGCATGGCGACTTTTCGGGGCGTCGTCCTCTTTCGCGTGGCGCGGTTTGGAGAGCATCTCAAACCGCAAGCCTCCCTGGAGCGGGGTCACCTCGAGAAGGCGTGCCTGTACCGGCTGGCCGAGCGTGTAGGCTGCGCCCGAATGTTCCGAAATCAGCGCTTTTCGGCTCTCATCATGCTCAAACCGTTCCCAACCGAGCGAACGCATAGGCACGAAGCCGTCTGCCCCCGTCTCATCGAGCGCAATGAAGAGCCCGGCACGCGTCACCCCGCTGATCCGGCCTTGGAAAACCGCGCCTGTTTGCTCTTCGAGGAAGGCGGCGAGCATCCGCGCTTCGGTGTCCCGCTCGGCGGAGACGGCCGCGCGTTCCGAGGCGGAGATATCTTCAGCGATCTTCGGTAGGCGGATCTCGTCAGCGTCATCGACGCCGCCAGCGCCGAGACCCAGTACGCGGACGAGCCCTCGGTGCACGGTCAAATCGGCATAGCGCCTGATCGGCGAGGTGAAATGCGCATAGCGCGCGAGTGACAACCCGAAATGGCCGATATTCGTCGTGTCATAGACCGCTTGGCTCTGGGAACGGAGGACCGACATCGCGATGATGTCGAGCTCGTCCTTCTCCCGCGCCTTTTGCAGGACGCCGTTAAGGTTGGACGCTCGCACCTCGTCACCTTTCGGTAGGGTGTAGCCGAGGCCCTCAAGATAGAGCCGGAGGCCATCGAGACGCTCAGGGTCGGGACGGTCATGGACACGGTAGACGCAGGTCCTCTCGAACTCCTCCAGCGTCTCGGCAGCGCACACATTGGCGAGCACCATGAACTCTTCGATCAGGCGGTGCGCATCGAGACGATCCTTCCGTGTGACACCGGCGACCATGCCGTCCTCGCCCATCACGAGCTTGCGCTCACGCATATCAAGATCGAGGGGCTGGCGGCGTTCCCGCGCCCTCATCAGCGCGCGGTAGGCCCTAAAGAGCGTCTTGACCTCGTCCGGACCCTTCTCGTGCCCATCTTCGATCGCCTGGGCGCGCTCATAGGCGAGGTTCTTGTGGTTCTTGATCACGGCACGGAAGAAATGGTGAGATTTCTTACCGCCGCCCTTACCGATCTCGATCTCACAAACAAGCGCGAGGCGGTCCTCGCCCTCTTTCAATGAGCAAAGATCGTTCGACAGCCGCTCGGGCAGCATGGGGACCACGCGGTCGGGAAGGTAGACCGAATTGCCCCGCCGCTCCGCTTCGGCATCAAGGGCCGTTCCTGGGCGGATGAAATAGCTGACATCAGCGATCGCGACCAGGAGACGGAAGCCGTCGTCTTTCTCCTCCGCGAAGACCGCATCATCGTGGTCGCGCGCGGTGGCCGGGTCGATCGTCACCAGTGGCGTGTCGCGCAGATCCTCATGGTGCGGATCAGCGGCAAGATCGAGAGCGTTCGCTTCGCGGATCACGCGGTCAGGAAAGTCGAGGCGGATGTCGTGTTCGGCGAGGGCAATCAGTGAGAGGTTCGCCGCGTCATCAACAGAGCCGAGCCGCTCGGTCACCCGGCCCCGCGGCGGGCCATAGCCCTTTTGCGGCTTGGCCTCGGCCCAGACGAGATCGCCATCCTCCGCATCCATCGTATCGCCGCGGGCGACGAGAAGCGCATTTTTCACTTTGCGGCTGACCGGCTCGACCCGGCCGCCATTACGGTCGGCGGTAAAGACGCCAAGCATGCGGGAGGAGCTTTTGCCGAAGGCTTTGATCACTTTCGCTCGCAGCTCACCGCCGCTTTCAGAGAGGCGGCCGAGAAAGCGATCCCCAACACCGATGGGCGGTTTTGAGGCCATCGCCTGCGCCGACGGCAGGATCGCTTGGCGTTCGGTCTCGACTTTGGGGAGGGCGCAGAGAAGATCGCCTTCGCTGTCTGTGCCGACGACGTCCAGAACAGTGACGGGGGGCAATTGGCCGGGCCGCTTGGCCTTCTTGCCATCAAGGTTAATGCTGCCCTCGGCCTCCAGCTCTTTTAAAACGGCGCGCAAATCGGCGCGGGCCGGGCCTCTGATGCCGAAGGCGCGAGCGATATCGCGGCGGTCAACAGGTTGTTTGCGAACAGCATTTTCGCGTTCGATATACGCGATGAGATCTTTTTTTGAGGGAAATGACATGAATGTATGGCGCTTTGCCTGGCTTTTTGGGTCACGGGAAGGGGCATGGGCGCATTAGGGCTGGTTAGCTGTTTCTTAACGGAGAACGGCGCAGGCCTGTCCCAGAGTCGAACACGATGAAGAGCGGAGCCGACGATGTCTTTCGTGCGTTATCGCCATCACCTTGTAGCAGGTTTCACCCTCGCCAGCTTGGCAGCCCTAGTGAGCGGCGCCGCGGCGCAGGACACCCCAGCGGTTCGCTACGGCACCGATCCCGGGCATACGCCGGTCGGCGCGCCGCAATATCTGAGCTATCAGAGCAATGACGCTCCTGCGCCCACCGGTGAGCTCCTTCACACGGTCCAGGGCGGCGAGACGGTTTACGCGATCGGGCGGATCTACTCGGTGTCGCCAGCAGCGATTATCGCGAAGAACCAGCTTTCAGCGCCCTATGCGCTGACGATTGGGCAGGGCATCATCATCCCGATGGGTGGCACCAGCCAGGTGGCCGCTGAGCAGGCACGCTTCGGCGAGATTGCCGCCCCCGCGGTCCCGACGCCGCGCACCACCCCGCAGCCGGCCGGGAACTACGGCGCCAGCTCGACCCACCTCGTCCAGCCTGGTGATACGCTCTACAGCCTGTCGCGTCGCTATGGCGTGTCGGTGCAGGATATTGCAGCCGTCAACAACATGATGACGCCTTACACTTTGTCCGTGGGCCAACGGGTGGCTATTCCGGGCGGAACAGATTTGGGAGGCGGGTTTGCCTCACCGACGACAACGACGACAGAGCAGCGGACCCTCGAAGCGAAGATGATCGAGGAGACGGTGCTGCCGCCAACACCGGCTGATGTCGATGCTCGCAGCCGCTTTGCCTGGCCCTTGCGCGGCAGCGTGATGACAGAGTTCGGCGATCAGATTGATGGTGTGCGGAGCGACGGCATCAACATTGCTGCGCCGATGGGCTCACCGGTGCGCGCGACAGCTGATGGTGAGGTCGTCTATCGCGGCTCCGAACTCGACGGCTATGGCAACCTGCTTTTGATCCGCCACGATGGCGGCTGGGTCTCTGCCTATGCGCACACGGATGCGATCCTTGTGCGGAAGGGCGACTTTGTGAGGCAAGGCCAGGTGGTCGCCAAAGTCGGACGCACCGGATCGGTCTCCAGCCCGCAGCTTCATTTCCAGCTGCGCAAGAACCTCCAGCCGCAGGACCCCGTGCTCGCGTTGCAAGGCGGGCTTGCAGGCTCGCAATCCGCGCGCCTGCGTTAGGCGTAGGCTTCCTATCACGATGCCTTGATATTTGTATCAGGGCAGGTTGTGCCTCTTCCCTTCACTGATCATGCCTGTTTACATGCAACAGTGACGTTGCATAATGCGTCATGGGTGTTCCATTTGATGAGAACCTCAGCACACTGTTTCGCGCTCTTGGCGACGAGACAAGGCTGTTGATTCTTGATGAGCTGAGAAAACGCAATGATCAGAGCTTGTTCGAGATCTGTGCACGCCTTTTCGAGGAGTACGCGGTGACCATTTCTCGGCAGGCTATATCAAGGCATTTGAGCACGTTGGAGCAGGCGGGTTTGATCACCACCGCATGGCGTGGGCGGACGAAAGTTCACTCACTGAAGGCAACGTCACTGCCCGATATGATCAATCCGTGGCTCCAACCATTCTCTGAGGGAGAGACAAAATGAAGATGTATATCAAGAGTGTCATTGTGGATGATCAGGCCAAGGCACACGATTTCTACACGAATAAGCTGGGGTTTCAGGTCAAGCACGATATTCCGATCGGGGAGCATCGTTGGTTGACGCTGGTTTCACCAGAAGAACCTGCTGGTGTTGAGTTGGCGCTTGAGCCCAACGAGCATCCCGCTTCTCAGACCTTTCAAAACGCACTGATGGCCGATGGGATACCGTGGACAGCCTTTAGTGTTCCAGACATTGAAGCCGAGTATGAAAAGCTCAAGGCCGAAGGCGTCGAATTCACACAACCGCCGATGAAGGCGGGCGAGGCGAAGATCGCGGTGTTCAACGACACCTGCGGGAACCTCATCCAGTTGATGCAGGTGCTCTAGGGGTCGTTGGCGGCTAGTAGAGCTTCGTTTCAGTTCCGTCGGCGGCGATCAGTGTTGGGCGTTTCGCCTGCAGTGATGCGCCGATGATCCCGACCCTGCCGACAATTGCGACGGGTACGTAAGTCAAGGTTTCGGTTTTGAGTTCGTCCGGCACCTCGACAAGATAGACCCAGATATCGCCTTCGATATCACCGCGGTTTTTCTCTTTGTACCCTGCAACTTTCTCTTGGATCAGGCGGCAGCGAAGGGCGCGGCCTTCATACCGGTCTTTGCCGGTCGCGGGTACACGCCGCATGCCGCCAGCAGATTTGGTCACAAGGTCAAACCGGCGACGTCCATCCAGCACAGGAATTCGGCGGTTGCAGGGGTCCTCGCCCGCGGGGACGGGCGTGAAAGCAACAGCGACGAGCGCGCCAAGTGGATCCACCGCGCCGCGGGCTTGCTCGACGGACACAGGCTGGCGAAAGCGGTAGCTCGGCAGTGACCACAGCCTCAGACGATCCGCACCTGTCTCCCGGAAAAGCTCGGTGCGCTGAAAATCGTCATCATCGTCGTAATCGAAATTGTAGTAGTAGCTGCTGACGATCTCAGCCCCTGGGCCAAAAAGACCTGAGGCATTGGCCGTCGCCTCGCCGTCGGAGAACCAGCGCGCGACGCCGTTCTGCTCCATCTTGTAGTCGACCATATAGCCCACGTCGGCGACGGTGACGGTGAGGAAAATCCGCCCGACGTCAAAGCTTGCGAGCTCACCTTTGAGTGTCGTGCGGTAGGTGGTGCCTTCGCCAACGGCGTGCGGCGTTGCCCCGAGTGGCTCCTCAACCGGGTCCACCGCAAAAAGCGATTGCCATGCCGGTGTGCCCGGCTCGGGGAAGGGGCCATCCATCGCGATGGCTGTGTCGTAGCCGAGCAGGCCAGCAACGAGGATAGCCGCAAAAAAGAAGCGTGATTGACCCAACATAATCGTCCGCAAAGATAACCCACAGCGTTCGAGCATAGCGTACCTTGCTTGAGACGCGGCTAAAGGAAACCCGCAGAGCGACGACATCTTTGTAACTCTTGACGGGCGGCGGCGCGGTGGCTAGGCGCGGCGCTTCCGATTTTCTCCTGTTCGAGGTCCGACATGTCCCGTGTTTGCGAATTCACCGGCAAAGCGCCGATGGTGGGTAACAACGTTTCCCACGCGCAAAACAAAACCAAGCGCCGTTTTCTTCCGAATCTCTGCAATGTCACGCTGATGAGTGATAAGCTGGGACGGAGCTTCAAGTTCCGTATCACAGCCCACGCTCTTCGTTCGGTGGACCATGTGGGCGGCCTTGACGCTTTCTTGGCGAAAGCCAAGGACGATGTGCTGTCTGACAAAGCCCGCAAGGTGAAGCGGGATATTGCGGCGGCCTCGGCTTAAGCTCTTTCGCTTACGCTGCGCCTGCCACGACGAGGTGAGGGCGCATGGGCGTGCAGCATAGTTTCGACGACAGAAGCGGCCCCGTGGTGGTGGAGCGCTACCATGAGCGCGCCATAACGGGCCGGTTTGAAGCCAGGCGCCTTTTTGCGCGGCTGAGCGAGCGTTTCCTGTTCCTCGGCGCAATGGCGTTTCCGCTTTCCATGCTGGCGGTTACCGCGATGGCGGCGGCCGATCTTGCGCTTCCTCTTTTGGCTGGCGAGGGCCGAGATGATTTGTCAGCGGCGGCGTTTTTGAGCCGCGGTGACCTCGCGATTGCCTTCGGTCTTTTTCTCTCCCTCTTTCTGGCCCGGCGGTTTGGCGCAGGTGTCGTGACCCAGGCGCTCGTTTTGGGATGGGTGCTCGCGCTGATCGGGGCGACGGCCTTGGTGATTGAGATCGCCCCGCAGCTTGAGGAGGGTGACTTCCCGAGCGTGCGCTATCTCAGCGTCCTCATCCTATCCTGGTTTGTTGGGCAGCTGATGGGGCTCTCTGTGTACGATCTGACCCGGGGCGGGGCGTGGTGGCGGGCGCCATTCTTTGGCGTCCTTTTCGGTCTTGGGGTCCAAGCGGCAATCTATTTTCCGGGCGCCTTTGGTGGGCAGGAGGTGCCGTGGCTCTGGTGGTTTGCCATGCGCCTTGTGGTGATCACCGCTGTCGCGGCGGGCTTTGTCTGCCTCTACGCGCCGTTCCGCCGGGCGATTAGGCCTCGCCTTGGCCTCGGTGGACGCTAGAGCGGGCAGTTGTCTCCCAAGCGGAAGGTCATCAACACGGTGCGCTGGTTGGCATTGAAATTGTCGTCGGAGATAATCATCAGGCTCTCTCCGCCATCGGACGATCTGTAGAAAGCGATTCCCTCCATGTTATCGGTGCCGTCGGCAAGGCCAAGCCGCCCCAACTCGGCGGGAACCAGCGTTTGGAGATCATCGTCCAGAGCGTCCGCCAGAGGTGCCACCGTCAGCCGCGTGCGCGGGCCTAAAGTACGGTCAAAAGCCCGCTCGACGGCAAAGAGACGCTCGCCCCCATTGTCCGCAAAAATGTCGGTCACGGCGAAGTCCTCGGCAGGCTGATAGAAGCCCCGGCTGACGACGTCCTCGCCGTCAAAATAGGTGATCATCGCTTCGCCTGTATCCAAGGTCCCTTCACTGATGAAAAGGGCCTGACCATCGGCGATGGCTGTCGCGGCCTCATAACCGTCATTGCGTGCGAGGGCCCGTCCGCCGGAAAGATCGGCAATCGTCGCCTTGATGACAAAGTGCTCTGTCACCTCGGTGATGAGAAGCGCATCATCGAGACCCTCCCGCGTGATGAGATAGCCGCCATCCCATAGCGCCAGCGCTTCGGTGTCGCCATTGCGCTTGCTGAGGGGTCGGCCGCGTGCGTCATGGATTGGCAGCATCTCGCCGCCGCTAACGCCGAGAACGGCGCCATTGTCGGCAAGCGCGACTGAAAGGCGGAGCAGGCGGCCTCTGTCGGCGAGCAGCAGCAATTCGTCTTTTGTCTGATCAAGGACCATCCCGGAATAGCCGCCAAAGCCTTCATCGCCTGACAGATGGTGGACCGACGTCATGGTCAGGCATCCGACGGTTGGGTGGTCGTCGTTGTGAGGCATCACCGGGCTGGCAGTGATGCCACCAAGTGAACTGAGTGCTGTCCATAGGACGATACCTGCCAAATGCATGAGTCTTGTCGCTTCTTAACCTGTGAACGCCCAGTACGGTCCTGGCACAGCCCGCACCTCCATCTACCCTAGAATGTGTTTTTGACCGTTCGATAACAGTCGGGACTTTGACAATGCTGGGATGGACACGAAAAGCAACCGGTGCCGCAGCGGCGCTTTTTCTTCTCGGTGCTTGCGAAACAACGCCAACGGTTGATGTTGAGCTTGATGAAGCGATCGATTTCGACACCTATGAGACCTTCGCATGGGGCGCCGATGCGCCGGTCCAGGTGGGAGGCGAAATCTACGTCAGCCAGTTCGTGGCCCAGCGCATGCTCAACACCGCGTCCGACATCTTGAGTGAGAAAGGGTTTGTCCCCGTCGAGAAGCGCAGCGATGCTGACTTCCTCCTTCTCTTCACACTAGGAGCTGTACGGACGGTAGATGTCGACTATATTGCCCCGGGCCTGCAGGACGTCGATGAAGATGTCCGTGGGCGCATGTTTATCGAGATCTTCGACGGTCAGACGAAGAAGCCCATCTGGATCGGAAAATCGGAAAAGGAAGTCTACGACTCTGAAATCGATAACATCGAGGAAGGGATCACCGAAGCCTTGACGCTGATCCTATCGGAGTTTCCGCCCACTCCCGACGAGGAGAGCGACGAGTAGGGCGGCCTTACGCCCGCCGCCGGCGCTCTGGCGCGACCAATTTGCCTTCCTCTTCGAAAAGGTCGGCCAGCTGCTCCATCATGACACCGCCCAATTGGTCGACATCAGAGATGGTGATGGCGCGCCGGTAAAAGCGTGTCACGTCGTGGCCGATACCAATCGCGACCAGTTCCACCGGCGAGGTGTTCTCGATCTTTGCGATCACCTCGCGCAGATGCCTTTCTAGGTAAGACCCTCCGTTAGCGGAGGACGTCGTGTCGTCCACCGGTGCGCCGTCGGAGATCACCATCAAGATCCGCCGCTGCTCAGGCCGTCCCATCAACCGATCATGCGCCCAGAGGAGCGCTTCGCCGTCGATGTTCTCTTTCAGAAGGCCCTCTTTCAGCATCAGGCCGAGGTTGTCCCGCGACCGGCGCCAGGGCACCCCAGCGGGCTTATAGATGATGTGGCGCAGATCGTTGAGCCGGCCGGGATGCTTGGGTCGTCCGTCCTCAACCCATTTTTCCCGGGACTTGCCGCCTTTCCACGCAATGGTGGTGAAGCCCAGGACCTCCGTTTTTACAGCGCACCGCTCGAGTGTTCGGGCGAGAATGTCAGCGCAAATCGCCGCCACGGTGATCGGCCGCCCACGCATCGATCCCGAATTGTCGAGCAGCAAGGTCACCGTCGTGTCGCGGAACTCCTGGTCCTGCTCTTGCTTGAAGGAGAGGGGTTGGAATGGATCAACCACGACCCGCGCAAGGCGGGCGGCATCAAGCACCCCTTCATCCATATCGAACTGCCATGCCCGGTTTTGTTGTGCGAGGAGACGCCGGTGCAAGCGGTTGGCGAGCCGTGCGACAACCGCGTGGAGCGTTTCGAGCTGCGTATCCAAGGTCTTCCGTAAGCGAACCAGCTCATCGGGCGGGCAGAGGTCTTCGGCGTGGGCGATTTGGTCGTAGCTCGTGGTGTAGGGCCGATAGGTATCGCCGCTGTCGCCGGCCGTCTCGCGGCGAACGATGGGGGCGTCGTCGCCGGGCTCTTCGCGCGGGTCGCCTTCGTCGAGCGCTTGGGGCTGATCGGACATCTCCGCTTCGCCTTCGCTGGCGTCACCGAGCTCCGGAGAGCCCTCATCCGGGGCTTCATCGCCGTCGGGCGTGTTGTCATCCTCCTGCTCGGAGGTCTCCTGATCGGGCTCTTCCCCATCCTCTGGAGGCGCCTCATCTTCGTCCTCGGTATGATCTTCGTCGCCTTGCTTATCGCCGAGATCGAGCGCATCGATCAGTGCTCGGCTGAGGCTTGAGAACACCTCCTGATCGTGGTGGCTGTCCTGTGCCGCGAGCGCATCGAGCGCTTCACCGCAAGTGTTCTCAATATCATCACGCCACTGATCAACAAGCGCGGAGGCTGCGTCCGGTGTCGCTTGCCCAGTCATCCGTTCACGCGCGATCAGTCCGATGATGTCCTTCAGCGGCACGTCTTGCCGATCCTCCATTCGCCGATAGCCCTGCTCGTCAAGGCGTCGTTCCAGTGCGGCTGTGAGGTTCTGCCCGACGCCGTCCATGGCATTGGTGCCAAGGGCTTCGCAGCGCACCTCCTCAAGCGCCGCGAAGAGCGCGCGTCCTTCTGGGTTTTGCGGCTGCAGCTGGGCGTGGAGGCTCGCATCGTGATGCGCGAGGCGTAACGCCGCAGCGTCGGCGTGGCCGCGGCTGATCGCAACTTTTTTCGCATCCAAGCGCCGGGGCGGGAGCGGGAGCCGCGCCTCGGTCCCGGCGACGGACGGGATCTCGCCGCCAAACTTGACCTCCGCCTCAGGCTCCGCGGAGAGGGCGCGGGTGGTGAGGGCCAGCACGCGCTTGAAGCGCTCGTTCGGAGATTCTCGTTGATCCATTGGGACCTCTTACGACGGGGAGGGGGAGAAGGTCACCCTGCTGGTCGCGACAAACTTTGTTTGCACCCTGCGGCGCGATGATCCTATCCCTTCCCTGCAACGAGCGATCCAGGAGGTCCCCCATGCCCTTTGCGTATATCGACACCGCCGAGGCCATTCGCCGCGACGGGCTGCGCATGACCGTGGTCAGCAATGTTCCCAGCCCCTGGGGCGAGGCGGCAAAGGGCATCCTCCATATCAAAGGGATCCCGTGGTCTGCCGTGCGCCTGGATGCGCAAGACAAAACCCAAGTTGAATGGAGCGGCCATGCCTCGGCCCCGTCGGCGGTGTATGACGACGAGCCTGGCAAGGCGCTGTGGAACGACCTTTTGTTCCTCTTTGAGCGTCTGCAGCCCGAGCCGTCGCTCTTACCGCATGACCCAAACGACCGTGCCCTGATGTTCGGTCTCAGTCACGAAATCTGCGGCGAACAAGGCCTAGGCCGCATGCGCCGTATGGTGATGACGGATGCTGGCCTCAACGGCCAACCCGGCTTCGCTGAGCCGGTGGCGCAGTATCTGGCCGCGAAATATGGCCACTCAGCGGAGCTGGCGGGGTGGGCCCGCACGCGGGTGGTGCAGACCCTCGATATGCTGTCTAGGAGGCTGAAGGACCAAAAGAGCGCTGGCAGCGCCTTTTACATCAGCGATAAAGTGACCGCACTTGATGTCTACAGCGCAACCTTCATGGCTCTGTTCCGGCCTCTACCGGCCGATATATGCGCGATGAAAGAGAGCACACGCGCAGCCTTTGAGAGTGTGGACGAGGGAAGCGATGCCCTTCAGCCAATCCTCCTTGAACACCGTGATATGATGTATAAGGAGTTCCTGGAGACGCCGTTATCGCTCTAGCGCTCGGCGGCGGTGCAGGCTGAGGCCGATGAAGAGACCCGCGCCGAACAGGAGCCCGGCCGCGGGGAGTGGCGTTTGGACGGCGTCGCTAGCGAGGGTGATGTTGCCGATCGCCCCTGAGCCGGTCAGTGTGAATAATGCACGGGTGACGTCGCTTGCGACAAACTCAATGAGTTCATACTGATTCGGATTTGCTGCGTACTGATTGCTCACTGTCCCAAGGGAGCCCGAGCTGTCAAAGAGCTCAAGCTCAATCGCGCCAAGTTGATTGATGTCGAAAGCGGCGAAGCTCTCAAAGCTGACCGGGCTGTCAAAGACAAACTCAATCCATCCGCCCTGGTGATTATCGTCCGGGTCGGAGGAGTCGCCGTCTTCTGATATGATTAGAACATTGCCCGGGGCGATATCAGCGCCGCCGCGAACGTCGGTAAAAGGGCCGGCGAGGTCATGATCGTTGCCGGTATAATTGTCCGTGTCGAACACCATCGCCCTGTCATTTCGGGTGCCGTTGTTCTTGATGGCTTGCGAGTTGACCGTGATCGTGACGCCATCAACGACAATGTCATTCACCAAGTCGCCAGCCACGAACTCCGAAAAATCAATCACCGCGGCCTGGGCGGAGCCCAGCAACGCTGCTGCTGCCAACAAAAACGCGCGTAACATCGTCATCCCACCACAACTTTAAGTCGAGCGTAGGCGGGTGCGGTTATCGTGCCGTCAAGGAATGGGGTTAACGCATCTTTTGTCGGTTAACCGAATGAAACCCATCCTTAGACGTCGAGATTGTCGTGGGCGAAGGCCGCGTTGTCCTGAATGAACTGAAAGCGCGGCTCAGCCTTTTTGCCCATAAGCCGCCCAAAAAGGTCCGTGGCGTCGGCATAGGCCTCGGGCAAGGTGACTTTCGCGAGCTGCCGCGTCGCCGGGTCCATGGTTGTCTCTTTGAGGTCTCGGGCGTTCATCTCACCAAGGCCTTTGAAACGGCCGACATCCACCTTGGCATTGGCGTTGAACTCGCTCGCCCGTAGGGCATCCCGCTGCGTCTCATCGAGCGCATAGACGGTCTTACCGTTATGGCTGAGACGGTAGAGCGGCGGTTGGGCGAGGTAGAGATTCCCTGCACGGACGAGTTCGGGCATCTCGGTGAAGAACAACGTCATCAAGAGTGCCGCGATATGGGCGCCGTCCACATCGGCATCGGTCATGATGATGACCTTGTCATAGCGCAGATCCGCAAGGTCGAAATTGCTGCCGAGACCAACACCAAGCGCCAGGGCGATGTCGAGAACCTCCTGGTTCTGCATGATCTTGTCGCGGGTCGAGCTCGCGACATTGAGGATCTTGCCCCGCAAAGGAAGGATCGCTTGGCGCGCGCGATCGCGTGCCTGTTTCGCCGATCCGCCTGCTGAATCGCCCTCGACCAGGAAAATCTCCGTCCCCGTCCGGTCCTTTGCTGTGCAATCGGCAAGCTTGCCGGGAAGGCGGAGTTTTTTCATCGCCGAGGCGCGCTGCACCTCTTTTTCCCGCCGCCGCCGCTGGCGCTGCTCGGCCTGATCGATCACATGGGCGAGGAGCTTTTCAGCCTCTTTCGGGTGATCGGCGAGCCAGTGATCAAAAGCAGGGCGCACCGCGCTATCGGTCAGTTTGGTTGCCTCATTGGTCGCCAATTTATCCTTGGTCTGACCTTGAAATTCCGGATTGGAGATGAAGACTGACAACACAGCGGCGGCGGTGCCGAGCACGTCTTCTGGTGTCACCTGTCCAGCCTTTTTGTTGCCCGACATCTCAGCATAGGCCTTAAGGCCTCGCGTCAGCGCCTGGCGCAGGCCTTGCTCGTGGCTGCCGCCTTCGGGCGTGGGGATGGTGTTGCAATAGCTGGACGTGAAACCATCCGCCATCTGACCAGAAGGTGCCTCGAAACCGGCGGGACCCCAGGCAATAGCCCACTCAATCGTGCCGTGCCCACCTTCGCGCTCGACCTTACCAGCAAAGGGTTCGATCGTGACGGTCGGGCGTTCACCGATGATGGAGGCAAGATAGTCTTTGAGCCCCGCATCGAATTTGAGGACGTCTTTCTCGGGGGTCTTGTCATCGCCCTTGAGGGCTTCCGGTGCGCAAGACCAGCGCACCTCGACCCCGCCAAAGAGATAGGCCTTGGCTTTGGCCATCCGATAGAGGCGCGCCGGTTTGAATTTGAGGGTCTTACCAAAAATCGCCGGGTCCGGATGAAAACTGACGGATGTCCCACGCCGGTTGGGTGCCTTGCCGACTTTCTTGAGCGTCGATGTCGGCGCACCCTTGGAGTAGGTCTGCCGATAAAGCGCCTGGTCCCGCGCGACCTCGACGGTCAGCTCATCGGTCAGCGCGTTGACCACCGAGATCCCGACGCCGTGGAGACCGCCGGACGTGGCGTAGGCCTTGTTGGTGAACTTACCGCCAGCATGGAGCGTCGTCATGATCACTTCGAGAGCCGACTTGGTTTTGAACTTGGGGTGTTTGTCGATCGGAATGCCGCGGCCATTGTCGGTCACGGTCAAAAGACCGTCGGCGTCAAGATGGACTTCAATGCGCGTCGCATGACCGGCGACCGCCTCGTCCATCGCATTGTCGAGCACTTCGGCGAAGAGGTGATGCAGGGCCCGTTCATCCGTACCCCCAATATACATGCCTGGTCTTTTGCGAACGGGCTCAAGCCCCTCCAGAACCTCAATATCCTTGGCGCTGTAACTGGTGGCGGGCGCGGCCTTTTTGGCGCGAGCTGCGGGCATGCGGGGGTCTCCGGAGGTCAGGGGAGCAAGAAACGAACAGCGCTTTCTACGCTGTTCGCGCGCCGCAGGGAAGCGCTATCGGAGCCGCCGTGGATTATGAAAGCGCTGGAGGGGCGGGCCCATCTTGGCCGCGTCCGCGTCGCTCTCGTCGTCGTCGTCTTCGACATCGGTTTGACGCAGGGGCTCGGCAATAGGATCGGGCAGCACATCTTCGGCGGTCTTGAAGGCATCATTCACGGGTCTAGAGTTCTTACGCAGTTTACGGATCAACGTCGCGAACCACGGATTGGCACTGATCAGGATGATCACGCCAATGGCCACCAGGATGATGCCGAGAGGGATCGGGGATAGCGTGAGCGGAATCCCCACAACGAGCAGGGCTGCACCCAGCACGGTACCAACGATGCGCCAGATCATAGGGTTTCTCAGATGGCCTCCCGTTACATTTAGGGACGTGACGTGCTGAACGCCAGGGCCGAGACTTGAGCATGGAGGATGGCGTGACCATCTGTGCTGATGGACGAGGGGAGATGGTTCCATGGGTTTGGTGATGCGGTTTCTCATTGCCTTTGTTGCGCTGGCGCTCGCCGTCGGCGGGTGGTTGGCGTGGCCGTTATATGGGTATGCCGCGCACGCTGGTGAGGCGCCGCTCTTGCCGTTTGGCTGGATCGACATGCCGCGTGAACATCCCACAACCGAGATGGTGCTCGATCCCCGCTTTGCCGCTGCAGGCGCCCAGACCTTGGCCGCTATGGAAGCGCATCGCGACGAGATTGATGCGCCAGGTTTCTCTGCCGCAGTCGCTATTGGCGGTGAGGTTGTCTGGCAAGGCGCTGTCGGCTGGGCTGATCTTGCGAGGGGTGAGGCGGTGACGCCCGAGACGATCTTCCGTATCGGGAGCACATCCAAAGCCGTTACCGGCGCAGCGCTGGCGCGTTTGGTGGACCAAGGCACAATCGATCTTGATGCGCCGATTGAGCGTTATCTCCATGACCTTCCCAACCCTGAATGGGCAGGGATTACACCGCGTATGCTTGCTTCGCATACGGCGGGACTACCGCATTACGGCGACAATGACGACCGGAAGGGGTGGTATCATTCCGGCGCCTTAGTTGCGCATTATGACAACGTGCACAACGCTTTGGAACTCTTCGACGATAGCACGCTGCTTTTTGAGCCGGCGACGGATTTTGAGTATTCGTCCTACGGCACTGTGCTTTTGGGCGCGGTCATAGCGGACGCCGCAGATCTTTCGTACCGGGAGCTGGTCACGCGTGAGGTCTTTGCGCCCGCGGGGATGAGGTCCACCATCGTCGCGCCGAAGCGTCATGGGAAGCCGGAGGATCTGGCGCGGTTCTACTTGGTCGATTCCGAAAACGATCGTGCGCGGCCGTGGCGTCCGGTTGATCTCTCTCACCGTCTGCCGGGCGGTGGTTGGGCCTCAACCCCGACGGATCTCGTGCGGATGGGCGCGATGATGCTCGATGATGGCTACATTTCCGCCGCAACCCGGGACGAGATGTGGACCCCAGTCCCTCTGGCGAACGGCGAGGTCAACGAACAGGACTATGCCCTCGGCTGGCGTTGGCGCGCATGGGAAGAGGAGGGCTTTGTCGTGATGCGCAACGCCAATCACGGCGGGGTCTCGCGCGGTTCGCAGTGCTGGCTCGTCGTCTATCCCGACTTCGATATGGCGATTGCCTACACCATCAACACACGGACGGAGGGTTTCCGGCCGTTTGGCGCGTTCCTGCCGAAGATTGCGGTGCCCTTCGGTCAGGCTGTTCTTGCCCAGCAAGACGAGGGCTAGAGGAGGATCGGCAAGGGCGCCTGCGGGATGATCGCGCTCGGCTCGACAGAGCATCCAACGGCGCGCATCTCAACACCCTGACCCGCAGCCCAGGCGAAACCCTCCGCATAGGCTGGATCAAGGTCCGCGGCGGTCGCAACCCCCTGTCCGTCCGATCGCTGCACAATGAAGAGAAGAACGGCGCGGTGGCCTTCATCGACCATGCGCGCCAGTTCGCGCAGATGCTTGAGCCCCCGTGCGGTGACGCAATCGGGAAACTCGGTGACGCCATCCTCGCGCCGCAGAAGATGGCAGTTCTTCACCTCGATGAAGACACTGGGTTCTCCCCGTTGCAGGAGGTCGATGCGCGAGCGTTCCTCGCCATAGCGCACCTCGCGTTCAAGCGGCAGCGCGGGATCGATGCCTTCAACAAGACCGGCGAGGATCGCTTCTTCCGCCAGTCTGTTGGGGTGGTTGGTGTTGACCCCCACCGGGGTCAGACCATCGGGCCCTTCGCACTCGACCACTTCCAAGGTGCAGGGCAGCTTGCGCGCTTTGTTCTTGGAACGGCTGACCCAGCAGCGCGCGCCCTCCGGCGCGACCCCGAGCATCGCGCCTGGGTTGGGGCAGTGCACCGTCTCCTCCTGACCGTCGGGCCAACGGATATCGGCGAGAAAGCGTTTGTAACGCCGAAGAAGGACCGCGTCTTGAAGAGGGGGATCGAACTGCATCTTCGGCCGGGTAGGGGGTTTGCCGAACCGACGCAAACCCCCGCGCGAGATTGGCGGCTTTCCGACAGGCGCCGAACCGTCTATCCCCCGCGGATGTCTCAAACCATCCCCACCGCAGCGTGCCTTCTGATTGGTGATGAGCTCCTCTCGGGCCGCACCCAGGACAGCAATGCGCATCACCTTGCCAAAACACTGAACGCCCGCGGGCTCCCTTTGATCGAAGTTCGCATTGTTCCGGATGAGGAGGACCGTATCATCGCTGCTATCGGTGATCTTAAAGCCCGTGCTGACATGGTGTTCACCTCGGGCGGGATTGGTCCGACCCATGATGACATCACGGCCGAGTGCGTTGCCAAAGCGCTCGGTGTGCCGATCGGTGAACGCGACGATGCGCTCGCTATTCTGGCGCAACGCTATGAGGCGCGTGGCGAACAGCTCACGCCCGCGCGGCGGCGTATGGCCCGCATCCCTGATGGCGCTGAGCTGATCCAAAACTCGGTTTCCGGCGCCCCTGGCTTTCATCTGGACGGTGTCTTTGTGCTCGCTGGCGTCCCAGCGATTTTTCAAGCCATGCTTGAGGCCCTCGACGGCCACCTGCCGCGTGGTCCAGAGGAGACCGTCTTCACCGTGACCGGCAAGCTTGGCGAGAGCATGATCGCCGATGGTCTTCGTGATCTTGAGGCCGCGCTCAAGGGCCTCAAGATCGGCTCTTATCCGGGCAAGACCGGCACCGGCGGGCTGCTTGCCATTGTCTGCCGCTCGCAGATCGCAAAGACCGCGGAGCATGCGGCGCTCGCCGTCCAGGGCCTCTTCGCAGCGCAGGGCGTTGTCGCGACCGTGACCCAAGGCGACGGCCGCGCCGATCCCTAAGCGCCTCATCAGCCATTGCAGTGGGCGACGGCGCAGGCTCTAACGGCGGACGCGCGGGCGTGATGGAATTGGTAGACATAGCGGACTTAAAATCCGCAGCCTTCAGGCGTGGGGGTTCGAGTCCCCCCGCCCGCACCATATTTGGGCAAAAGAGAGAACGTTTTGGTTTGTGGCTTTGGCGATGGTCGCGGCGGCGAGGCGTTGGTTTTTGCCTTTGATGGTTAGGGTGGTCTTGCTGACGCGCACTTCCTCGATAAAGAGCTGAAGATAGTTTTTTCTGAAGGCGGGTTCTTTGTCTGTCGTCAGCCGCGACCGGAGCGACTGGGAGAAGCGAGCGATTGTGCCATCGGTGATCTCCGGGATCGTTTGCTCTTGATTGCTTTCTAAGCAGATGATTTGCTGGTCGATCTCGTCAATGGCCTGTTTGAAGGAGAAGAGCAATGGGCGCGAAGAGCCACAAACCTTAAGAGCTCATCTCGAAAGCTTCCACGGGAAGCTCCGTGATGAGCTGCTGAAGCTCGAACCCTCTACGACCTGCGCGAGGCCCAGGCGCTGATCGAGCGGCGTCGGCACCACAACGTCGCCCATCCGTACACGTCCTTAGGCTACCAACAACCGCCAGCGCCGGAAGCCGTTCATCCGCTTTCCTCGCTTCGCAACGGGCCCTCGTCACTCGTGGCTCATCTGGCCTTCACCATGGGCGAGCTCCGGCCCAGATCAGCCCTCCATCACGAACCTCGCCATGGCTCCATAAAAGCTGGCTGCGCCATCGGCAGCCCGTCCATTGGAGCCATGGCAAATCGGACTTCTGTTTACTTTGGAATACATTGGTCAAATGGGCGTTGTTGAAGACGCGTCGATTTGGCCTTTTCGAGCAGACCATGCTAACAAAAACAATCAACGGGTTTATCGCCATGAAGCGGAGGGAGATGGACAATGCGTCAGAATTGGATTGCAGCGGGAGCGGTGCTTGTGGTGGCAGCCTGTGCATCGACAGGTGATATGACCGCTGAGCGTCAGCCAGCCGAAAGCTCGCTGCCAATGTGGGTGAGTTCGCCAAACGACGTAAACGGATTTAGCGAGACCTACGCGGCTACCGGATGCACGATGTCGACCGGCAATTTCTCGGCCGATAAGACTGCGGCCGTGGCATCGGCTATGGGTGAGCTCACCCGGCGCGCCAATGCCCGCGTAGCGTCATCCATCTCCACCAGCCTAGAAACACTGGCATCGACCAGCCAGATCACGTCGTCGACGAGCGACACGGCGCGTAGCTCCAACACCAACACCGACAGTTCGACTGTCGAGCTGACGAATCTCTTCGCAGCGGAGACCTTAACCGACGCGCGAACGCATAAGCTCGACTATGTAACGCTCGATGGTGCCAATAATCTGTGTGCGATGGTTTATCTCGATGAAGACAGCAAAAGCGAACTTGTCTCCCGGGTGAATGCTTCGCTGGAGCGGCAAGAGGTCTTCTTCGGTGAAGATGCTGTCTACGAAACACTGTTTAAGCAAGAAGAGCGTGACCGTCTCGAGGGCGCGCAAGGCGGGTCCTAATAACCTCGGGGCGGCGAAGTCTGATCTGTCCGCCCCAGGACGTTATGCCGGGTGGCGCAGCCTGCCTGGCGTCTTGCGTGAGGAAGGTTTTGATCATGGCTGACCGTTGGGGAACTGATCGTCGTCGTTTTGTGGGTACAAGCCTAGCAGCCCTTGGTCTGTGCGCTCCATTGGGGTTGATCATTGGAACGGCCGAGGCGCAGGATCAGCAAGAGAGCGCCGCAAACGATTTCCGCGCGCGTGCGCAGGCGTTCCGCGGTAATTATCAACAACAGGCCACCCAGCTGCGTGAGCGGTATGCGGAGTACGCGGCGAAGATCAGAGAGGAGTGGGGCTCTGACGCCGCTCTTCCCGACGGCGTGACGCTGGTTGAGTATGATGACGAGCTCGGCTCTCGCCGAGTCGTCGACTATGAGACGGGGGTCGCCGAAGCCTCAGTCTTGATCGAGGCTGACGAAGACCCGACCAGCGAGAGTGTCCGTGAGCGTCTGGCGCGCGAGATCGAGGGCATGCTCACGCAAGGTCCTGATCAGCGAGATCTTGAGAAGCTGGCCGAGGAGCCTGGCGAGCCCGAAAGAAGCGGGGAGCCCATTCTCAACGACCAGGTTGATCTCGGCGGACAGACGCCGGAGGCTTTCGCTCGGGTTGTGGCGGCCGGGCCACCGTCGCTGTCACCGGTCGCGCGGGCTGAGGGGCAGACAGTTACGGAGACGACGACAGAGACAACGACAGTCACGCGTCAGGTAGTGACCGTGCAATTTAATCTGTTGCCCGATCATGTCGAGCGGCGCGCTAGGACATTTGCGCCTCTCGTTGAGGTGCATACCGAGAGCTTCGGTGTCGACGCGCCCGTTGTATGGTCTGTGATGGAGACTGAAAGTGCCTTCAGGCCCCGCGCCAAGTCGCATGTTCCTGCTTTTGGTCTGATGCAGCTTGTTCCATGGAGCGGCGGGCGGGATGCTTATCGCTATGTGTATAAGGAAGATCGTGTGGTGAGCGAGGAGTTTCTTTATCAGCCCAATGAGAATGTACAGCTGGGAACCGCCTATCTCCGGCTGGTCTATGACAACTATCTGAAATGGATTGACGATAGCCGCACCCGGCTTTGGGCGACAATCGCTTCCTATAACACCGGATCGGGCAATGTGATCAGGGCCTTTGGGCGCAACCGGACGGAGGCATCCAGAGCCGTCAATGCTATGAGCCCAACGCAGGCGTTTGAGCATATGCGCCGTAACCTGCCTTATGCGGAAACTCGGGACTATATCGTCAAGGTTCGCGATAAATCAGCAAAATACGGATCGATCTGATGATCACCCCGGGGCATAGGAGACGGAGCAAGGGTTTTTGTGAGCGTTTGTCCGTTTTTGCGGCGTTGGTGTTGACCGCTTGCACCACGTCGCCTGTTCCTGTTGATCAGCTTCCAGATGTTGCGGGAGGCAGCCTCTTTGTGGGGGTTCCAGACTGGTGTATGATCACCGACACGGAGGTGGTGGTGTCGGCTTGTGAGGGCGTCAGCATCCGCGTGGCCGGAAGTCAGGCCGCGGCGCGCGATGAAGCGCTTGAGAAATCTTACAGCTCGATTGCGCGGAAACTTGAGGCGAACGTAACCGCCGTTTTGACGGTCCGTGAGCGAATGGAGACGCTTGGTGGGCAGTCGGCGGTTTCCCGATCTGTCATCGAAGAGGCGATCATCGAAGTCGAAGATATACCGATCACAGGGCTTCGCGAGACCGACAGCGCTGTGGGAGACGTGGCGTCCTATTACTATGTGCGCGTGGAGCTCGATCGCGCCGACGCTGAACAGCAGATCATCGCCAAGATTTCGGCTACTGATAATGAGATCAACGCCTACGGATCATCTATGAACATTCCGAACCGCCTTGAGCGTGCCCGTGCGCTCTTCCCGGTCATCGGTTTATCGGTCCGCCGAGATAAGTTGGATCGCGAGCTGGCGCTTGTGGGACTTGATGTCAAACGTGTACCGATGAGTGCGACAACGGCGGACATCCGCCAGGCCGCAGTCAGCAGCATTGATGGTCTGCGCTTTGTCTTGAAGCCGAGCGATCGATCAAGCCTCGCTATTCGCACCGATCTTGCGAACGCTTTGCGAGAGCGGGCAGGTCTTAACGTGCAGGACGAGGGGCGTCCAAGCGATGTGGTGATGGTCTACCGCGTCCGCGAGAGCTATCGCTACGAGGAGGGGGCTCGGATCTTCTCAGTGGATGCCGATATCAGCGGGAGTTTTCGCGACACGGATGGCCGCGTTCTATCCGGTTTTAGTCACAGTGCAAAGGGCTTTGGGGGAACGAGGCTGGATGCGAGGCGATCCTACCAGCTGGACCTGGCCGACGCTGTGGCGGATGATGTGATGGCGGTCTTGCTGGAGCGCTAGACGGTAGTCGAATTGATCGGAAGACGGAAGATAATTGGGGTCAGAAGAGCACTGACGGATGAAGCGACAACACCAACGATCAGAGGCGGTTGGGGCGGCGCTGCCACCTGCGCCTGTCAGGACGTCGATGGCCCGGCAACGGGACTTGTTCGCCGCCCCGCGCGTGGTACGCAAAGGTGCGGTATTTGGCACCAAGATCGCAAGAGTAAAACCCGGGCATTGCTCGGGATGGCCGTGCATCGTTTGGGGAGGCCAATGATGAGACAAATGATCAAAGATGGACTGGGCAGGCTGGGCGTCGCTGCGGCGGTCCTTTGTCTTGTGGGATGCGCGACGACATCGAGTGTCCAGGTCACGCG
>JBCDLG010000004.1:0-57584 GCA_038745625.1 Pseudomonadota bacterium | reverse complement strand
CGAGCGTATGCGGACGGCCACGGACCTACCGATCATCCTCCTCACCGCGCGTGGCGAGCCGCAGGACCGCATTCGCGGGCTTGAGGTGGGGGCCAATGACTACCTCCCCAAACCGTTTGAGCCGCGGGAGCTTGTCCTGCGACTTAAGGGCCTTTTGCACAGGAGCGCTGCGCCGAGCCGGTCGGACATTGTCGCCTTTGGCAATTTCCGGTTCGATCCGGCACGCGGCGAGCTCAAAAACGATGGTACCCGGATCAAATTGACCGACGCGGAGCTGCATCTTCTTCGCACGCTGGCCGCCAAGCCCGGCGCCGCTGTGCCGCGGAACGTCCTTGCCCAGAAGGAACTCGGCGTGTTCGACCGGTCCATCGACGTGCAAGTCACCCGCCTGCGCCGCAAGATCGAAGATGATCCCCGCAGCCCCCAACACCTCAAAACCGTGCGGGGCATCGGCTACGCGCTGATGACGGACTAACGCCATGCTGCGGCGCATTGCTCCCAAATCACTCTGGGGCCGCACGATTTTGATCGTCGTGCTGCCGATTTTCCTGATGCAATCGGTGGTGACATTCGTGTTTTTCAACCGCCATTGGGAGGATGTGAATGGCGCACTTGCGCGGCAAACGTCCAATGAGATCGCCCATATCCTAGCGCTGTGGCGTGATCCGCCGATTGGGATGACCCAAGCCGCGGTGGAGCGCATGGCCCGCCAAGATCTCGATCTTTATATGCGCTGGGCCCCCGGGCAGAGCATTCCCGACCGCGACAAGCTGACATTCTTCTCCGAACTCACACGATCACTGAACGACGCGATGGCCGAGGCGGTCGACGAGCCGGTGTGGATCAACACCCGCGGCTATGCGGACGAGGTCGAGGTTCGCGTGCAGCTGCCAGAAGGCTATCTCGTTTTTATCAGCCCACGTGATCAAGTGGCAGCCACCAACGCCCCGATCTTTGTTTTGTGGCTGATCGGTACGAGCCTACTGCTCGGTTACGTCGCGGTGGTCTTTATGCGCAATCAAGTGCGTTCGATCACCCGGCTTGCCGACGCAGCCGATGCGTTTGGTCGCGGCGAGGATATCCCCCATTTCCGGCCCGCAGGCGCACGCGAAGTTCGCCAAGCCGGGCAAGCCTTCCTCGCCATGCGCGCACGCATACGCCGCTATCTTCATCAGCGTACGGCTATGCTGGCAGGCGTCAGCCACGACCTCCGTACACCCCTCACAAGGCTGAAGCTCGGCATTGCGATGCTGCCAGACAATGAGGACCGCAAGGCCCTTGATGCCGACGCGCAGGAAATGGAGCGGATGCTGGAAGCTTATCTCGACTTCGTCCGTGATGCGCAGGACGCTGAGCGTTCCAGCATCGACGTCAAAGCCTTGGCGTCGGAACTGGCGGATGAAGCCAAGCGCCTGGGCCAAACGCTTGAGATCGATATCGAAGACGACGTCGTCATGCACGCAAGCCCGGTGGCGATCAAGAGGGCCCTCAACAATCTGATCTCAAACGGCTTTGCGCATGGCGACCATGTGCGCCTGACGGCGCGAACGAACCATCGCACGGTGACGTTGCGCGTCGAGGACGACGGTCCAGGCATTGGCGCGGAGGATCGCGAGCGGGCGCTTCAACCTTTTGAGCGGCTCGACCCCTCGCGCAACACGCAAGGCACCGGTCTCGGCCTTTCGGTGGTGGTCGATATCACCAAACGCCATGGTGGGCATTTCGAACTCGGCGACGCGGAGCTTGGGGGCCTATCAGCCACGCTAAAACTGCCAGCTTAGCCCTCATTATCATCGCTGCCGCTGTCGCCGCCGCGGCGCCAGAACCTCAGCCCACGGCGTGGTCTCTCGGCAGCCTCCTCGGCTTGCGCTTCACGCGCTGCTTTCTCCGCCTCACGGCGCAGCGCGCGCGCCTCACGCTCGCGTTCGCGGGCCTGTCGCGCCTCTTTGCGGCGGAGCTCGTTCTCAGGGAGCTGCTCAAACGCTTCCAAATGCCCGCCCTCGGTCAGGACATAGACCATACCCCCGGCGACCACAGGCGGCAGGGTTGATCCATCTTTCAGCCGGTACTGATCAACCACGTCGCCGAGGACCGGATCGACGGCAATCATCTGGCCCGTGGTGGAGGTGAGATAGAGATGGTCGCCGGCCAGTACCGGCCCCGCCCATACGATCCGGTTCTTGCGATCCTTCTCATTCTCGTACTCATCAAGCTGTGTGTGCCACCGAATTCGTCCGTCCACGCGATTGACTGCTGTCAGCGTGTTGCGGTTGGAGGCGACAAACAGAGTTTCACCCGCAAGCCAGGGCGTGTGATAGCCGCCCACCGGCTGCTCCCAAACGACTGTTCCCGTACGCGCATCAATACCCGTCATTTGACCCGACTGCGTCACAGAGAAGATGGCGCCGCGATCAACGACGGGGCTGCCTGCCACATCCCCCAACGTGGAAAGCGCATTGAGCCGCGAGGTCCGCGAGATCACCGCGGACCATTGGATCCGCCCATTGTTGGCCGCAAGCGATGTGACCTCACCAGAGGAAAAAGGAACGATGACACTGTCTTCGCTGATCGCTGGCGCGGCCGAAGCGAGGAAGCGCGCCGGTTCCTCAAAGCTCTCAAAGGTCCAAGCCTGCGTGCCCGTCCCTTGCTCAAGCGCGATCACCTCATTGCTGATGGTGACCGCGATGACGAGACCGTCGCCGACGGTCGGTGGGTTGCGAAGCGGACCTGGTGCCTCGGCTTTCCAGATCACCTCGCCATCGTCGACACTAAGCGCGGCAACAAAACCGAAACCGCTGGTGACGAACAGCATATTGCCCTCAACAGCGGCGCCGCCACCAAAACCAAGATAACCGGGATTGCTCCGCGCAAAAATGTTATAGCGGCGGGTCTTCCGATCCCGGACGTCTGGCGTCAGCGCGGTTGACCAAAGACGTTTGCCGGTCTCCGCATCAAACGCGCGTATCTCCGCCACCGCATCAATGAGGAAAATCCTCCCATTGCTGACGACCGGCGCGGCGGTGATGGGCGCGTCTTTTGCTTTTCTGCTTGATGCCTTGATGCGCCAGGCCCGCTTGAGATCGGCAGGCGCCGCCACATGGTGGAGAGCGTGGTCAGCCTCACCAGCGGTCTGCGCCCATTCGCTGTTGGTGAAAGCCGGCGGCACAATCAGCGGCTGATCGTTGAAGGCTGGATCAACAATCACCTGCTCCTCAAGAAGCAGAACCGGCTCCGAATCCTCAAGCTCCGCGAGGTCCTTGTCGATCCCCGAGCAGCTCATAAGAACGAAGGCCGCAATCAGCAGGGTTACCCAAGACGACAGGATGCGCACGCCTATTGGTCCTCGCTGCTTGTCTCAGCATCGTCGCCCGAAGCTTCGCTTGCTTCCGCCGCATCCAGAAGATCTGTAATCGGCGGTTCCGGCAGCACATCGACACCGGGATCGACGCCAAGCGGGATCCCTGACTCTTGCAGCTCCGCGCCGAAGCCACGAATGAAATCGACCACTTCGCTCTGGTTTGACCGCTGGGTCTCAAGACTTGCACCATTGGCGCCCGCATCGGCGAGCGATGAAAAACTGCGGGCGCGGGTGCGGAGAAAATCGTCCGCCGTCGGCGACGCAGCAATGGCATCGAACCGAGCTTTGGCCCCGACATAATTGCCGTCGAGCAAAGCCGCGGCGGCCGCGATTTCATCAGCGTGGCCACGGAAGGCCTCGCTTGCGATCTCACCCGCGATCGCGCTGGCGCTTGATGGGTCAGAGTCAAACAGGGTGTAGGCGGCGCGAATTCTCGCAAAATCGCGCATCGATCCGGCCACAGACTCGTCCGCATAGACCTGGGCGTAGAGTTCAGCGGCACCTTGCAGATCACCGCCTTGCGCCAAAGACGAGGCCGCCCGCATCAGCGCCAAGACGGCATAGCCCGTCTCCGTGCCGCCCGCGAAACCGGTCAGCGCATCCGCTGTCGGCTCGGTCGTCGCGGCGAAGCTCAGCTCCGCATACTGCGCTGCCGCATCAGCCGCCGCCGCGTCGCGCTGGCCGTCAACAATTTGATAGCCCGCCACGCCAAGGATAATCGCGCCCGCGCCAATGGCCGCAGGAACGCGGTAGCGGCGGATTCGATCAAATGCCTGGTCACGGGAGAGATCTTCATCGACCTCACGCAGGAGGACGTCTTCTTCAGAGGCCACGGGCGTCCCTTATGCTCGTCAATCTATCGGCTGGCAGGGGCAGCAGGACTCGAACCCGCGACCCTCGGTTTTGGAGACCGATGCTCTACCAACTGAGCTATACCCCTAGGCCGTCTAGCGCCCTTAGGGCGCTGTTGCGCCGGGCGCAACTCAAGGCTTGGTCAGGAGGGTGGCGTCAGATCGTAAAAGAACTCCTCTCGAACGATCTTTCCGCCTTCGACGGTGTAGAGCGCCACTTCTTGCATATCGACCACATTGCCGGATGCGCGCTCCTTGACCTTCAACGCGAAGATGACGCTGAACCGCCCACCGCCGTCATAGAACGGGCCTTGCAGGCTGCTCTCCAGCGGCTCCATCGCGCCCTCCCACCAATCATGCTTGGCGTGGATCGCCGCGCGGCCCTTCTTCTCCCGGTCTTCACCAGGCGGCGCCATCGCCTCCACGGAGACCGCATCCTCCGCATAGAAAGCGTCGAGATTGTCCCGCTCCTTGCCCTCCCGACAATTGGCAACGAGCGCCTCAGCAATCCGTTCAACATCCGCGTTGTGAGCCATTTTGTACCCTCTTTGTTCCTTCTCCTCTTCGCATAAACAAGGGCGCCCAGCGAGTCCTTTCTCAGGTTTTTGGCAGCAGCACCTGGCGCGCTTCGTTGACCTTGGCCGCGAGATAGTCCGAGCCGCCTTGATCAGGATGGGCGCGGACGATCATCCGTTTATGCGCTGATTGGATGGCCGCCTCGTCGGGCTCACCTTCGAGTCCCAGAACAGCCAGCGCCTCTTCACGGCCCATCCCGCCTGCCTTGAGGGGCGGCGGGGAGGCAGGCCCCTCCTCCGACAGCTCATCAAAGTCACCGCGCCTGGCGAGCACGCCCATCACCACATTAGCGCCGAAACCAGCGCCCACGAGCAGCGCCAGAAGCGCCATCGGCGTGAGCCTGAAAAGCTGCAACACGACAACGGCGACGACGGTCGCACTGCCGATCAACACGAGCCGGCGCTTAGCTGCGGGAGGCAACGGGAACCGGCGAGAGATCACGCTGAACGCGGCGATCAGAACAGCAAGGGTGAACAGCACCATGCCGAGCGGTTTAGGCCGCCGCGGCTTGGACCTCCAGGGCTTCGCGCTTGTTACGCGGGGCAGCAGCGGCCGACGTCACGCCCTCAACAGCGCCGCCGGTGGGTAGCCGCAAGGCGGCGACGAAACTGCGAAGCTCTTGCCGCGCCGCGATGTGCGACATCGACGAGAGCTTTCTGGGGCTGCCCTTGGAACCAAGATCGAGCAGCGTCATCCCGTAAGAGAAGAGCTCCCGATAAATCACGCGCTCCCCAAAGCCGCGGGCCTGGCGGAACTGAATCCGTTTGGAGAGGTCTTCGAGCTTTGTGGCCATGGCGGCTTTGTTCTTGGCGTTGGTCGCCTGCAAGCGGTTGCGGGTCACGACCCAATCGATACCGCCAATGACGCCTGACTTGGCCCGCATCTGGCGCGCCCGCCATACGGTCTCGGCGTAGAGGCTCGGCCCTTTGATCGCCCGGGTTTCTGGGTCGACGCGGGCCAAGAGGTCGAAATCGACAAAGCTGTCGTTCAGGGGGGTGACGATCGTATCGGCATAGCAGTGCGCCGTCCGCGAGAGATAAGTGTCAGCGCCTGGGCTATCGACCACGAGGAAATCACAGTCAGCAAAGGCCGCGAGCGTCCGACGCAGACGATCATCATCGTCGCCCTCCGCCTCGCGCCGACTATCATGGTCAGAGCTTTGCAGCGGCAGGAACTTCGGCATGGGGAGCTCTTGCGCCGTCAGGCCCTTGGCCACACCCCACTGCGCCCGGTTTTCGAGATACCGCGCCAGGCTCTTCTGCCGCACATCGAGATCCAGGACGCCCACGGAGCGGCCTGCCCTCAAAAGAGCAACCACCAGGTGCATGGCGACGGTGGTCTTGCCCGAGCCGCCTTTTTCGTTGCCGATGACAATGACATGCGTGTCGGTGACAGCGTTCATCAGTTCCACTCCTGGTGGCTTGGAAGAAGGTCGCCGGCAGGATCCGCGGGTGCGCAATACGCTCCCTCCTGCTCCAGCTGATGGCAAAGCGCTTGTGCGTCTGAAACGCTCGGCAAAGGCCCTGCCAAAAGACGAACAAAGCGCCCGCGGGCGCCCAGATCGACTTCGCGAAGGATGGGCTGCTGCCCTGCGAGAAGAGATCTGTGGTCTTCTAAGAGGATGTCCCAACCCTGCTCGGCGTCGGGCCAATCGTAGTAGGAGGCCAGATGCACCGCCGCCCCTGGCACCGGCATCGGCGCGCGCGGGGGCGCGCTGTTGGCCTGGGCAGCGGGCGCCTCAATGGGCGCGGCCGCTTCGGGGACCACTGCTGGTTTGCGCCCCAAACGGCTCGAATAGCCCATGTCTGCGCCTGACAACTGGAGGTCAGTTGCGGCTGTCAGCGTGAGCCACGCACCCAATGTCAGGAAGATCTTGATTCCAGCGCTGAGAATGGGCTTTTTCATGCGCTCCAGAGTTTCCGATTGGGGTTGACGAAAGGTTACCAAGCCCAGTCGCGTTTTCATGATTCTGAAAGCTTCCATACCGAAGAGTGTCGGACCGTTATGCTTGTTGCCAAAAATCGTACCGACCTCGCCAAGATTTTAGAATCTGGTCCTTTTTCTCGGTCAACGCACGCCCTCGTACCGACCATGGGGGCGCTGCATGACGGCCATTTGTCGCTTGTTCACGTCGCAAAGGCACACGCAGAACGTGTGTCTGCGTCAATCTTTGTCAACCCTAGGCAGTTTTCTCCGTCTGAAGACTTTGGGACGTATCCGCGCGCTGAGAAGGATGATCTCGACAAACTCGAAGCCGCCGGCGTGGATCTGGTCTACACGCCCGGCCCTCAGGACATGTATCCGCGCGGTTACGACACGCAAGTTCTGGTCGGCTCCGTCGCCCAGCCGCTGGATGGCGCATCAAGGCCGCATTTCTTTGGCGGCGTCGCCACCGTGGTCGCGAAGCTTTTCACCCGGATGCGGCCCCAAGCGGCCATTTTTGGAGAGAAAGACTACCAACAGCTCCTGGTCATCCGGCGGATGGCGGAGGATCTCGACCTTGGCGTGAAGGTCGTGGGCGCCCCGATCGTTCGGGAACGCGATGGCCTCGCGATGTCGAGCCGTAACCGCTACCTGTCACCGCCCGAGCGCCGCATCGCCGGTGAGCTAAATGTCATTATGCGCAAGATCTGTGGGCGGATTGCTGGCGGCGTGGCCGTTCCCACCGCCCTCATCCAAGGCATGCAAGAGATGGATTCGGTGGGGCTCCATCCGGCCGATTATCTTGACCTGAGGTCCTCAACCGACCTCACGCCGATGCCCGAGCGCGAGCTGCGCCGCGAAGAGATGGAGGACGCCCGCCTCTTCGCCGCCGTGATGCTCGGCAAAACGCGGCTCATCGACAATATGGCTGTGCTCGAAGCCGCAACCCCGTAGCCCACTGCACGTGCACGTCTTACTGGGCGAAGGATGTAGCCACATCGCGGCGGAAGAGAAGAGCCAGCGCAATCAGTTGGAGCACCATAAAGACGCCGATACCGATATAAACGGTTTGGGCCGACGCCATCTCCGCTGGCATAGGGTGGAACACCTGCGTCAGAAGCCCGTGCGCATAGTCGAAGGCGCCAACAGCATTGTAGACAATCAGCACACCCCAGATCCTGACGCCCTTTTTGGTCCAGAGAATGTATAGCATGGCCGGGAGCAAGAGACCCAAGGTGGCGTCGCTCACCCAAGGGCCGAGCCATGCGTTCGGGGCCGGTCCGCCAAACACTTCAACCGAAGAGACGAAAAATATCGTCTGTGTACGAAATATTGTGAGGGCCATCAAGACCAAGATGATCAGTTTCAGTCGCACGCTCATCGCCAACCCTCTCCCGCTCACTGACATTGCGCGCAACGCGCACTGATGGCGGACCGTCCCATGCGAAACGGTCGGCTCCGTCAGCTCTTGAACAGGATAAGGGCGAGCGGCCCTGTTGTGCAACTACACATGTTCGAGAGGTCAGGGACAGGACCCCCGCCGACTGACCGGCGAAAGCCCCGGGAAGCTTAGGCCCCCGGCTCTTCCATCAGCTCGTCTTTGGAGACCGTTTTCTCCGTCACCTCGGCGTTCTCGATCAGGTGATCGACCACTTTCTCTTCAAAAAGAGGGGCACGGATTTGGGCGAGGATTTCTGGGCGCTGCTGGATCATGTCGAAGAGCTGTTGCGGCTGCATGCCCATTTGCATGGCTTGCATCTGGATCGCCTGAGTCAGCTCGTTCTGCGGGACGTCCACTTTGGCGTCTTTGCCAATCTCAGCCAGCAGCAGACCAAGGCGCACGCGGCGTTCAGCGATTTTCTCGTAGTCGGCTTTGAGCTCGTCTTCGGACTTGTCTTTGTCTTCCTCGTCGAGTTCTGCGCCTTGGACCTGGGCCCAGATCTGGTCGAACTCGGCCCGCACCATGCCAGCTGGCAACTCAAAATCGTGCTGCTCGTCGAGGTAGTCCAAAAGCGCGCGCTTCATATGCAGGCGCGCCTGGTTGTCGTAGCGACCTTTGACCATCTCGGTGAGACGCTCGCGAAGGGCAGCGAGGTCGTCAAAGCCGATCGTCTTGGCGAACTCGTCGTCGATTGTTGTTTCGGTGGGCGCTTGCACCGACTTGGCCGTCACGGCGAACTGCGCCGCTTTGCCCGCCAGATGCGCAGCATTGTAGTCCTCAGGGAACGTCACATCGATGGTGCGCTCTTCGCCAGCCTTGATGCCAACGACTTGCTCTTCAAAGCCCGGAATGAAGGAGCCAGAGCCAAGGTCGAGGTTCACATCCTCGCCCGCGCCGCCTTCGAACTCTTCGCCGTCAATCGAGCCGACAAAGTCGATCACGGTGCGGTCGCCATCTTCGGCAGCCACGCCCTCGTCTTTGTCTTCAAATGACTTGTTCTGGTCTGCGAGTTTTTGGAGCTCGTCCTCGACTTCGGCGTCGTCGATGTCAGCCACCATTTTCTCAAGCTTGATGGCGTCGATGCCCTTGGGCTCAATCGTCGGCAGGAGCTCGACCGACATATTGTAGGAGAGGTCCGCCTCACCGCTCACAACCTTCTCGATCAGGCCATCTTCGATGTCTGGCTGCGGCTGCATCGCTGGCTGACGTTCAGCTTCTGCGAGCGCTTTTTCCTGCGCGGCGGCCATCTCTTCTTGGATCAGCTCGCCCATCAGGTTTTGACCGTAGAGTTTTTTGAGGAAGCTCGTTGGCGCCTTGCCGGGGCGGAAGCCTTTGAGGTGGACCTGCGGCTTGATCTCTTCGAGCTTGGCATTGAGCCGCTCGGTCAGGTGGCTCTGCGGGATGGTGATTTGAAACTCGCGGCTCAGGCCTTCGTTCTTGGTCTCGGTGACTTGCATCTTGTGCTTCCGTTCCGGGGCCGCGTCGCGCGGCGCATGTCTTTGGGGCCGCTCGCATCGCGGGCGACGAAAGCGCAGCGCCTAGAGCGGAAAGCCGCCGGTTTCAATGGGGATTTCGAAGGACCGCGCGTGATCAGGCCGGAGGCAGGATCGCAGTCGCAAAGACAAAGGCCGTCGCAAGGCCGATGCCATAGGCGACGAGCAGTGATCCCGCGACAAAGAGCGTACGCTGACGGCGACGAACCACGCGCAAACGCTGGGACTCTTCAAGCCGTGCGATGAGCGCGGCGGATGGCCGAGGCCGCGGCTCTGCTGCGAGATCTTGAGCGGGCCCACTCTGATACCGAAGGGGCTCAACATGCGGCGCAAGCTCCGCTGCGGGGGACGCGCCGGGGAGCGATGAGGTTGCAAACAGGGGTCCCGGCGGCACTGAGATTTCAGTGAACTCATCAGCCGCGGCAGCGTCTGGTTGATGCTCGGTGGGCATCGCGGCGGGCTGCCGCAGATCGACCACAGGCGGTGCGGGCATGCGCAGATACTTCTCTGTGTCGAACACGTGCGTCAGCCCATAGGCCGATGGCAGACGGTCCTGAGGCTTGGGACCCGTGAGGCGCTCAATCACATAGGCGAGACGCGGCTCAAGGCCCTCGGTGATCGGGCGGCCTTCCGCGTCGCGTTCATCCACCGCGCGGGGATCGCCGCGGGCGGCCGCCAGCAAGGTCAGGCCGAGGCTGTAGAGGTCAGACTTGCTGCTGACCCGACCTTCAAATTGCTCCGGCGCCGCATAGCGCTGCTTTCCAGCGAACCGGTCGCCAATCACTGATGGGCCACTCGCACCCTCATTGAGCGCGATGCCAAAATCGATCAGCACCGCTTCGCAAGGATCGCTGCCCCGCAAGACGATGTTGTCCGGCGAGATATCGCGGTGGAAGATCCGGCGCTCATGCACCGCGACGAGGCCTTGGCCTATGCGGCGAGCAAGCTTCAAAAGCACATCTGCCGGCACCGGGCCAATCTCTTGGGAGAGGCTTTTCAACGTCGGGCCGCCGACGTAATCCATCACGATAAAGATGAATGTCTGCCCTCGATGCTCAGCCTGCTGACAGATCAGATATTCCACCACGGCCGCGTGATTGATCTTCCGAAGCTCCGCCTCTTGATGCAGCAGCACGTTGAGATCGGCTTGCGTGACACATTCAGGGCGGAGGATCTTGAGGGCCACGCTTTTGCCCGTGTGGTTCCGCGCGCGGTAGACCTCAGACATACCCCCGCGACCGATCGACTCCTCAATCGTGAAATTGTCGATCACGACCGATCCTGGATCAAGAAACCAAGGATCTTTCTGGGCTAGTGTCGAACTCACGGTCTGCCGTCCCCCATTTGAGGTGTGACCTTAGAACTAAAAAGCCTAAACCTCCGTTAGGTGTTCGGGGTGAAGTCGAGCAGTTGGTGGACGCTTAGAAAGCAGAATTTGTATCAATCTGTAGAACACCAGCGCAACTTTCCCTTGGTATGTCTCGCCTTCAAGGCAGGTGAGTGACGTCCCGATGGTAGGGTCAAAGTTAATTGGTGGTGAGAACCACCTCAAAGAATCCCGTGACCGTGTCTTCATGACCACGTGCTGGACGACTGCGTTTGCTGCCGCGATCGTCTGTTTGATTTGCTTGATTTACACAGACGTCCGCAAGTCGACGGTGATCTTTGGTGCCGTTTTTGGCCTCATCAATTTCCTGGGTCCCTGGCTGAAGCCCAAAAGCCCTCAAGGCGAACGGCTCTTTTTCATCATCTATTCGATCATCATTACATTGATGCATATCTGGCTGATGCTGAATGTGACGCTGATGTACAGCGCGGTGTCGACATTCCTGATCATCGGCGTGCTGGGCATCACGCTGGTGGGGGGCCGCATTGCTGGCCGCCTCTCCGCTGGTGCAACGATCCTCGCTTTTGTCACAAGCTATATGATTCACCACGCGGACGAGCCGATCCAGTATTTTGAGAACGGCCAGTTCATCGACTGGACGTCGTCGCTGATCGCCCATATTCTCGTCATCATTGGCGTCTTTTTGTGCGCCAATGTCTTCCGATCCGCCATGATCCGGACCACGATCAAACTGGATGATGCGCGGCGTGAAGCGCAGTCAGCGAGCGAAGCCAAGACCACTTTTCTTGCCAATATGAGCCATGAAATTCGCACACCAATGAATGGTGTCATGGGCATGATTGATGAGGTCCTGGAGCGCGACCTTGCTCCAGACGACCGGCGCGACCTCGAAGTGGCGAGCCGAGCCGCTCATTCGCTTCTGGGTATTCTCAATGATATCCTCGACTTCTCGAAATTGCAGGCGGGCGAACTCGCAGTCGAGCCGGTGCCCACCAAGACAACAGAGCCCTTTGTTGATGTCTCATCGCTTTTCACGCCCGCTGCGTCGGCGAAGGGGCTATCCTTGCGGTTTGAAGCCACCGCGCAAATGCCGACACACGTGAATATTGATCCCCTCCGTGTACGGCAGGTTCTATCCAACCTGGTGGGCAACGCGGTCAAGTTCACGGAAAAAGGCTCCGTTGTTCTGCGGCTCGACCATGATGGCGATGCCCTGCGCATCGAGGTGGAAGACACAGGGATCGGCATCCCTGAAAGCAAACTCCCGGTGATTTTCGATCGCTTCGGCCAGGCGCAAACCGCAATTGAGCGCCGCTATGGCGGCACCGGGCTAGGCCTTGCCATCTCAAAACAGCTGATTGAGACCATGGGCGGGTCGATCTGCGTCGAGAGCGAGTTGGGCCGCGGCACAACCTTCACGATGACAATCCCCGCTCGGCCGTCCGATGCACCCGCTCCCGTCACCGAAACCACCGATACGGACGATGACTCGGATACGCCGTTGCGCATACTTGTGGCGGAAGACAACCGGGTCAACCAACTCGTCCTGACACGGTTCTTTGAGCGCCTTGGCCACAGAGCCACCATCGTCGATGACGGCGACGAGGCGGTCGAACTCGCAGCAAGCGTGCGGTTCGATGTTCTCATGCTCGATGTCAGCATGGAGAGGATGGATGGCATCACCGCAGCTCGCGCTATCCAGGCAGACGGTAGCGTCAACGCGGCGACCCATACCATCCTAGCCACCGCCTATTCCGAGCGTGATCTCGCCAGCGAGATCAAGGACATACGCGTCGATGGACTCCTCATGAAACCGCTACGGTTCGAAGACCTCCGCGCTGCTTTGCAACAAGCGACGCCGTCGGCAGAGGCCATTGTTGCCGCCTAGTGGGCGCCGCCTATTTCTTCATGGACTGCCGATAGGCGGAGGGCGTGAAGCCCGTCCAGCGCTTAAAAGCACGCCGGAATGCGCGGCTATCGGAATAACCGAGCGTCATCGATATCGTGTCGATCCCGGAATCCGTATCGCGCAGGAGTTCTTTGGCTGAGGTCGCGCGGATCTCATCAATCATCGTGCTGACCGATGTGTTATGGTGCGCCGCAAGCCGCTGGGCTGATCGCAGGCCCATGCCCGCGGTGGCGGCGATCGCCTCAGCATCGAACGTTCCGCGGGCGGCATTCTCGATGATCGCCTGCCGCAAGTCAGACAGGGCTTCGGGCGCGCCAGCCCCGCCGAGGCGTTGGAGCTCACGCCTGAAATGAGCACGGACAAATGCGAACAGCTCGACATTCGCATGTTTCACTTCAGTCGCCATGTCCTCGGCGCGATAAACCAAGCTGGTCCGCTCCATCATGAAATGGACCGGCGCCTGGAAGAGCTCTTCATAGTCCTTGATCGGACCATTCGCCGAATGGGCAAACTCAACGCGTACGGGATTGACCTCGGTTGCAAGAATATCCCGTAGGAGGCGGGTCCCCATGCCGAAGGCAAACTCACATGACCGGCCATTGTCCAGATGATCAAGCGGATGATAGTGGAGAAGATAAACCTCATCGCCGCGTTCAACGATGCCGCCATCGAGCCTGTCTGCAAGAATCCGGCGGTTCTCGAACAACAGCGTAAGCGCCGCCCGAAAGTCCTCTGCAAACTGAGCGCCTTCCGCGAGACCGCCAAAGAATGTAAAGGGCGCTCCCTGCGCCACTCGTAGCGAGCAAGGCTCCCCAGGAAGACGCTCGTCAAGGAATTGCCAGAAGCGCGGTCCCACCTGGTCCGACACCCGCGCGCCCGGATCAAACACATTGACCACATCGGGACCGACGCCTTCCTCAAGCTCTTGCATCGAGATGCCGCGAGACAGTGCATAGGCGGTGATCATCATCACGCCCGTGGCAATAGCGCGAGGCTCCTGCCTGATGGCGCCATTCATCCCACCCTGGTGTGCAATGTCCTTCACCTCGGCACCGCCCTCTCCTAAGCGCGGCATTCTAAGACGATTGCAGATCAATGCAACGGTCGAGATGAGTATAGTTTGAATGTGTCTGGTTTTTATTGATCGTCAACCAGATGACAGGTTATCCTTGACTTGAACGCGAGAAGAATAGACCAGTTGTTGGGCGATGAGTTCGAAATGGACCTTCGCCGCAACGGCTTTCTGCGGTACAAAACACGCCAAGAACGCGCGCAGAAAGTCCGCGACACAATCACGAAAACCAGGTGTCATTAAAATCCTAACCTGCGCCGACTATGGCATGCAGAGCCATCGCCTGGGCGATGGGGAGGAACAAGCAAGTGGTCGAGCTGGACCAAGTCAGGGCGTGCTTAGCCTGTGATGCCCTGTGGCGTATTCCGCCGCAGGAGGAGGGTGACCGGCATGTCTGCAAACGCTGCGGGAATGTGATTGAAGAGCGCAACGGCGAGAGCCTTGATGCAGCCCTCGCTGCGAATATCGCCGCCGCGATCCTGACCTTGGTTGCTGTGTCGTTCCCGTTTCTGTCCGTCTCAAGAGCAGGGCTTGAGAACAAGATCTCCGTGATTGATGCAGTCAACGTGTTGTGGCTCTCCGACATGGTGTTTCTTTCGATCGCATGCGGCCTTCTTATCTTGTTGATACCGGCACTTCGGGTGGTGCTCTTGGTCGTCGTTTTGATCGGTGCCCAGATGAAAGGCCGTACGAGCCAGCTCTTCGCATCGACGTATCGGCTCGCTAGGGGCCTTGAGCCCTGGGCCATGGCCGAGATCTTCCTGATCGGGGTGATTGTCTCCCTCGTCAAAGTCGGATCACTGGCAGATATCGGTGTCGGCCCGTCGTTCTGGGCGCTTTGCGCTTTGGTTGGAACACTGAGTTTTGTGCAAGTGACCCAAAGCTCCCATACGACATGGGCCGGGTTGGGAGGGAAGCTATGATCACCGCATCAGAGCTTGGCCTCGCCGTATGCCGATCATGCGGCACCATCACCGACGCCCCTGGCACGCCATGCAAAGAATGCGGCGCGATGGTGCACAGCCGTATTCCGCACAGCTTGCAGAAGACTTGGGCCTATTGGATTGCGGGGCTGCTTCTCTACATCCCCGGCAATGTCTTCCCGATCATGATCACCTCGACCCTCGGTAACGATAAGGGGTCAACGATCATTGGCGGGGTCATCGCGCTTCTTCATCACCATAGCTACGCTGTCGCCATTGTTGTCTTGGTGGCCAGCATCCTCGTCCCCATCACCAAATTTATCATCATTGCACTGATCGCTCTCTCCATACAGTTCCGTTGGCCGATCAACACCCATCATCGCCACCTGGCCCACCAGGCCGTCGAGTTCATCGGCCGGTGGTCCATGATTGATGTTTTTGTGGTCGCGGCTCTCGCCGCACTGATCCAGCTCGGCTCAGTGATGGCGATCTACCCAGGCAAGGCCATCGGGTTTTTCGCGCTCTCCGTCGCTTTGACCATGTTGTCCGCCCAGTCCCTCGATCCCCGCCTGATGTGGGATCATGCCCCTGAGGAGGCATCGCACCACAATGGCTAACGATCCTGAGATTGAAGACGCAGCACTCGCCCAGAAGCCCGCGGGCCTAAGGAGGCTCTCGCCCGTTTGGCTGGTGCCGATTTTCGCCGCCATTCTTGGCGGCCTTGTCGGCTATAACGCTGTCTCATCGCGCGGCCCGCTCGTCGAGATCGAGTTTGATAGCGCCAGCGGCATCGAAGCAGGCAAGACGCATATTCGGCACAAGGACGTCATCGTCGGCGAGGTCGAGGAGGTGGTGCTGAGCGAAGACGCCGACAGCGTCATCGTCCATGCGCGGCTGGAAAAGGAGATGACCCGCTATCTTGGCGATACCACCGAGTTCTGGATCGTCAGTGCTCGCATTGATGGCGGTCAAGTGACCGGCCTCGGTACGCTCCTGTCGGGTTCCTTCATCGAAATGGATTGGTCCGGTCCAGCAACGCGGCGTGTTCGGAAGATGACGGGCTTATCTCAAGCACCGCTGACCAAGCCGGGTGCGCCGGGTCGCCGGGTCACCTTGCGTTCCGACACGGCGGGATCTCTCAGCGTCGGCTCGCCCATCTATTTCCGGCAAATCCCTGTCGGACGGATCGAGAGTCGCCGCCTGACCGACGATGCGCGGCATGTGGTTTTCGACGCCTTCATCGATGCGCCCTACGATCAGCAGGTCAGTCTCGCGACCAGGTTCTGGAACGTCTCAGGTCTCGCGGTCGAAGCGGGCGCGGAGGGCGTCATCGTCCGCATGGAGTCGCTCACCACCCTCCTCTCAGGCGGCCTCGCCTTCGAAGAGATCGGCCCAGAGCCGCAAACACCGCTGAGCGAAGACGGGACCGAGTTTGGCGTTTTCGCCAGCCGAACCGAAGCGGAGGAGAGCCTCTTCCGTGTCGAAGAAGGTTCAGAAGACTACCGGCTGATGGCGCGCTTCAACGAATCGGTCGGCGGCCTGCGTCCTGGAGCGCCCATCACCGTGGAAGGCATTGTCGTGGGCCGGGTGGCCGATGTCATCGCCCAAGCGCCCGATGTTTTGGGTACGGATCTTGAGATTTATGCCATCTTGCAGTTCGAGCCGGGTCGTCTCGGCATCGGAAATGTACCGCAAGCTGAGTTTTATCAAGCGATGGAGATGTTAGTGAGCCGAGGCATGCGTGTGCAGCTGGCCTCGGGCAATCTGCTCACCGGCGCCTTGTCAGTCCAAATGCACCTGCTTGACGACCCCGAGCCTGCCGCGATCGACTATGACGACGAGCCCTATCCGGCCTTGCCCACCGCGCCATCAGAGATTGCGGCCCTCACCAGCAATTTTGAGGACCTCCTCGCGTCATTGTCGGATCTGCCTCTCGAGGAGTTGGTGGTCGCCGCAACCGGCCTGCTGCAGCAGGCCGAGGGCGTTTTGGCCAACCCAGCCATGCGCGACCTGCCGAATGATCTCGCTGAGCTCACGGGCAGCCTCAATGATCTCTCTCAGCGTGCTGAGTATGCGCTCAGCGGCATCGATCCGGACTCAGAGCTCTATGTCGAACTCTCCGCAGCAGCGGCCGAGATGAGGCTCGCCGCCCGGTCTCTCGCAGCACTCGCTGACCGGCTTGAAGAACAACCCAATTCGCTGCTCACAGGCCGGTAAGGAGGCCCATTATGCGAAACTCTCTCGTCCTCTTCCTCCTCCTGACGCTGAGCGCCTGTGCCAGTGCGCCGCCCAAATTCTATCTGCTCGAAGCGCCAAGCGCCCTGGCGTCGAACCAACAGGCCACGGGACCCTACGGCACCATCGGCATCTCGCGTGTGGCCCTCCCCGCTTACGCAAGCTCGGAGAAGATCGCCCGGGTCGATGAGGATCGCCAGCTGTTCAAGGAGGACGACCACCGCTGGGCGGAGCCGCCCGCGGATGGCCTCACGCGCGTGCTGGCGGCAGCGCTTGCCAGCCAAACCGGCGCCACGGTGATCACGGAGCCTTTCCCCCGTGGTCTTGACCCTGACCTCCGCGTCTCGGTGCAGTTCGACCGGTTCCTGCGGTCACCCAGCGGCGCTGCGATGATCGCTGGCCAGTACACCCTCGAGGACAGCCTCGGCCGCAGTGTCCTGGCGATTGAACCTTTCTCGGTCGAAGTCGCTAGCGATTCTGCGGGCTACAACGCCTATGCAGACGCCGTCGCTGATGCTGTCGGCCGCCTGGGCGCGGAAATCAGCCGGACGGCCTACGCCCTCGACTGACCACCGGGTTAGGAGCCGCCAACCTTTTGCTGGCAAGATAAACCCGCGCCACAATGCGAGGGAGCGCCGGGCATGCACGTCCTTCTCGTCGAGGATAACGACGAAACCGCCGAGTTCATCGCGAGAGGCCTGGCCGAGGCAGGAGAAGTTGTCGAGCGCGTTCGCGACGGCAAGGCTGGCCTGGTCGCGGCGGCCGGCGGCTCGTTCGACGTGCTGATCTTCGACCGGCTGTTGCCCAAGATGGAAGGCACCGATGCCGTGCGGGTGCTCAGGCAATCAGGCGTCACCACACCGATCATCATGCTGACAGCCCTCGCCGGCATCGAAGACCGCGTTGATGGTTTGGAGGCAGGCGCGGACGACTACCTCGTCAAACCCTTTGCCTTTGCCGAGCTCTATGCACGGCTGCGAGCCCTCGCCCGGCGCCAGCCGATGGCTGAGGATGAGACGGTTCGTCTTTCCGTCGGCGATCTCGCCTTGGACCGAACGACCCAAACTGTGACCCGCAATGGGACGACCCTGGACCTTCTGCCCAGGGAGTATAAGATCCTCGAGTTCATGATGATGCATGAGGGCCAAGTGGTGACACGGACGATGCTGCTCGAGAAGATTTGGGGTTATCGCTTTGACCCCAAAACGAGCCTCGTGCAAACCCATGTCAGTCGCCTACGTGCCAAGGTCGATAAGCCGTTTGACCGCGAGCTGATCAAAACGGTGAGAGGTTCGGGCTATGTCCTCTCCGCCGCCTAGCCGCGCTTTCGGTTCTTTCGTTTTTCTTCGCGCGCTGGGCGTCGGCTTCGTCACTTTTGCGCTGCTGGTCAGCTTCGTTTGGAGCCTAGAGGGCATCACCCGTGCCCGGGTCAAAGCCGCGATCAAGGCAGATATCTCAGGCCAAGCTGAGGAGATCGAAGAGATTTTCCGCGAGCAGGGGCTGGGCGAGCTGATCGACAGTGCCCGCCGCGAGGGCCGCGCCGTTTGGCCCGAGGACTGGCTGGCCGAAGCCATCGACGAGCAAGACACCCTCTTTCGGTTGGTCGGCGCGGAAGGCCAGACGCTTGCTGGCTTTGACGACCTTGATGCACCCAGCGGTTTCGGCGATATTCGTCCGTTTGCTGATGTGGATGAGCGCGCGATCGTCATCACTTTGCGCTACGGCCTCGACGATGATGTTGATCTCGTCGTTGGTCGCCCGCTCCCCTACAGGCTCCATGACTTCCGCGCCATGGCGATCTTCGCGACGCTGCTGCTCATCCTTCTGATCCTGCCGCTCTCAGGCGCGATCGGTTTTGTCTTGAGCCGTCAGGTCAACCGCCGCTTGGGCGATCTTGCCCATACTGTCTCAGCTGTCGGTGAGGGTGCGATCGATCAGCGTGCGCCCCTCTCGAGCCGCGATGATGAGTTCGACGGTTTCTCTCGCGAGATCAACGGCATGCTTGATAGGCTGGGAACCCTCACAAGGAATGTCAGAGCCGTTTCCGTTGGTGTGGCGCATGACCTCAAAACGCCCGTGTCCAACCTTGGCGGGCGGCTTCAACTGATTGAACGGGACATCGAAGAGCCCGAGGCGATCCGTACCCATCTTGAAAAGGCTGACGCGCATATCGGCACCTTGCTGCGCACCCTGGATGCCATCCTCCGCCTGGGCGAGATTGAGGCAGGCAGGCGACGCGCCGCTTTTGAGACGCTCGATATCTCGGCCCTGACCGAAGACCTCGCCGAGAGTTTCGAACCGGTTCTGGCGGATGCAGACAAGCATCTGTCAAGCAAGGTGACGCCGCATCTATGGGTCGAAGGTGATCCAGACCTCCTGACCCAGATGATCACCAACTTGCTTGAAAACGTGGCCGAGCATGCGCGCGATGGAGCGTCAGCTTGGATTTCGCTCAAGCGGCACGACACACACGCCCTCATCGTTGTCGGTGATGACGGCCCCGGCATTCCCGAGACCTACCGTGAGCAGATTTTCGACCGCTTCTTCCGTGTTGAAACGAGCCGCACCGCACCGGGGAATGGGCTCGGACTGAGCCTCGTGCGCGCTATCGCCGAGCTTCACGGCGGGGGGGTCAGTCTGCGTCCTGACCAGGCAGGCGCGGTCTTTGAGGTGGAGATTCCGTTAACCGGAGGCCTTGGCCAACCATAGAAATCTGTAAACTTCAGCAGCCCGACTTGTATGCTCGGACGTCTGGTTTTCACGGTATCATCTCTCCGATCCGGGGCCTTTGGCTGCGGTTTTAAGGGAGGAACCACGCGTGCATTGGCTGCGATCTTCGACACCATCGACCTTCCGAGCGCTCGTAAGCGGCCTCGCTGTCATCCTCTTGGCAGCTTGCGGCGGTGGTGGTGGTGGTGGCGGGAGCACCCCGAGCACGCCCCCCGGTGGTTCAACTCCCCCGACGACACCGCCGCCCACGGTGTCGTCGGACGAATTTGCGACCGAGAACTCCGCCTCGCGTTTCCTAACCCAAGCCACCTTTGGACCCACCAAGAACGACGTCAGCAGCCTCACTGGCACTGACCCCTCCGCCTGGTTCCTTGCTGAGCTTGATAAGCCCGCGACGCTCAACCTTGATGAAGTCGAGGGCTATGTTGAGACCTTCGAACCGCTTGCGGATGATGTCTCGTCGGTGCAGCTTGGCAGCACGTCCTTCACGTTCTGGCGCAATGCCGTCACGGCTGATGATCAACTCCGTCAGCGGATGGCTTTTGCGTTATCGCAGATCTTGGTCGTCTCGAATTTCGGCGGCGAAGCGTTGAGCGATATCCCCGAGGCGGTGGGGTATTACCAAGACATCCTGACACAGAATGCTTTGGGAAACTACCGCGAGCTCTTGGAGGCCGTGACCTACTCACCAGCCATGGCAGAGTATCTCACCTATCTCGGCAACCGGCGCGCCGATCCCGCGACAGGCCGCGTGCCTGATGAGAACTATGCGCGGGAGATTTTGCAGCTGATGACCGTCGGGGTTCTCGATATCAACCCTGACGGCACACTCAAGCTTGATAGCAGCGGTCAGCCGATTGAGATCTACGACAACACAGATATCACCGGCCTCGCCAAAGTGTTCACGGGGCTCTTTTTTGCCGGTGTCCTGACGGTTGATGACGGCTTTGATTTCTTTGATCAAGACTGGGCCGCGCCGCTCGCGATGTATAACGGTATCCATTCGATGGAAGAGAAGTCCTTCCTCGGCACCACGATCCCATCGGGCACCGATGGGGTGACCAGCATCGACCTCGCGCTCGATCACATCATGTCGATGCCGCAAGTGGGACCTTTCATCGGCAGGCAACTGATACAGCGGTTCACAACATCTGATCCTGATGCCGACTATGTCAGTCGGGTGGCCAGCGCATTCGATAGTGGGGCCTATACGCTCCCCAACGGAACCGTGGTCGGCGATGGCCGGAAGGGTGACCTCAGCGCCACCATCGCCGCTATCCTGTTCGATCCCGACGCGCGGATGGAGACGGCCTTAGCTGATACGCGGTTCGGAAAAATCCGTGAGCCGATCTTGCGCTTTACCCATTGGGCACGCGCTTTTGGGGTCGATGCCAACAACCCCGAATACAACCTCACGCTCTATGCGACGGAGAACACCAACGCGCTGTCGCAGCACCCCTATCGCGCACGTTCCGTCTTCAACTTCTACCGCCCCGGTTACATCGCCCCCGGAACACAGTCGGGCGCCCTTGGTCTCACCGTGCCAGAGCTGCAAATCGTCAATGCATCAAGCACGCCTGGCTATATCAACTTCATGACCTATCACGCCCTCGGCGTTCAGGAGGAGAATGACGGCGAGGCCGCAGAGGTGGCCGCCCTCTTCGCCGATAGCGGCGTCGCCTTCGACGATGCGACCTATCGGCGGAGCTTTGTTGCTACCTATACGGAGGAAAAAGCGCTTGCCGGTGACGTCATCGCGCTGGTCGATCACCTCGATGATCTTCTAACCTATGGCACGATGTCGAGCAGCAGCAAGTCGGAGATCGTCGCGACCCTCCAGTCGTTAGGGGAGCCCGACCTTGAGGACCCTGACTATGTCGACACGATTGTCGAGGTCGGCGTTGTCCTTGTCATGACGTCGCCTGACTACCTTGTGCAGCGCTGAGCCCGGAGCCTGAGCCATGACCACGAGCCGCAGAACATTTCTCAAAAGCGTCGGCGCCGCCGCCATCTCCGCCTCAAGCTTCGGTTTGGGCCCCGCCAGTTTCACCGCCCATGCCGCTGATACATCCGGGTACAAAGCGCTTGTCTGCGTCTTCTTGTTCGGCGGCCTCGACAATCACGACTTCATCCTACCCTACGATCAGTCGAGCTATGATGCGTTTGCGACCATTCGGCAGACCTTGCTGACGACGCAAGGAACGTCCCGCGATCGCAGCTCTCTCCTCGCGCTCAATCCGCTGAATGCCTCCGACTTTGGTAGTCGGCAGTTCGCCCTGCCGCCGGAAATGCCGCTGCTTAAGGGCCTCTTTGACAGCGGCGACATGGCGCTGGTCGGCAATGTCGGCCCACTGATCGAACCGGTGACGCGGACGACGTTCGAAAGCGGGGCGGCGAAACTGCCCCCGCGCCTCTTCTCCCACAATGATCAGCAGGCGACATGGCAATCAAGTGAGCCAGAGGGGGCTCAATTCGGCTGGGGCGGCTTGTTCGCCGATGCCATTCTTGCATCGGGCGGCAATGCCGCCGCACCCGAATTCACCACGATCTCCAGCACCGAGGTCGGTCCCTTCCTCACCGGCAATACAGCCCAACCTTATCAGGTCTCCACCGAAGGGTCGGCGCAGATCACGCTTCTTGAGGGCCTGGACGACGGCTCCTTGACCGGGACTGAAGCCACTTTTTTCAGCAACGTCAAAGATCGGTTCCGGGCGCAAGGGTTCAACGGAACCAATATCCTCGAACAGGACATGGCAACAAAGTTCCGTAACGGGATCGATTCGAACGATCAGTATGACGCCGCCCGCGCGGCGCTATCACCGCTCGCGACAACCTTCCCACGCACCAATCTGGGCGAACAGCTCAAGAGCGTTGCGGAGACCATCGCCATAAGAGGGGCGCTCTCGGCGTCGCGGCAGCTGTTCTTTGTCGGCACCGGCGGATTTGATACGCACTCGGCGCAAGCGCGGACCTTGCCGCGGCTCCTGGGCAATCTTGATAGCGCGCTCGCCGCCTTCAACAGCGCCATGGCTGAGCTTGGCCTGAGCAATGATGTCACCCTCTTCACGGCGTCCGACTTCGGCCGGACGCTGGCAGTGAATGGTGACGGTACTGATCATGGTTGGGGCGGCCACCAGCTTGTCATGGGCGGCGCGGTCAGCGGCAACCGCATCTATGGCTCACTGCCGGAGCCAGTGCTCGATACCGAGCAAGACACCGGCGGAGGTCGATGGATCCCGTCGCTCGCGGTTGAGCAGTATGCTGATCCTATCGGGCGCTGGTGGGGCCTCACTGCAGGGGAGGTGAGCGCGGCGCTCCCCAATCTGGGGAATTTCAACGACGCCGGGTTGACGCTGTTCTCGTAGGCCTCAGTCTTTTGCGACGATGGCGCCGTTCTCGTCGATGATCATCTCGCCATCCTCTTTATAATAGGGCGCAGACGGCAGGCGATCGAGGAGCGGCAGAACCGCCTCACTTGGCCGGCACAGGCGCACACCCTTGGGTGTACAGACAATCGGGCGATTGACGAGCACGGGGCGCTCCAGCATCGCATCGATCAGAACATCATCAGGCACCACCGGCTCAAGAAGACCCAGCTCCTCAGCAGGCGATTTTGTTTCCCGCAGCGCTTGCCGCGGCGTGAGATCTGCGGCCGCGAACAGACCCAAAAGCTGGGGCCGGGTCCAGCCGGTCTCAAGATACTCAACGACCACCGGCTCTTCACCAGAATCCTTGATGATCTGCAGCACATTGCGGGATGTTCCGCATGCGGGATTGTGATGGATGACAATCATTCTGCGGGGCTCTCCACCAACACGGCGCTTCGGCTTTCAAACCGGTTGCGGGTGCGATTGGCAAGCCCGACGAGCGAGAGCATCACCGGCACCTCGACCAGCACGCCGACGACCGTGGCGAGCGCCGCTGGTGATTGCAGGCCGTAGAGGCTGATGGCCACGGCCACCGCGAGCTCAAAGAAGTTGGACGTGCCGATGAGCGCGCAAGGCGCCGCCACACGATGCGGTACGCGGAGCGCGAAGGCCGCGCCGTAGGCCACGGCGAAGATCCCGTAGGACTGAATCAAGATCGGCACGGCAATCATTGCTATGACGACAGGCCGCTCAAGCAGAACACCGCCCTGGAAACCAAACAGCAACACGACCGTGAGCACCAATCCAGCGGGGCCCACTGGCTTGAGCTTCGCCATAAACGCATCGACCTCGCCTGCACCCTTTCCCATGAGATAGCGCCGGGTCAGGACACCAGCGGCCAGCGGCAGGGCGACGTAGAGAAGAACCGAGAGAAGAAGCGTCGCCCACGGAACAACAATATCGGAGACGCCGAGGAGGAACGCGACGATCGGCGCATAGGCAAAGACCATCACCGCGTCGTTCACGCTCACCTGCGCCAGTGTGTAGTTGGGATCACCCTTGGTCATTTGCGACCAGACAAAGACCATCGCCGTACACGGAGCAGCACCGAGCAAGATCAGCCCGGCCAAATAACCTTCCGCATCAGCCGGCGGAATATAGTCGGCGAACACCGTGCGGAAGAAAAAGATGCCAAGCGCCGCCATCGAAAACGGCTTGACGACCCAATTCACCGCCAGCGTGATCAAAAGCCCGCGCGGCTCATCGGCGACCCGCCGCAAGCCGCCCCAGTCGATGGCGATCATCATCGGATAGACCATCGCCCAGATGAGCGCGGCGACCGCGAGGTTGACGCTGGCCACCTCCCAGCTCGCCAAAAGCCCAAAGGCGCCGGGCATCGATTTGCCGAGCACCACACCCAGAGCCATGGCGGCCGCGACCCAGACACTCAAATATCGTTCAAACAAGCCCATAAGCGCGTCTCCTCATAGCCCAACTAAACGCGATCAATCGATATTTCAACGATTATCGAATAATTGTAAATGCCTTGCTTTTCAAGCTGCTCACCAACATTCTGCAGGCATGAGTTTCTCTGAAGATCAAACCGTCGCGCAACTCGGCGCACTCGCTCAGGCCACGCGGCTCGCGGTCTTTAAAACCCTCATCCGTGAGGGCTCGAAAGGGATGGCCGCCGGCCTTATCGCCTCGACGCTGTCCGTTGCCCCCAACACCCTCTCGTCACATTTGAGTGTGCTGCAGCGGTCAGGACTGGTGCGCGCCGAGCGGCAAGGCCGAAGCGTCATTTACTCCGTCGACATGGATGCCGTGTCCGGGCTGATCGACACGCTGGTCCACGATTGCTGTGCGGGTCATCCTGAGGCCTGCGCCGTTATCGACAGATCCGCGGGGGCAGTTGCGGTGGGATCCGATAGCGCGGCATAGTCTGTTGGCTTGGCGGCATCAGGCTGCCTAGAGGCTTGGCATGACCCCTCTCATCAGCCCTTCGATCCTCGCGGCCGACTTTGCTCGGCTCGGCGAAGAGGTCCGTAGCGTCACAGCCGACGGCGCGGACATGATCCATCTTGATATCATGGACGGGCATTTCGTCCCGAACATTACGTTCGGCACGGATGTGGTCAAAGCCCTCCGTCCCCACTCCGATCTGCCCTTTGACACCCACCTGATGATCGCGCCGAGTGCGCCCTACCTGGAAGCCTTTGCCGAGGCGGGCTCGGACATCATCTCGGTCCACCCCGAAGCAGACCCGCATATCCACCGAAGCCTTCAGCGCATTCGCGACCTGGGGAAAAAACCAGGCCTTGCGATCAATCCCGGCACGCCGCTCGAGGTCCTCGATCCGGTCTACGAGATGGTCGACCTCATTTTGGTCATGTCCGTGAATCCGGGCTTTGGCGGTCAGAAGTTTTTGCCCTCAGCTCTGCCGCGCATTGAGCATATCGCGGAACGCATTGAACATTTGGGTCTTTCGATCATCCTGGAGGTGGACGGAGGAATCAATCCCGACACCGGGCGTCAAGTTGTCAGCGCAGGGGCGAACGCACTGGTTGCCGGAACGGCGATCTTCCGCAGCCCGACAGGGTCGTATCGCGCGGCCATTGAAGGTCTTAAATTATAGCTATTCCAGTATCTTGACAGACGCTCCTCATCCTAGTGCGATAAAATACGCCAGGTTACAATAAAACTCGTCGTCATCTCTTCCGACGATCATTGACAACTGTTAGGCTTCATCCGAGGGGCAGGGATCGGAACTATGCTTTCCAAGTTTTTTCGCCGAAAACCGTCCGAGACGACGACTCAAATTTCATTTCCATCATACGATATTGACCTCGATTGTGAGACGCTCCTCAACCGCACACCCCGCAATGTGAACCTCTCGCTCACCCGCGATATGGTCGCCGGCAAAACGGTCCTCGTAACCGGGGCGGGCGGTACCATCGGAAGTGAACTCTCCCGACAAATTGTTGCGTTTGAGCCTGCGCGCCTCGTGCTTGTCGATAATGGCGAATTCAATCTCTATTCGATCGAGCGCGAGTTGTCAGAGGCCGGCCATAGCGACGTGGTTTCGGCTCGGCTGATCGACGTCTGCCAGCATGATCATTTGATTGCAATCTTTAAAGAGTTTCAACCGTCGCTTGTTTTGCACGCTGCGGCTTTCAAACATGTGCCGATCGTTGAAAGCAATCCGTGCGCGGCGGGCCTCGTTAACGTGAAGGGCGCAAAAAACGTCTTTGACGCTGCGATTGAGACGCATGCGGAGACTGTGGTTTTCATCTCCACCGATAAGGCGGTCAATCCCTCGAGCTTCATGGGCGCAACCAAACGGGTGGCAGAGCTCTACGCCCAGGCGCTGGACGTAGCGCAGACCGACACGCGCTTTGTCACCGTGCGCTTTGGCAATGTTCTTGGGTCCACTGGCTCAGTTGCACCGCTGTTCCTGCGCCAGATCGCAGCGGGCGGGCCGATCACCGTGACCCATCCGGATGTCCAGCGGTACTTTATGACCACGCGCGAAGCGACGCGCCTGGTGCTGAAAGCCGCCTCTCTCAAATCAGACAACGGCATTCTCTCCCATGACGGACGGATCTTTGTCCTCGACATGGGTCAACCGATCAAAATCGTGACGTTGGCAGAGCGGATGATCACGGCGGCCGGTCTGGCGCCTCATCAAGACATCGACATCGTGTTCACCAAGCTCCGGCCGGGTGAAAAACTGTTCGAAGAGATCTTCCACACGCTCGAAAAGCTCATCGAAACCGGCACCGACGGCGTGCTTCTGGCCTCGCCTACGATGATTGACCTGCCGCTTCTGCTGCCGCGCTTCAAAGAGGTGATCCGCTTTGCCGAGGCGGGCGACGCGACCGCGCTCAAAGAAGCCATCCACCATCTGGTGCCCGAGTTCAAACCGGGCGCGGGGCAGAACCCCAGCGACATCCCAAGCAGCACATCCCTCCGCCGGGTTGGCTGACGCAAACCTTGCGAGTTGCGCGGCCGAGGCATAAGCGCCGCGCTTCACTCGTGGATGTTTGCAGCTATGACCCAACGCTTCCGGCCGCGCCGCGCGCTTCTTTCTGTTTCTGACAAGAACGGCCTTCTCGACTTTGCCAAAGCCCTCGCCGATCATGGTGTGGAGCTTCTCTCCACCGGCGGCACCGCGAAGGCGTTGCGCGAGGGGGGGCTTGCTGTGCGCGATGTCTCCGACATCACCGGCTTTCCCGAAATCATGGATGGCCGGGTGAAGACGCTGCACCCCTCCGTTCACGGCGGGTTGCTTGCGCGCGAAGACATTGACGCTGGCGCGATGGACGCGCACGGGATCGCGCCAATCGATCTTCTGGTGGTCAACCTCTACCCCTTCGAAGCCAGCGTCGCCTCGGGGGCAGATGAGGCTGGCCTGGTCGAGACGATCGATATTGGCGGACCCGCGATGATCCGGGCCGCGGCGAAGAATTTTGACCGCGTCACAGTCATCACTGACCCAGAAGACTACGCACCGCTGCTCGCCGAGCTCGAACAAGGCGGGACGACCAAGGCGTTCCGCAAGCAGCAATCAAGCATCGCCTACGGACGAACGGCGCAATATGATCTTTTGATCAGCCAGACCCTCGATAACAAACAGGCGCCCGCGCGTCGGACCGGCATTGTGGGACGGCTCAGCTCCTCCTTGCGCTATGGCGAGAACCCGCACCAGGCAAGCGCCGTCTATAAAACAGCAGAGGCCCGATCAGGTGCTCTGTCTGCTGAGCAGCTGCAGGGCAAAGCGCTCAGCTACAACAATCTCAACGACACCGACGCAGCTGTTGAGCTCGCAGCTGAGTTCCGCGACCAGCCCGCTGTGGTGATCGTCAAACACGCCAATCCTTGCGGCGTCGCCGTCGGATCATCGATCACAGAGGCATACAAATCGGCGCTTCGCTGCGATCCCGTCTCCGCCTTTGGCGGCATCATCGCCTCCACGCAGATGATCGATGCCGAAGCCGCTCTCGAGATCATCAAGATCTTCACCGAAGTGGTGATCGCCCCCGCCGTTGACGACGCGGCCCGGGAGATCTTCGCCAAGAAGAAAAACCTCCGTCTCTTGATCATCGGTGAACTGCCCAATGCCGCGCAGGCGCGGTCCGTGGTGCGGCCGATCGCTGGCGGGTTCCTGCTGCAGGAGCACGATGCGCCAGTCTTCGGCGAAGAGTTGGAGGTCGTCACAAAACGCCAACCGACGCCCGGAGAGCTCGTCGACCTTCGCTTCGCCTTCACGGTCGCCAAGCACGTCAAGTCGAATGCCATCGTCTACGCCAAGGACGGCGCCACCGTCGGCGTCGGCGCGGGGCAAATGAGCCGTCTCGATTCTGCGCGAATAGCAGTCAGAAAATCTGACGACGCAGCTGCAGCAGAGGGATCAAAAACACCCCTGGTACATGGCTCGGTGGTTGCCTCGGATGCCTTTTTTCCTTTTGCAGACGGGCTCTTAGCTGCGGCAGAAGCTGGCGCGACAGCGGTCATTCAGCCGGGGGGTTCGATCCGCGATGATGAAGTGATCGCTGCCGCCGATGACGCAGGTTTGTCGATGCTGTTTACCAGGATGAGGCATTTCAGGCATTAGGCTGCCAACAAACAACTGCGCGAGGAACGCCATGGCCGACCAATCACCGAGCCGCGAAACCACTTTCCGCGAAAGCGTCGACATCATGTTCGACCGCGCCGCGGAGCATTTGGATATCTCGCCCGGCCTCAAGCACAAGATCAAGGTCTGCAACTCGATCTATAAGGTCCGGTTCGGCGTGCGTCTGCGCGGTGAGATGCAAACCTTCACCGGCTACCGTGCGGTGCACTCGGAGCATATGGAGCCGGTCAAAGGCGGCATCCGTTATGCGATGTCGGTCAATTCCGACGAAGTCGAAGCGCTCGCAGCACTGATGACTTACAAATGCGCCTTGGTATCCGTGCCTTTTGGCGGCGCCAAAGGCGGCCTCGCCATCAACCCGCGCGAATGGGATGAAGACGAGCTGGAGCAGATCACCCGCCGCTTCACCTATGAGTTTGCCAAGCGCGACCTGATCCACCCTTCGCAGAACGTTCCGGCTCCGGACATGGGAACCGGCGAGCGGGAAATGGCGTGGATGGCCGATGCATACAACCGTCTCCACCCGACCGATATTGACGCCAAAGCATGCGTCACCGGCAAGCCGCTCCACGCTGGCGGCATCGCTGGCCGCGTCGAGGCCACCGGGCGCGGTGTTCAGTATGCCACCCAAGGCTTCTTCGACTACGACGATGACGTCCAGGAGACCGGCCTAGAGCCTGGCCTTGAGGGCAAGCGCGCCATCGTCCAAGGCCTTGGCAATGTGGGCTACCACGCAGCGAAGTTCCTATCGGAAGAAGACGGCGTCAAAATTGTCGGCATCGCCGAACGCGACGGCGCTGTGCTCGACCCCAACGGTATCAATGTCGAGAAGCTGAAAGCGCATCTCATGGAAACGGGCGGCGTCGCGGGTTATCCTGAAGGCACCGTCATCGAAGACGCAACGCAAGCGCTTGTCGAAGACTGTGACATCCTGATCCCGGCTGCGATCGAAGGCTCAATCTGGCGCGGCAACGCATCGGACATCAAAGCACGGCTGATCGTCGAGGCCGCGAACGGCCCCGTCACCGCTGGCGCTGATGAGGTGCTCCGTGAACGGGGCGTGACCATCATTCCTGACATGTATGCCAATGCGGGGGGCGTCACCGTCTCTTATTTCGAATGGGTCAAGAATCTCAACCATATCCGCTTTGGCCGCATGCAGCGGCGTGAGGAAGAGAAGACCAAGATGATGCTCCTCAACGAGCTTGAGCGGATGTCTGGTCAGAAGTTTGACGAGGCCTTCGTGGAGCGGTTCGGTCGGGGTGCTGACGAGGTTGATCTTGTTCGTTCTGGTCTCGACGACACCATGCGCACAGCTTATGCCAAGATGCGTGAGGTTTGGCGCGGGGACAACGGTATTGAAGACCTGCGGGTCGCGGCCTACTTCTGCTCACTGAAAGACATCGCCGCCAGCTACCGGAGCCTCGGGCTCTAGCGACCGCCAACACCGATGGAGAAGGTCACTGTTCTACGCAATCGTCAGTGGCCTGATTCCCATCGCAGCAGCGATTGGTTTGGGATGGACGCTGCGCCGCAGCGCCCTGGTCCCCACGGCGCTTTGGGCTGGGATCAACAAGATCGGCTATGTCGCCCTGCTGCCTGCTCTTCTCTACAAAACGATTGCGGAGGCCGATCTTAGGGGTCTCGAGACGGGTTCGTTTCTCATCGCGGCCACGCTGGGCTTTTTGTCGATGGCCGCGATCGCTTTGGCGCTGAAGCCTCTGCTACGGACAGACGGGCCAAGCTACACCAGCGTTTTCCAGGGCGCTATTCGCTGGAATGGCTTCATCGTGCTCGCCCTCGCGCAAACGGCCCTGTCGCCCGAGGCAGCGACACTTGTCGCCATCGTTTTCGCCCCGACGGTACCGCTCATCAATGTCCTCTGCGTTGCGGCATTGTCTGTGTGGGGATCGCATGAGGGGACGGTGAGCGTGCGGCGGGTTGGCTTCCGGATTGTCACCAATCCACTGATCATCGGCTGTATCGTGGGTGCTTTGGCTGCCGCGATCCCCGCCCTGCGTCCTCCCCTATTGCTGGAAACAGCGGATCTGATCGGCCGAGCCGCCCTGCCGCTCATTCTCTTGAGCGTTGGCGCAGGGCTTAACTTCTCCGCCATCGGAGAAAGGCCGAGGCTGCTCGTCTTGGCCGTTGGTCTCAAGCTGATCGTTGCGCCCGCTTTGTTCATGCTGCTCGGCCGGGCGCTTGGCGCATCCGCTGAGGTGATTGTCGTCCTGGCAGCTATCGGCGCAGCACCAGGTGCCGCCTCAAGCTATGTGCTGGCGAAGGAGCTCGGCGGCAATGCTGACCTCACCGCAGGCCACGTGACGGCGACAACGTTGCTCGCCTTCATCAGCATACCGCTCTGGATCGCCTTCGCGCAGGGCTACTGACGCACTTTTTTCCGTGCCCCGAGAAGCGCAACGCCCGCACCCATCAGCCAGATCGCACCGGGCACAGGTATCGGATCACCGCCCGCATTGGCCGCCGCAAGGGCGACGAGGTCACCCCCGCCTTGCCCCATCGCAGAGAAGGTCGGGTCATCCATAACGTTGAGGGTAACCGGGTCAACGGCATTGATCGCGACCAACTCTGCCGTGCTGAAAAAATCGACGAAGCCAAAGCCGGATGCGCTTGCTGCCATTTCGTAAGTGAAATCGAACGCTTCACCCACGACATAGGACAGATAGACGATCATCTGTCCGTCGACGACGGCTTCGGAAAAGGACTCAAGGCTCAAATCCACCGTGCTCGAAGGATCAGTGACGAACGGATCGTAGGTGACAAGAGACGTATCAACCCTGGTGAAGCTTGTCGCAATGGCCGTGGGAGGGTCGCCCACGTCCACACTGGCGCCCTGAGCGGCAGCGATGCTGTCCACCGGCAATGACGCATCGTCCGTACTCACTGTCGTCGAGAGCTTCATATCCAAAAAGGAAATATCGTCCCCAAACGTCCCATCGAGGTCAAAAACCATGGAGAACACGCCTGCGCCTCCAGCAATGGTGATCGTGTCGGAGAAAAGTGCCCGGCTCATCACCGAGCCACCAGCTGATACGCCAAGCGTGCCGATGTCCGCGCGCGCCTGACCAAATTCATCCGCAGAGAAGAAGTCAGACACTTCCACATTGAACGGCGCGCCGGTCGCACTCGCAGATGGCGAGTTATCGACACCGAACACTTCTACGAAAGTCATGGGTGCAGCGTGCGCGGCGGACAGCCCCATCAACGCTGCGGTGGCCAGCGACGTGGCAAAAGAAGATGCTCTCATTTTGACCCCTCCCGAAAGCCTGAAAAGGTTAACAGACAAAGGGGTCACCACGAAGTCATTCTTGCAGCAGGAAAAATTCGCTCAGGCGTCTTTGAACTGCTCGCCTGTTTCGTCGAGCTCAAACCGAAACGCCGTCCGGCAGAAATCACAGGTCACTTCAACCGCACCATCTTCGATCATGTCCTCAATATCGGCGCGGGTGTACTGGCTAAGCACCGACGCGATTTTTTCGCGGCTGCAGGTGCAGCCAAACTGCGCCTTGGAGGTCTCAAAGACCCTGACCCCGTCTTCGTGATAGAGCCGAAACAGGATTTCTTCGGGCGAAATCATAGGGTCGAGGAGCTCGTCCGGTTTCACCGTCTCAAGAAGGATCGCTGCGCGATTCCACGCCTCGCGGTCATCATCGGCTAGGAGAACCTCCTCGCCACGCTCACGCGTGCCGCCTTCGGCTGCCATGAACTGTGCCATGATCCCGCCAGCCCGCCAGGTCTCGCGGCCGTGCTCGTCAGTGATCTGACCCACGGCGAGTTCGATCGCCGTCGGGATCTGCTCAGACTGAGCGAAATAGCTCACGGTGGCCTTGGCCAGGGTGGCGCCATCGAGGGGCACAACGCCCTGATAGCGCTCCATGTCAGCACCTTGGTCGATCGTCATGACCATATGACCCTTGCGCAAAAGGAAATGCAGCTCGGGGCCATGCGCTTTGCCCACGGTTTCGTCGGCGCCGTCCTGGATCTTCGCTGTCGCCCGCAAGGCGCCGCCCGCGGTGTAGTCCGCCACCACCATCGACACCGGGCCATCGCCCTGGAGCTGAAGGATCAGCTTGCCGTCAAACTTCAATGACGCTCCGAGCAGTGCGACGAGCGCTGCCATCTCCCCCACAAGCTGCTTCAGCGGCTTGGGAAAGTCATGACGCGACAAGAGCTCATCCACGGCCGGGCCCAGCCGCACAAGGCGGCCCCGAACAGCCGTGTCGCCCACCTGGAAGGGGACAATCAGATCATCTTGGGGCGTGCCGGGTCTCGGCGCCTCATCACGCATAGCTCACGCCTTCAGTTTGTAGCCGCTCTTGAAGAGACGATAGGTGATGCCGACGACCAGCGCTGACAAGACCAACGAGATCAGAGCGCCTCGCATCACAGGGGCATCGCTCACCCCAATAAAGCCGAACCTAAACCCATCAATGAGGTAGAACAGCGGATTGAAGGACGACATGTCCGCCACCCATTCGGGCATCCCCGGCCGCTTCACCGAATAGAACGTGCCAGACAAAAAGGTCAGCGGCGTGATCACAAAATTGGTGATCAGCGCTAGCTGGTCGAACTTCTCCGCCCACATGCCTGCGATCGTGCCCATCGCGCCGAGAAGGATCGACGCTGTGATCGAGAAAAAGAGGATCGCGGGTACCGACGCCACAGCAAAGGGCCCGCCGGTCGCGATCATATAGCCCGCGATCGTCACCAGGGTGACAAAGCCAACCATGAGCCCGCGCGTCGCCGCCCCCGCGACGAAAGCGATGGTCAGCTCCGCGGCCGACAGCGGCGGCATCAGCACATCGACAAGCGATCCCTGCACCTTACCGATGATCAGTGAGGAAGAGGAGTTTTGAAAACTGTTGCTCAAGATCGTCATCATGATGAGGCCTGGCGGCAAGAACGCCGCGAAGGGAACAACCTCACCGCCCATGGTCGCAGCGCGGTCGGCGCCTGAAAAAGCGACCAAAAACACCGTGAGGTAGAGCATCGTCGTGATGATCGGCGCAAAGACGGTCTGGGCTGCGACCTTCATATAGCGCTGCACCTCTTTTTTGTAGAGCGTCCAAAGCCCCAGCCAATTGAAGCGGCCAAAGCGGCGCTCACCAAAGGCCTGGGCATCCGCCGCGGGCATGTCTGTTGTGTCGAGCGCCATGTCTTGCGCCTCCTTATGTGTGATCGCCCCTTTAGCCCGGCTTAGCCGCCGGGCGCAGCCTCATCTGTGGAGAAATTCGGCAACCGCTAGATCTAGACCTTAATAACTTGGTGAGGACTTATCTTGTGCAGTAAGCATTCCTGGGTCACAATATCTTGGGTCGGAGGCGACAGGTTATCAACATCTGGGGCCTCCCTCCAGCGACCGAAGACCAGGAGGATCATCGATGGCTTGGACGGAAGATCGTGTCGAGGAGCTCAAGAAGCTCTGGGCTGAAGGGCACTCAGCCAGTCAAATCGCAGCACGCATGGGCGGTGTGACCCGCAACGCAGTGATCGGCAAGGTGCACAGGCTTGGGCTCTCAGGCCGAGCGGCACCAGCAAAGCCGAAAACAGTCACGACCGAGGCGCGCACGGTGACGTCAGCGCCGCAGCAGAGGCAACCTTTGCGCACGGTGTTGCGTGACCTTCCTCCGATCACTGACTTTGGCACCAATCGCCTGACGGTCAGCTCGATCGGCACCAATCAATGCAAGTGGCCGATCGGCGATCCTGCATCAGAAGACTTCCACTTCTGTGGCCAGGCCTGCGTCGACGGTAAGCCCTATTGCGCCTACCATGCACAGCTTGCGTTCCAACCGTCGAGCACCAAACGCGAGCGCACCAAGCGGGAAGCCCCCTCGCTGCCGCGTCCGATCCGCGCCGCAGGTTAATAGCGGCCAGGCGCAGCGTCCTCCGCTCGCGGCACCGGTGATGGTTTCATCAACTTGTCCGCGAAGAGCTGCGCCTGATCGTCATAATGCGGAGATTGCGGTCTGCCCATCGCAGCGCCCAATGGATAGATTGTCTCCGCTTTCATTGTGCCATCAGGGTACCAATTGACATAGTAGATATAGCTGTCGCCGAAGCCAGCCGCGACCCGGCCGTCGTCTTCATCCAACCAGTAAAGTGCCCGCAAGGCATCCGGTCCGCCCGTGAGAGGCAGATCCTCCTTACCGCGACGAAGCCGGACAACATCGGTGAGCGGCGGATCGAGCCGACCAAAGTTAGAGCGCAACCGCTGCACAGCATTGGCGAAGGCGGCGTCGGGTCCGAGAACCTCTGTCCACCCGCGCGATTCTGCATAAAGCTGATGCAGAACAAGCCCCGCCAGCGCATCAGCTGCCCCCTTCCCGTCAAGGTCATAGTCCCACTGCCGGATCAGCGCTTCTGCTTCAGGCTCACCTGACGACCCATCAAGCGACGTGATGAAATCGACCATGATCGACCCGATAGGCGAGGCTTGATCATAGGCCGTGTCGTACTTCACTCGGTCAATCGACTGGCGATCAAAGGTCTCAAACCCTTCCAGAAGCCCAATTGCCCGTAAGATCCGATTGCTGACCTTTGTTTCGATGCCGTAAAGCTCAGCGTAGTCCTCGGCCGCCATATCATCTGTTGGCGCGGTGGCGAGGAACGGAGTGTTGTTGGCGTTCACCACATAGCCCGCATCCGGGTTGACGAGGTAAGGGATCATGCTCTGCGGCGCGTAGTCCGTCCAAAGATAGCTTGAATCATTGCCCGGCATCACACCTGACCAATCGATCTCCGGCGAACGGTCCGGGAAAGACGCGTTGTAGAGATAGGCGATGTTGCCCTCACGATCCGCATACACAAAATTGGTGGCAGGGATCGCCTGCATCGCCATCACCTCCTGCCACTCGTCAAAGGACTGCGCCTTGTTGAGGAGGTAGTACTGCTCCATGTGGCGCACCTCACCCATACCTGCATAGCGGAAGGCAAAGACGCCATTGTCGTTCTTCATCACTGGGCCGTGGACGGAGCTATAGACCGTTCGAGGAACAGGAAGGATAATGGGGCCAGCCCGGACCTTAAGCCAGACCCGCCTCTCGCCGAGATCGCGCCACTCCCCGTCGAGCATGTACTGATCCCCAGCCTCGTTCATCTCGAGTTCAAAGATGTCGGTGAGGTCGGGCACATTGACGGTGTTGGTCCAGCCCAAGTTCTCATTGTACCCCATAAGAATGAAGGGAACGCCGGGGAACAGCGCCCCAGAGATAGCCCAGCCCTCACCCGAAGCGACACGCGCCTCGTACCAGGCCGCGGGGCCTTCCCAGGGCTGGTGCGAATTGGAGATCAGCATGGTCGAGCCGTCCGCCATGCGCTCGGGCGCAAAAGCAAAGGCGTTGGAGCCGCGCCGCTCGGGCCCGGTCGAATGCGGCACCTCCTGGCTTTCAAAGAGATCTTGGACGACATCATCAAGACCGAAAAAGAGCGGCGAGACCATCACAAACCCGCCGACAATATCAGTCGCCCGTACCGGGAACATCTGGTGGCGGAGGATCTCGTCTGGATGCTCATAGGCGTAAGCGTTGATGCCGTCCGCATAGGCCTGGGCCATCGCCTTGGTCTCCGGCGAGACGAGATGCCAGGACCGCACCAGCTGCTCATCAACGGCGATCAGATGCTTGAAATAGTCAATCGCCGCGCCTTCTGTCCCGAGGATAGGTCCGAGCTGACCACGGACCGCCGCGAGGCGATGCTGGATCGTCTCAAAATCGTCCTCGGCGTGGGCGATCGCAAGGCCATAGGCCGTTGCGGGATCGGTCTCGCCATAGATCGTGGGCACGCCGTAAGCATCGCGCTCGATGCGATAGGCCGCTGGCGGATCATATCCCTCGAGCGCCGCGAGCCGTTCCCAACGGGCCATTTGCGATCCAAAGATAAGCGTTCCGACCAACGCGAAAAGAAAAACTCCGGCCGTAAGCCCTAGACGTTTGAGCATGCGCTTCCCCAGCTTTTTGTCGGGGAGTGTAGTGACACGTGGAGTGCGAAGAAACCGTCTTTATTCAGCAGCCATGTACTGCTCGGCGGGGCCGTCAGCAGGCAGGTGGCAAGTGACTGTGGTGCCCTCGTCTTCACGGCTCGAAAGCCGGACAAAACCGCCATGGAGGCCCACAAAACTGTTCACAAGAGCAAGGCCAACGCCCGCGCCAGCGCCGGGCCCTGCGGCCTCATAGCGCTCAAAGACTTTGGCTTGGTCGGCCGGGGTCACACCGCGACCGGTGTCGGTGACCCAAAGACGGACCATGTCCCCCTCACGCTCCGCGCCGATCGTCACCTCGCCGCCGGGGCCGGTGAACTGGAACGCGTTGGCAAGGAGATTGAACAGCACCTGTTTGAGGCGACGTTCGTCGCCGCGGATCTGACCCACGCTGTCGTCGCACTCGATGGTCAGCTTGATCTCGCTGTCTTCGGCCTTGAGCGCGGCATAGGTTTTGGCGTTTTCCATCAGCGAGCGGACTTCGACATAGTCCATCTCAAGGTCGAGCTGACCCGCATCGACGGCCGCCAGATCGATAATGTCGTCGACAAGATCGAGAAGCTTGAGCGACGAGGCAACAATCGCGGCAGTATAATCCTTCTGGCGATCTGTCAGCGGACCAGCGAACTCATTCTCAAGGACCTCAGCAAAGCCCTTGATGACGTTGAGAGGGTCACGCAGCTGATAGGAGATATGGTTCGTGAACCGCGTTTTGATCCGATCGGCCTCTTCAAGGATTTGGTTCCTGACCTCAAGCTCCTTCTGGCGCTCTTGGCTGTCGGTCATGTCGATGAAACTGACCAGCGTCGCGCCATCGGGCAGCGGCGAGGTGGCATACGCCATCCAGCGGCCATCCTTGAGCTTGAAGGGGCCGCCCGCTTCGGTCTGGCGATCTTGCGGCGAGAAGCTGACGATCCGCCGCTTCATCGCTTTGAAATCGTCCATCGCGTTCGGCGCCATCTCGACAAACTCTGCCGACAGACGATCGAAATGCGGAGAGTTCTCGAGTTCTTCTTCTGAGAGCCCCCAAAGGTCGAGGAAGGACTGGTTGAAAAGCGCCATGCGCCCATCAGCGCCAAAGACCGCGACGCCTTCGGTCAGATTGTTGAGGGTCGCCCGCTGCACCTTGATCTGGGTTTGGTAGAGCGTCTGCAGCTCCACCGTCTGGGTGATGTCCTCAAAAACAATGGCAATGCCGCCAAGGGCATGGCGGCGCGTCGCGACCCGAAGCGTCCGGCCGTTGGGCAGGCTCCAGATATCATCAGGTTCAGAGCCGTCATTGCCGTCGTCTGTGTAGACACGAAGCTGCTGCTCTTTCCACTGCGCAAAATCAGCCTGGGCGGGAAGCCGTTCTTCATGGCGCAGACGATCCAAGACTTCGGCGTGGCTCGGATTGTGGCGGAGCTCCGCCTCCTCAAGGCCCCAAAGCTCGACGAAGCTTTGATTGTAATACTCAAGATGCTGGTTTGGCCCGAAGACCGCGACAGCGGTGCCGAGCTGATCGAGGGTTTGGCGGTGCGCCTCTTGGTGGCGGCGGAGCTCTTCTTGCGCCTTGTCTTGTCGGGTCACATCGATCGCGAGACCCGCCATCGACACGCGGCCACCTGCGGCATGCATGGGCTGCTCAATGACCCGCAAAACCCGGCGCTGACCACGGATATTGACGCGAATGAGATCATCGGCGGCTTTGCGGCCGCTCCGCTCATGCTCCGTCTTCGCCTTTTCTGCGACCTTGCGGAAGCCCGGGTCGATCTCCCGCTGTTCGGAGATCACTTCCTCAAGATTGATCGCTTCGACCATCTCGACATAGGCCTTGTTGACCCACTCGATCTTGAGGTCCGCGTCCCGGCGCCAAGCAGCAATCGGCGCGCGGTCGAGATGGTTGAAGGCGCCGTGAAGATCGGACGCCTTGTCCCGCGCCTGGCCGACCATCCCTGCTTCTTCGGCCAGCCGAACGGCCGGGTCCGTTAGCCATAAGGTCACCTGATCACCCGCAACCCGGCCGTCGCACTCGATCGAGCGGCCTTCTTCGGTCACCAGCGTCCCTGAGAAAGAGAGCCCCTCCTGACGCAGGCGGAAGACCTTGGTACGGAGCGTTTCCGATTTCGCTTGAACGTGATCTTCCGTGACATGCAGATCCCCGAACGCGTCGAGCAAGCTTTCGGCAGGCCGGCGGAAGGCGTCTGGGTCTTTCGAAGCGAAGGTGATCAAACTGGCGAGCGCTGCTGGCCCGCCAAGCACGCGGGGCCGACCCCAACCATCGATCGCCTCGTCGTCATTCTCTGACCAAACAAGCACCAGGCCTGGATGGCTCGCTAGGACGGACTCGGATTTTTCGAGCTGCGCTTCCATACGCGCGAGGCGCCTGGACCAGTCGGAGGTCACGTGGCGACTCGCCGACGCCGTCCGAATCGCCCAAAGCAATGCTGCGAGCGCGAAGAAGACCGCCCCGCCTGTGACAGCGTATGTGGGGTTCACCGCGAGGAGCGCCTGGCCGAGTTGCGCAGACCCGCCGCTTTGCATCAGCAAAACCGCAAGGCTCAGCGTTAAAGCCGCAAAAACGGCGATGAGGCTTCCCTGAAGCGCGGCTCTCATGCCAGCGAGCACTCCTGTTTATCAGGGGGCGAATCAGGCCCACCCACCTGTTGAGCATCCGAAGAGTCAACAAGTCGTTAATCTCTATGAAGAGGCCCTTACTGTGCTTCGCGCGAAGAGCGAAAGCTCCATTCGGGGTGTCACTGCGATTGTTGAGAAAACTCGCGCTCAAGCGCTGTGAAGATTGCCCGGAGGGTCAGCGCTTCCCCGCCTTTGGGTCGTCCGGGAAGGGAGGAAGGGTTCCACGCGAAGGTGTCGATATGCGTGAAACTGCCCTCGCCCGCGAAGCGTTTCAGAAACAAAGCTGCAGTGATCGAACCGGCAAACGGTGTCGATGCGGCATGGTTCACATCCGCAATGTCGGAGCGCAGATAGCTGTTGTAGCGCTCCCAGAACGGCATCGGCCAAAGCGGGTCGCCGATCTCCATCCCGGCCTCGCAGATCGCACGCTGAAAATCCTCGTCGGTCGAATAGATCGGCGGCAAATCAGGCCCCAGAGCAATGCGCGCCGCGCCCGTCAGGGTCGCGAGCGTCATGATCCGGTCGGGCTTCTCTTCGGACGCATAGGCAATCGCGTCGGCAAGGATCAGGCGACCCTCCGCATCTGTGTTGGAGATCTCAACCGATTGTCCCGCGCGGGACCGGAAAACGTCGCCGGGCCTAAAGGACGATCCTGACACGGCATTTTCCACCGCAGGCACGAGAAGCCGGAAGGAGATCGGCAGCTGGCGCTCTATGATCAGCTGCGCGAGGCCCAGCGCCGTCCCGGCGCCGCCCATGTCCTTTTTCATGAGGGCCATGCCCTTGCCGTTTTTGAGGTTGAGCCCGCCTGTGTCGAAGCAGACGCCCTTGCCGATCAGCGTGAAGCTGTGCTCACCCCCGCCGCGCCACCTGAGCTCCATCAAACGGGGCGCGATGGCGGCGGCTCGGCCCACCGCATGGACCAAGGGAAAGCCCTGCACCAATGCGTCGCCGGACACGGTCGAGACCTCGGCGTCGAAGCGTCTTCCGAGGTCTTGCACGGCTGCTTCAAGCGCGTCCGGGCCCATCTCTTCGGCAGGTGTGTTGATGAGATCGCGGGTTAGCCCCATCGCGGCGGCTGTGCCGTTGGCCTGATCGGCAAGCAGCTCACGCTCCACGATCAGTGTCGGCGCGGGCCCCTTGTCAGGCACGTATTTGGAGAACCGGTAGGCGCCGAGTGCGAAACCCAGCACGGTCAGCTCCTCGCTCGCACCATTTGGCAAAGAGGCAAGGCGGTAGTCGCCCGCAGGGAGCTTCATCGCTGCCGCGCCAAGAGCCAAGGGCTCACGTCCGTCACCAGCGCCAATCAGCACACCGCCTTCAAAGTATGCGACCTGATCAAGTCCGCCGTCGAACTGCTGGATCTCTGCCATGGCCTCAGCGCCGGGGGGAAGCGGGTCGCCGGAGCCTAGAAGGTAAAGCGGCGTGGCTGCGCTGCCGCGTTCCGCATCCACAACAATCGGTGACGACATGAAGGACCCCGCAAGCCAAGTTGGGCGTGAGGCTTACGCTTGTTGGGCCGGCGTGTGCAATGCGCTCAACGCGACGGGAGCCGGTGGTTCCACTGCTCGGGCTCGAACCGGCGCTCGATCACCTCACCCATCGCAGGATCGAAATCCGCCCGGCCCACAGAGCGGCGGAGCGCGCTGCGGCTGGCGGTGAAAATCGACCGCTGCCGGGCATCTTTGAAGCGCTGCACATCGCGCACGCGGAGCGCGAAGGTCATCCGCACCTGGCCGCTTTCGGCCGGGTCAATCGCGATCACCGGAAGGTCGCGGAACAAGGGCTCGGTGCCCTGCCAGTCAAAGATATCGACCCGGTCGCCGGGGAAGATCAGGCCCTGGTTTTCCCGCCGCGCAATGACGGCGCTCGCCACGTCCTCACCGCTGTAGATCCGCTTCGACAGCTCTGTCCCGCGATTGGCATCGCGCAACGGCAAGCTGGTGCCGACGCTGGCGGTCAAAGGTTCTGCAAGGATGAGGGTGGCCGCAGAACTCGCAGGTTGCCGTGTCATCACCACAAGCACCACCGATCCAATCGCCAACATGACGAGTGCATCAACGAGCAAGATACGCAGCCTGCGGAACAAGAACGGCCTCCCCCGGTTCATCGAAGGGCAGCCTTGGCCTTAGACGTGTGTGAAAAAATTCAGGTTAAACCAGGGAAACAAAAACCACAGAGATCGCCAGCACTAAATTGATAAGCAGTGCGACATCCATAGAATTCAGAAAGATTGCTTGCGCCTTTGTCGATTTCTTCTTGGCCACCACAACACCCTCCGGTTGTGATGTTGTAGCGCCAAAGAGTGAAGGGTCGCTTAGGCTTCAGACCGGAAACGGTAAATCCTTGGTCTCTCAGCAGGTCGCAATTTGCTGCGGCACCATTCATCAATCGCCCAGGCCATGTCCTCATCGGGCTCGAGGCCGGGCGCCACGGTGATATCGGCGATGAGGCGGTCCAGCGCCCCTGATCGCCGCGACAATCGGACATCGCAGCCCACCACGCCCGGATGCTCCGCGATCACATCGCCGATCTGTGCTGGAAAGACGTTGATCGCGCCGATTTGCACAGCCCCGTCGCGGCGTCCGGCGAGGCGGAAAGCGCGCTTGCCGTCCCACTCGACCTCATCCATCGGAATGAGACGCAAGGAGCGGCCATCGGGACGCTGACGGATGATCGCATCGCCGTCGCGCTCCCAGTGATCGAAAAGAACGAAGGGCTCGCTCTGTGAGTCCCGCCAGCCGACCACGCCGGTTTCGGTGGAGCCGTAGAGCTCACGGATCGCACCGAGGCCGCGCTGCCGCAGCTTTTGCGCAAGATCCATGGTCAGCGCCTCACCAAAGGAGAGCGCGACAACGTTGCCCGGGATCTCCGGCAGGGTGGTGACGAGGTAGCGCCACAGGGTCGGTGTCGCGACGACCAAATCCCCAAAGGTCAGCTTCTCGGAGAGCTCGTCTGGCGAGAGGCGCCGGGCATCGACGCTCTCCACCCGCTGCAGGTTCGGCGCGATCAATACGCTGACCAAGCCTAGAAGCGAGTGCGTCGGTACCATCGAAATGGTCCGTCTGCGCCCAGCCAAAAGCGAAGCGACCGCTGCGCCATCCTGAAAGATGTCATCGGCGGCATGGCGCGATGAGGCTTCGCCGCTTTGCGTTGCGGGATAGAACGTGAACGAGACGAGCTCGTCCCTCACGAGGTCCGCAAGCCGCGCAGCCCAGTCGCCGATCGTATCCTTCGGCGTCGTCGTCAGCAGCGCCGCATCGAGGCCGAAAAACTCCGCCGCCCGCGCAGCGCAATCGGCTTGCTGCTCTGGTGTCGCCTCAACACCGCCCGCGCCAAGCTTGGTGTCCGCGCCCCAGCCCGAATGAACCAGCGTCTCAATATAGCGGGCATGCCGGCGCGCCAGCTCATCAGCGATGAGAGAGCCGAGGATCTGGGTGATCTTGTCTTCGGTGAAAGTGAAGCTTTTCATTCTTCGTCTCTCTCCGCCGCGCTCAGGGCCTCCGTCAAGGCCGCGTAATCGCCCGGTTCCGCGGACGGGCCTCCCTCGAGCTGGAGAGGCTCCACGCCGATCAGACTGTTCGTGCGCAAAAGAGGACGTGTGCGGACAGCATCGAGGGTGACCCGTGCTTCCGCGACCAGCCCCTTTTCGATGAGAACCTCCCGCACGATGCCCGGCAGAAGGCCGGTTTCGACCGGCGGCGTCACCCATCCTGCGTCCATCAGCACAAGCAGGTTCGCGCAGCTTGTCGAGGCAGGCTCGTCCTTGTTGTTGAGCATGATCGCGTCCTCCGCGCCCGCTGCGTTCGCTTCCATGCGCGCGATCACTTGATCCGCATAGCTCACACATTTCATCCGGCTGAGCGGCGAGCCTTCGTTCCGGCGGGTTGCGGCGATAATCACTTGGCGGAGGGCTGGTTGCCGAGATCCCGCTGGGGAGACCGCGATCAGCGTTCTGTGCTGCGGTTCTGGCGGCGGCAGAAGACCGCGCGGACCCACGCCGCGCAAGACAGTGATCCGCATCGATGCCGTGTCGGCTTGCGAGGCCGCGTCCCGGGCGGCGGCTTCAATCCCCGAGAGGTCAGCGGAAAACCCAAGCGCCCGCGCTGCGCCCTCAAGCCGGCGCAGATGGCGACCAAGGAGCAGCGGCCTGCCATTCATGATACGGAGGGTTTCGAAGATACCGTCGCCAAGGAGAAGGCCACGCTCTTGCGCTGAAAATAGAAGCTCATCGTCACCGACACGCTTGCCATCAAGCCAAAGCACGCGATCCTCCCGTCATGGCCAGAAAATTCTCCATCAGTGTTCGTCCACCGTCGGTGAGAAGCGACTCAGGATGAAACTGGACACCGAGATGCGGCCGCTCAGGATGCCGGAAGGCCATCAATTCGCCGTCTGCTGACCATGCCGAGGCAATAAGCGCCGTCGATGCAAGATCGGCGAGGAGCGCGTGGTAGCGACCGGCTTCAAAGGGGCTCGGCACGCCGTCGAAAAGCTTTGAGCGATCATGGGTCACCGGCGTCGATCGGCCATGGATCGGCGTCGCCGCGGGAACCGTCAGCCCACCGTAAGCCTCTGCGATCGCAAGATGACCAAGGCAAACGCCAAGGATCGGCGTGGCCGCAAGCGCTGAAGGCAGGGATCGGCATACCCCGGCCCGCGCCGGTGTGTAGGGCCCAGGCGACATGACCACGCCTTTCGGCGACAGCGCCGCGACTTCCTCTGCAGAGAGAGCATCATTGCGCATGACACGCGCCTCATACCCTGCCTCGCGCACATAGCGCGCCAGGGTTTCAACGAAGCTGTCATAGTTATCGATGATGAGAATCATCTTGCCCCGCCAAATGCCGAAAGAGGTATCCCTTATCGATGGCTTCGCGATACTCCGCCTCCGGATCAGAGAGAATGGTCACACCTCCGCCGCTCCTGACCTCGATGGTGCGTACGCGTTCGTCGACAACCGCCGTGCGGATCGCCACCGATGCAGCGGTTTTGCCGCGATGGGGCCGATAGATCACAGCACCACAATAGGGGCCGCGCCCCATGCCTTCAAGCTCAGCAATCGCCTCCATCGCCGCAAGTTTCGGCGCCCCGGTAACCGAGCCGCAAGGAAACGCAGCGGCCAGAGCATCGGCAAACGAAAGGTCATCACGCAGCCGCCCCTCGACCTGGCTATAGAGATGATGGACATGCGCATGGGTTCGCGCGCCGCAGATCACGGGTTCGCGCACCGTTCCGTCCTTCGAGACTTTGGACAGATCATTGCGCAGAAGATCGGTGATCATGATGTTCTCAGCGCGATCTTTGGGGTCGGCTTTGAGATCAGCAAGGGCCTGCTCATCGCGCGCAGGGTCGGCCCGTCGTCGCCGCGTTCCCTTCACCGGTTCGGCAACCAAATGATCGCCTTCGAGCGACAGGAAAAGCTCTGGGGACGCACTGACGAGTGACGCCTCCCCCATGTCGAAAAAGGCGCCATAGGCGGCATCCAGCGCATCCGGCCAAGGCAGCTGATCGATCAAGCGCTCCCGCGACGGTGCGAACTCCGCTGTCTGGCGATGGGAATAGTTGACCTGAAAAACGTCGCCTCGCGTGATCCGTTGCCTGATGTTCTGGACCCGCCCCTGATAGACCTCGGGGGGCTCACCACGATCAACCCTCGTTGGAGCAGGCACATGGACGGGCGGCAAGCGATCGGCTGCTGCCCGCGAGGCGCCGAAGACGCCGAACCAAGCGATCGGCAAGCTCACTGGCGGCGGCGGCAAGTGAAGGCTCGGCTCGAGAGCGATGGCGCACTCATAGCCGATCCACCCGGCGATCGCGTCACCCTCGGCGAGCGAAGCCTCGAGATCGTGAAGCGCAGCAAAGGGATTGCGCGATGGCAGGTCGCCAAACGCGCAGGACCAAGACCGTTTGAGGCCTGAGAGTTCGCAGACATCGCCCGCAAACCCGCGCCCCAAAAGGACGCGCCGCGGGCTATGGTCAGTCACGCGGCAAGAAGGTCCCGGCTTAGCGCTGGATCATGCCGGCATCGGCCAAGAGCTGGCCGAACTCGGACTGATCTTCGAGGAGATCAAGAGCGCGTTCGAGTTGGCAGTCCTCACCTTCGGGACATTCCACGGCCTCGATGAAGAGCGCCGTCGCGTTCTCTTCCTCTCGCTCCTGGGCCCGCAGCGCCTCTTGGCCTTCCATCAGGATGTCCTGCACCGTAGCCCCATCAGAGGACGAAATTTCGCTCTCAGCCACATCAAGCGCGCCGTCGAGATCGCGCTCCGAACGACGCGTAGCCGGCTCATCTTGGCCTGGACGCGTGACCGGCATGACGATGTCCGGCACAATGCCCTGCGCCTGGATCGAACGACCCGACGGCGTATAATAACGTGCCGTGGTCAGACGAAGGGCACCTGCCCGACCGCGGTCGAGGGGCAAAATCGTCTGGACCGAACCTTTGCCAAAGGTCTTGGTGCCGAGGATCAGCGCACGGTTGCGATCTTGGAGCGCACCCGCGACGATTTCAGAGGCCGAGGCAGAGCCGCCATTGACCAGAACGACGATAGGACGACCGTCGAGCACATCGCCGCGCTCGCCAAGCTCCCGCATCGAGTCTTTCTGGCGACGCCCGCGCGTCGAGACGATTTCCCCGCCATCAAGGAAAGCATCGCTCACCGCCACGGCCTGGTCGAGAAGACCGCCGGGGTTGCTGCGGAGATCAAGGACAATACCGTCGAGGTCACCGGTCTCACGCTCAAGATCACGGATGGCCTCGAGCATCTTGCCTTCGGTCTGCTGGGTGAAGCTTGCCAGGCGGACATAGCCAAAGCGCTCGCGCTCAACCCGCGACGCTATCGGGTTCACGACAATGATGTCGCGCACGATTTCAAACTCGAGCGGTTCGCTGACATCCTCCCGGGCCACGCGGAGCGTCACGCTGGTGCCGCGTTCGCCTTTCATCAGCGCCGTCGCCTCGTTGAGGGACATGCCGAAAACGCTCTCGCCATCGATCTCGAAAATGAGGTCGCCGGGCTCAATGCCAGCGCGGTCAGCAGGGGTGTCGTCGATCGGCGAGATCACTTTGACGAGACCGCGCCCCGCGCCCTCGCGCTCCTGCACGACCTGGATGCCGAGACCGCCGAAGGTGCCGCGGGTCTGCTCCTGCATGGTGTCGAGATCGTCAGGCGGCAGGTAGCTCGAATGCGGATCGAGGCTCGACAGCATGCCGCCGATCGCGCCCTCCATCAGCTCGCTGTCATTGGGATCCTCGACATAATTTCGGTGCACCGTCTCGAACGCCTCACCGAAGAGATCGAGCTGGCGGAAGGTCTCCGCATCGAAACCCGAGCGCGCGAACCCGGCCGTAAGCAAAGCCGCCGTCGCAGCACCACCGAGAAGGGCACCAAACGCCATAGCGGACAAAGGCTTGGACGCGCGTGCGGGAGGGGTGTCGAGACGCTTCATAAGAACTTTCCGGCGCTGTCTGGGATCGAAAGAGGGGTCAGGGTGCGCTCTGTCATTTGCGATAGCTTTAAATGTGTCATCGAATCTCGGCCAAAGCAAAGCCGAGAAACGGCGAACGGCGTGAAAAAACAATAATGGGAGCGTTAGGGATCGATGAACCAAGGGGTTGGATCGACTGGTGTTCCGCTTCGTCGCACCTGAAGCCGAAGCGGCGCCGCGCCTGAGCGTTGCGGCATGATCCCGACGGGCTCGCCTGCACTGATCCGCTGGTCCTTTTGCACAATGAAGGTCTCAAGCCCGAGAAGCACAGTGGCATAGCCGCCGCCGACATCGATGATCAGAACATTGCCGAGCGTCCCAAAATCGGACGCCCATCGAACGGTACCCGCATAGGGCGCGGTGACGACGGCGCCTGGCCGTGCGCGCAGCTCCACCGATTCGCGCCGTTCGCCGGATCCGTCGCGCTCGCCGAAGCGCCCCACAACGAGGCCAGCGACGGGGTAGGCGAGCCGGCCGCGCGCCGCAGCGAAAGTGTCCGGCAGATCGAGGTCACGGCGCGACCGCTGGTAGGTTTCGATGACCTCATCGGCGCTCGGCAGCTCACGGAGACGCCGGATCAGATCCCTTAGGCTCGAGGCTTCAGCCGCGAGGCGCTGGGTTTCGCGCTCGACGCGCTGAAGCGCTGCCATATCGCGATCGAACACCGACTCCCGCTCATCGAGCAGACCCTGCAGGAGACGGCGCCGTTCCGCGAGCGCGGCATTGGTGTCCTCAAGGCGCCGCTGCGCATCCCGCTTTTCCACGCGAAGTTCAGCGAGACGGACAATCTCATCCTTCCGATCTTCGACGATTTGCGCGAGCCGCGGAGTCAGCGAGGAGAGCGCGATCGCCGCCAGTGCCGCTTGCTGCGCATCATCTGGGGAGACGACAAGGGCGGGCGGCTTCGAGCGCTCCAAGTTCTGAAGCGCGCCCAAGACCTGGCTCAGCTCCATGCTGCGCGCATCGCGCTCTTCCAATGCGACCGCTTCCCGCGCGCCGATCGACTGGAGGTCCTGCTCCAGCTGGGTCGCCTGCGCCTCGGCTGCTTGCAGCGCTGACGCTGTGGAGACGATTTGCCCGCGCAACCGGTTGAGCGTCGGCTCCATCTCCTCTGTGCGGGTCCTGATCTCCGCAGCCGAGCGTTCCTTCTCAGCAATTTCGCGCTCGAGATCCTCGAGCCGCGTCGCCTCGTCTTGGGAATTGGTCTGGACGCTGAGCGCCAGCATCATGGCAGAAAGAAGAATCATCACGCCCGGTGATAAGGATGTCCGCTTAAGATCGCGAGACTTCTGTAGAGCTGTTCGGCGAGCATCACACGGCAAAGCGCATGGGGCCAAACCGCCCGGCCGAAGGAGAGGAGTTTGCCCCCAGCCCTTGTCACCTCCTCACGGAAAGCGGGATCAAAACCATCTGCCCCGCCGATGCAGAAGGAGAGGTCAGAGATGCCGCTGTCGCGGAGTTGTGCGATGTGCCCGGCGATCTCATCGGAGGACCACGACTGGCCACGCTGATCAAGAAGCACAGCTGATCCCGCGACCGCCGCGCGGAGCCGCTCCGCCTCGCCTTGCGGATCGCTTCCTTTGCCGGGCGCGATGAAACGAAGCTCGGGACCTTTCAGCCCCAATGGTCCGGCTACGCCGCGGGCTCGCTTGAGGTAGTCCGCGCCGACCTCTTCGAGGGGGTCGCGCTTATGCTCCCGCCCGACGGCGAGGAGCGACAGCCGCACCCTACTCCGCCGAGGCTGGCTGGAAGCGTTCGGGCGCCCAGATCCGCTCGAGGTTATAGAACTCACGAACCTCGGGCCGGAACAGGTGGACAATGACGTCACCAGCGTCGAGCAGCACCCAGTCGCAGGCAGGCAAGCCTTCCGTTGCGACATGGCCAAGGCCGGTCTCTTTCAACGCGCGCGCGAGCTTATCCGCTAGCGCACCAACATGGCGCTGTGATCGGCCAGAAGCGATCACAAGCGTGTCAGCGACGTCGGATTTGCCCGTCAGGTCGATCGTGACGATGTTGTCCGCCTTTTCCTCATCCAGACGCGCCAGCACCAGACTGGCAATCTCGTCGGCAGGGAGCGCGGCTTCGGACTCATCCGAAGCGGAGGCGGCATGACTGGGGATGTTCGAAACATCCGCATGCGGGGAGGTGATCAGCACTTTTCTCCATCAGGCGCTTCTCAATACAGAAGCAAGAAAGCCGATAGCATGCCTTGCCGGTTTCTATAAGGGGTTTTGGACGCGACGAATCTCGCTTGAGCTGATCTTTTGGTTGAGACCCGTCAAAAAACACCATGCTGGCGCGCTCCGGAAAGGCAAAGACCGCGCCTCGCGCTCAGGCACTCGGGCCGCTGCGTAGCGACGTCCGGCGGGCCCTTTGATCGCCCCTAAGCGCTCCCCCGGACGGTTGACCACGGCGAGCGGTAGAGCCTCCATGATCGACGTCCAATCCTTCCACCGGTGAAGACCGGCAAAGCTGTCCGCGCCCATCAGGTAGACAAGAGGAACACCGCAAGCCTGGCTGAGCGCCCTCTCCACGGTATCGACAGCAAAAGCAGGGCCTTCGGCCGCCTCGGGCTCCACACTCACACCGCGCACGCCGCGCATCATCGCTTCCGTTGCGGCCAGGCGCTGATCAAGTGAGCCATAGGTCTCGGCGCTCTTCAGCGGATTTTGCGGCGAGACGAGGATCCGAACCCGGGTGAGCCCCAGCCGCCTTTGCGCATGCAGCACCAGTGCCCGGTGCCCCGCGTGCGGCGGGTTGAAGGAGCCACCAAAAAGCCCTACCGGGCCAGGACGTTTCACACTTCGTCTCCCTTAGAACACCGGCACTTAGCGGCAGGGCGACAGCATGGAGCCGCCGACCCTTTATGGCCATCCTCGTCACCGGCGCAGCAGGCTTTATCGGCTATCACACGGTGGAAGCCCTGCTCGCTCGCGGTGATGAGGTGATCGGGATCGATAATCTCAACGCCTATTACGATGTGTCGCTGAAAGAAGCCCGCCTTCGGCAGCTTGAAGGCAAGCCGGGCTTTCAGTTCCGCAAAATGGACATCGCCGACGGGAAGGCGATGGCCGCCTTACGCGACGCACCCATCGACCACATCATCCACCTCGCCGCCCAGGCCGGAGTGCGCTACTCGATTGATGAGCCGCTGGCCTATGCGGCGAGCAACCTCGTCGGGCAAACCGAGATCCTTGAGCTCGCACGGCACCGGAAGGTCGCACACTGCGTCTATGCCTCCTCTTCGTCGATCTACGGCCGCAACAGCGCGATCCCGTTCAGCGAGAGCGACCGCACCGACACGCCCGCTTCCTTTTACGGTGCCACCAAAAAGTCTGGCGAGCTGCTCGCTGACAGCTACGCATCGCTCTACGCACTACGCTTGACCGGCCTTCGGTTTTTCACCGTGTACGGCCCATGGGGTCGGCCCGACATGGCCTATATGATCTTTACAAAGAAGATCTTGGCCGGCGAGCCGATCGAGGTTTTTGGCCAAGGCGATATGGGCCGCGACTTCACCTATATCGACGATTGCGTGCAGGGCATTCTTGGCGCCCTTGATCACCCGCCGGGCGCCTCAGGAGGCGATGTGCCGCACAGGGTCTTCAACCTCGGCAATGACAAGCCCGAACGGTTGATGAGCCTCATTTCCTCTATCGAAGAGCATCTCGGTGCGACCGCGACTAAACGGATGAAGCCCATGCAACCGGGCGATGTCCGCGAAACTTGGGCCAATATTGGCAAGGCGCGCGAATTGATCGGTTATGATCCGACGACATCCCTCAACGAAGGTCTCGGCCGCTTTGTGGAGTGGTACCGGTCTTACTATTCTTGAGTGCACCCGCGTAAATCGCACCGGCACTGTTGATGTCACGGCCCAAGCCCCATAGGCCTTGGTCGTCGTCTCGCCGCCGGGGAACGCTCTGTGAGCCACGAGTTTTTGCAAGAGGTCCTGGCCGGCTTTTCGAAGCCCCAGAAGAGCCTGTCCCCCAAATGGCTCTATGATGAGCGCGGCTCTCAGCTGTTCGAAGACATCACCCAGACGGAGGACTACTACTTAACGCGCACGGAAGAGCAGATCATGCGCACCGTGCTCGGAGAATTGCCTGCGCATCTTGGCCCAGAGCCCGCGATTGCCGAGTTTGGCAGCGGGGCCGGCATCAAATCCCGCCGCTTGATCAAGGCCGTCGAACCCTCCGTCTACGTGATGATCGATGTTGCCGATGAGTTCTTGAACGCTTCAGCCGACGCCCTCCGTCAGTCCTTTCCGTCCGTCGATATCCACGGCGTACTGGGCGATTTTTTGCAGGAAGTGAAATTGCCCAGCGCTTTCCTCGATGCGCCGTCACGGGTGGGCTTCTTTCCTGGCTCCACCATCGGCAATTTTGACAAAGGCGGCGCGGAAGGCTTCCTTGCTGGCGCGCGCCGCGACCTTGGCGAGGGCAGCCGGTTCCTTCTTGGCGCTGATCTGGTCAAAGACGAAGCGGTGCTGATCGCCGCCTATGATGACCGCCAGCAGCTCACCGCCGAATTCACCCTCAACCTCCTGCGGCGGATCAACCGGGAGCTCGGCGCGTCCATCGACGTCGAGAGCTTCCGGCATGTTGCCCTTTGGAATGGAGAGGAGCGCCGGATCGAGATCTATGCGGAAGCGCTGGCCGATCAGGACGTCGTGATCCGTGATCAGACGTTCCATTTCGCCAAAGGCGAACGTCTGCATGTCGAGAACTCTCACAAGTTCACTAAGGACAGCATGACACGTCTCGCCGGGCGCGCGGGGTGGGAGGTCGAAGCCTGTTGGACCGACCCTCAGGACTGGTTCGGCGTCTTTTTGCTGAAAGCTCAGAGCAAGATCTGAGGAACGGCGACGCCCTGCCGGCGCGCTGATGCTACAACGGTGTTCCGCAACAGGCACGCAATGGTCATCGGCCCAACCCCGCCAGGTACAGGCGTGATCGCTCCGGCCACGTCCTTTGCGCCATCAAAGGCGACATCGCCCACAAGGCGGCTTTCCTCACCCTGGCCGACCCGGTTGATGCCGACATCAATGACCACGGCGCCGGACTTGATCATATCGGCTGTCACCATTTCAGGCCTGCCCACGGCCACGCAGAGAATATCAGCCTCACGGCACACAGCGCCAAGATCCGCCGTACGCGAATGAGCCATGGTGACGGTGGCGTTCGCCTCAAGAAGCAAAAGAGCCAGCGGCTTGCCCACCAGGATCGAGCGACCAACGACCACCGCGCTTTTGCCGGAAAGATCGGGCATCACCTCGCGGATCAGGCGCATTGAGCCTTGCGGCGTGCACGGAGTGAGGCCTGGCTGGCTCAGCACCAATTGTCCTGCGCTGGTGGCAGTCAGCCCATCGACGTCCTTCTCCGCGGGGATGGCCGCAATCACCTCGTCGGCATCAAGACCATCGGGCAAGGGAAGCTGGACCAGGATTCCATCGATGGCATTATCATCCGCCAGCTGACGAACTTGTGCCACCACCTCGGCCTGCGATGAGGTCGCGGGCATCCGGTGGACAGTGCCAACCATCCCGGCCTTGGCCGACGCCTTCTCCTTGCTCCGCACATAGACCTGGCTCGCCGGATCGTCACCGACCAGCACCACGGCGAGACCGGGTTTGCGGGGCAGCGTGCCAGCCGCCTCTGCCACCTTCTCACGAAGGCTTGCGGCGACCGCCTTCCCGTCAATCAATGCAGCGGGCATCTGGCCTGCTCCCTAAGTCAGTGCCGGGCGGAGATCGTTGCTGATAAACGACTGCAGGAACAGGATCGCGAGAAAGACGACGATCGGCGAGAGATCCAAACCGCCCATCGAAGGCAGCATGTTGCGGATCGGCTTGAGCACAGGCTCCGTCAGCGCGGTGCACACATTCCAGATCGCATCGACGATCTGGTTGTAGCGATTGAGGACGCCGAACGCGAACAACCAACTCAAGATAATCGTCACGATCAGGACGAGTTTGTAGAGTTCGAGAATGGCGATCAGCAGGTCGAAAAGGGCGTTCAAGAGGAGATGGCTCCAGGCTGGGCTTTCGTTTCGGCGGCCATAGTGGAGGTCTGTCCGCCGGACAACCTCACGCCCGCTTTCTCCTTAATCAGCGCCGTCGTCATGCGGCTGCCGTCATGGCTGTAGCCAGGCTCAGCGAGCGCATAGCGAAAGCGCTCCATCGGCTTGAGGCCTCGGCGGAAAACGTCCTTGAGGATCGCCCAATATTCATGGGTCGCAACGATCAGCGGGTTTTGGGTCGTGATGTTGCTGACGAGACCAAAGTCACAGGGCTCGTCGTCGCGCTCCGGCTCGAATGTGCCAAACATCCGGTCCCAGATGATGAGGATGCCCGCGTAATTGCTGTCGAGATAGCGCGGGTTGGTCGCGTGATGCACCCGGTGGTGGGACGGCGTGTTGAAAACCGCTTCGATCGGCGCAGGCAGGCGCTTGACCGCCTGGGTATGGATGAAGAACTGGTAGAAGAGATTGATCGCGCCAGCAAAAGCGAACAGCGCGGGATGAACGCCCAGCAGAAAGACAGGGATCCCGAGAAGATAGGTCGGCGCAAGCACGGAGAACCAAGGCTGCCGCAGCGCCGTCGAGAGATTGTAGCCCTGGCTGGAGTGGTGGACCACGTGGTTCGCCCAGAACCACCGCACCCGGTGCTGGAACCGGTGGACCCAGTAATAGACGAAGTCCTTGGCCACCATCGCGACGGCAAAACTCCACCAGGTCACGCCGAGATCAAACAGCCGGAACTGCCAGATCCAGAGCATGAACAGCCCGATCCCGCCCCAAAGGGTGAAGGTCGAGATCGCGTTCCCGGTGCCCATGATGAGGTTGGTCGTGAGGTCCTTGGTGACCTCCTCTTTGCGGCCATGGCGCGACAGCAAAAACACCTCAATCGCAATGAGCATGAGGTAGAGCGGCGCCGCGAAAACCGAGACATCTGGGAACGAAAGCTGATCCATAGCTCGCTGTTAGCCTATTTCACCCAAGATTTGGATGGGGTGCGCTGTTAGGCACAACGTCGCTCTTGGAAGACCTTGGCTTCCGGCAGATCCATCCACCCGAAGGCCTGCTCCGATGGGCCGTGTTCGCGATAGTGCTCAAGTCGCTCGAAAGCCTCCGCAACGGTGGGCAGGTGGCCCTCGGGCACCCACCACATCACGAAATGCGGCTTGGTTGGCGCCTCAAACCATTCGGCCTTGCGGTTGTAGACCTTCTGGTGCGCGGTCTTCCAAACGAACTGGACGAGATCAGCTGGGGTCTCCCACACCGACATGTTGATCGCCTCCAGCGGGTCATCCGAATAGCGCACATCCATCGCGTGATCGCCATCGCCTGTCAGGCGCCAAACAAAACCGGGCGAGCGCTCCGCCAGAGCATTGATCGCATCGAGCCGCTTCATGAACTCCGCCATCACGGGGCTGTCCGTCGTACCGCGTGTTCGGCCGATATTGATCTCAGCGAGATGGGTGCCAGGCGGCTGTATCATGAGGCGTTTTCCCGTTAGACGACCCGATGTCAGCTAATCACGGCGCCCGCGTTCGCAAGAGGCAGCGCTCGATCTTGAGGAAAACGCTTTGACCGACGCCTTCTACGCCCGCATCCGCGACACCCTTCAAGAGATCGATGACGAGGGCCTGACCAAGCCTGAGCGCTTGATCACCTCCAAACAGGGACCCGAGGTCACGATCACGCAAGGCGGCAAAACCATCCGTGCCTTGAATTTCTGTGCCAACAACTATCTCGGTCTCGCCGACCACCCTGAATTGATCCGTGCAGCGCAGCAGGGCGCAGAGGATCAAGGCTACGGCATGGCCTCGGTTCGGTTCATCTGCGGCACGCATGAGCACCACCGGCTTCTCGAGCGAGAACTCGCGGAGTGGCTCGGGTTCGAGGACTCGATTACGTTCGCCGCCTGTTTCGACGCCAATGGCGCGGTCTTTGAGCCGCTGCTGGGCCCCGAAGACGCGATCATTTCGGACGCCCTTAACCACGCCTCGATCATCGACGGCGTGCGGCTCTGCAAAGCCCAGCGCTTCCGCTACGAGACCAACGACATGACGTCGCTGGAAGAGCAGCTGCAAGCAGCTGATGCGGCTGGCGTCCGCACGAAGCTCATCGTCACCGACGGCGTCTTTTCCATGGACGGCACGATCGCGCAGCTTGGCGCGATCACGGCGCTTGCAGAAAAATACGCCGCCCTCGTCATGGTTGATGACTGCCACGCCACAGGCTTCATGGGTGAAGGCGGCCGCGGCAGCCATGAGCATTGCGGCGTCATGGGAAAGATCGACATTCTCACCAGCACGCTCGGCAAGGCGATGGGCGGCGGCATGGGCGGCTTCATCTGTGCACGGCAGGAAGTGGTCGACCTCCTGCGTCAGCGCGCCCGGCCCTATCTCTTCTCCAACGCCCTTGCGCCAGCGCTGGTCGAAGGCTCACGCCGGGCCCTGGGCCTAGTCCGCGACGGCGACGCTCTTCGTGCCCAGCTTTTCGCCAATGCGCGCCTCTTCCGCGCGGAGATGGCCGCCGCGGGGTTTGACCTTCTGCCTGGGGAGCATCCGATTATCCCGGTGATGCTCTATGACGCGAAGATCGCGCAAACCATGGCCGCTCAGCTCTTGGAACAAGGCGTTTTTGTCACAGGCTTCAGCTTCCCCGTGGTGCCGCGCGACAAAGCGCGCATCCGCACGCAAATGAACGCTGCGCACACGGAAGACCAGGTCAGAACGACCGTTGCCGCCTTCACCAAAGTGGGCCAGGAGCTCGGCGTGATCAGCTGATCAGCAGCGCCGTCTTAGGATACGACGTCTGCGCGGAACTTGTTCCCCTGCTGGATCACGAGGTGGTCCTTGACCAGAGAGTTGAGGTGTCGCTCCGTCTCCGCGATCGATAGCCGCGTCCACAGCGAGACGTCCTCAAGCGTCATCGCACCCTTCCGCTTGAGCGCCTCCAAACAGGTGCGCCGCTGAAACCGGTCCACCATGCTGCCGCCATTGTTGTTCCCTGTCATGCTCTTCAACCCTCGCCTCACAAAGGATCACACCCGTTAAGGACCCATAGCGCGGCGCGCTTGCCCGGGTGTTCACGAGATTGGTCAAACTCGACCTTTAACGCTGGTTCTGCGATCACGTCCGCCTTTCCATCCTTAAGCGGAAGATTAGCATTAACAGGCGATCACGTTGACCGCGAGGCCGCCTTGGCTGGTCTCCTTGTACTTGTTGGACATGTCTAGCCCCGTCTGGCGCATCGTCTCGATCACCTGGTCGAGACTCACCTTCGGTTGGCTGACGGAATGAAGGGCAAGACGCGCAGCATTCACGGCTTTCACAGCGCCGATGGCGTTACGCTCGATGCACGGGATCTGGACGAGCCCGCCGACGGGATCGCAGGTGAGGCCCAAATTGTGCTCCATGCCAATCTCCGCCGCGGAAGCGCATTGCTCCGGCGTCGCGCCCCAGACTGCGGCGAGACCGCCTGCGGCCATGGAACAGGCGACGCCCACCTCCCCCTGACAGCCCATTTCGGCGCCGGAAATCGACGCCCGCTGCTTGTAAAGAAGGCCGATACCGCCCGCGGTGAGGAGAAAGGCGCGGCGCATCTCGTCCGTCGCCTCATCCATCGCGCAGTACTTTCTCAGGACCGCCGGGATGATGCCCGCCGCGCCATTGGTCGGTGCCGTGACGACTTTGCCGCCCGCCGCGTTCTCTTCATTCACCGCCATGGCGTAGAGGTTCAGAATATCGAACAAGCGCTCCGGCTCATTGGCCAGCGGTGTGCCTTGAACCTTGGCGTGCAAGCTGGGGGCACGGCGTTGCACCTGAAGCCCGCCAGGCAGCTCCCCCGTGGTCGTCAGTCCCCGGTCAATGCAATCAAACATCACCTTGATAATGTGATCGAGCTTGGTCTCTGTTTCGGCCCGCGGCCGAAAGCTCTCCTCATTGGCCCAGATCACATCCGCGATCGACAGCTGCTCGCCGTCACAAATCGCAAGCAGCTCAGCGCCAGAGCCGAAAGGGTGCGGCACCTTCGTCCCTGTTCGAACGATATCGTCGTCGGTGGGGCGTTTGAGCTGGGCCTCCGACGCGATGAAACCGCCACCGGTGGAGTAATAGGTGCCCTCCGCGATCGGCTCGCCATCAGCGCCAAGCGCCCGCAAGGTCATACCATTGGGGTGCAGATCCGGGATCACCTCCCCCGCGAGCCGGATATGCCGGTCCATCGTGAACGGCACATCGCGCTCACCCAACAAGGAAAGCTGCCCCTCCGCCGCGATCCGCGCGAGCCCCGCCTCACCCGCGGCCGCGTCATAGGTCTCAGGATCGTGGCCCATCAGGCCCAAGGCCGTGGCAGTGAGTGTGCCGTGCCCCTCACCGGTCAGCGCCAGCGAGCCCTGCAGCTCGACAAAGACCTGCGCGATGCGGCTGCGCTCCTCCGCGCCGATGTCCAAAAGGAAGCGCCGCGCAATCCGCATCGGCCCCACGGTGTGGGAGCTGGAGGGCCCAAGCCCCACGCGGAAAAGGTCCAGCACAGAGAGCATGCCCTTCGATGCCGAAAGCCACAACGCCCGGCAAGCCTTGCCATGCGGCTAGGCCTTGGAATGG
>JBCDLG010000003.1:0-62021 GCA_038745625.1 Pseudomonadota bacterium | reverse complement strand
TCCCGCGGCGGCTCGCCCCAGCGTCGCCTTGGCAAGGTCGCGATCCACACTTTTGGCGAGGGTTTCGCTACCGCCCATGCTGAGTTCTTCCGGGAGGGAACAGATCGGCGCGGGCGGCAGACACAGTCCTGGGCCAAAATCGATGGCCATTGGAAAGTCGTCTCGGCCCATGTCTCGCTTGAGGGGCAAGGCTCATGAACCTTGAGACGCTGAATGAGTTGCCTGTGGCCGCGTTCGTGCAACAGCTCGACTTTCTTTATGAACACAGCCCGTGGGTGGTTGCGGCCGCGGCGGATCTCCGACCGTTCGATGACGGCGAGGCCTTGCTCGCTGGCCTTCAGCTGGCTGTCGATAGGGCCGGTGAGGACCGCCAGGTTGCTCTTTTGAACGCCCACCCCGACCTCGCTGGCAAGGCCGCAATCGGGGGTGAGCTGACCGATTGCTCGACACGGGAGCAAGCATCAGCTGGTCTCGACCAACTGACCGCCAATGAGCATGCGCGGTTCACACGCTATAACGAAGCCTATCGCGCGCGTTTCGGTTTCCCGTTTATCATCTGTGTCCGGGATCACGACAAGGACTCGATCCTGTCGGCGATGGGGCGGCGGCTCGATAATGCCGCCGACATCGAGCTTGCAGCGGCCCTTGAAGAGGTGCGCAAAATCGTCCGTTATCGATGGAAGGAGGTCGCCGATGGCCAACCTGACTGACCATGAAACCCAAGTTGCCCTTGATCTTGAGACGCTTGGCGTGAAACCAGCGCGACCGCTCGGTGAGCGAGACGAGCCCTATGATGTTGTCGTCGTGGGCGGCGGTCAAAGTGGCATGGGCGCCGCTTTCGGTCTTCTGCGTGAGCGTGTACAGAACGTCATTGTTCTCGATGAGAACGAAGAGGGCTTTGAAGGGCCATGGTTGACCTACGCCCGGATGTATACGCTCCGTACCCCCAAGGAGTTGACGTCGATCGATCTTGGGGTGCCTTCGCTCACCTTCCGCGCTTACTGGTCGGCGAAGCATGGTCCCGAGGCTTGGCAAGAGATGGGAAAAATCCCGCGTGAGGCGTGGGCGGAGTATCTCATCTGGTATCGCAAGATGCTCGGCTTGCCCGTCCTCAACAGTCGGCGAGTCACGAGCTGTGAACAACAAGAGCGCGGTCTTTATCAACTGACGGCGGAAGGCCCGAGCGGCGTCGAGGTCTTTCGGGCGCGCAAAGTCGTTTTTGCCACCGGCATTCAGGGCGGCGGCGAATGGCATGTGCCCTCTATGATCGAAGACGCACTGCCTCGCGAATGCTATGCCCACACCTCGCATCCACTCACGGATGCGCAGGTGAAGGACAAGCGGATTGCAATTTTGGGCGTGGGTGCATCGGGGTTTGACAACGCTCAGCATGCGCTCAAGGCGGGTGCGGCCAGCGTCGATGTGTTCGCACGGCGCCCGCGGCTCCCCGAAATCAACCCCATCCGTTTTATGGAGCGGACGGGCCTGGTGCCGCGCTACGCGTCTCTAGCGGACGACACCAAATATGAGGTAATGCGGACGTTTTTCGAATCAGGCCAGCCGCCGACGAATGATACATTCGACCGCGCCAGTGAGTGGTCCAACTTCTCGCTTCATCTAGGCGAACCCTGGAACGGCGTTCGCCAGGTCGCCGACGGCATTGAGATCATCAGTCCCAAGGGCCGCTATGTTTATGATTTCTTGATCCTCTCCACAGGTCTCGTCACTGATCTGGGGCTCCGGCCAGAGCTTGGGTCGGTGGCGCCGAAGGTGGCTCGATGGCGCGACCGCTTTCATCCGATAGCGGATAAACGCAAGGCTATCCTTGATGATCATCCCTATCTCGGGCCTCATTTCGAGCTCTTGGCCAAGGACCCGGCCGATAACGAGTTGCTGGAGGGGCTCTATCTCTTCAATTATGGCGCCGTGATGAGCCTCGGGTTGTCTGCTGCTGCTCTCACTGGCCTGGGCTACGCCATTCCGCGTCTGGCGCGGGGTATCGCGGATCAACTGTTCACGGATGAAGAGGATACTTGGTTAGCGGACTATACAGCGTTTGACGAGAAGGAGTTTCTTGGCGGTGAGCGTGCTCTTCAATATGCTGCGCAGCACACGGATGATAGGCAGGCGTCATGAGCGGTCTGTCAACACACGTGCTGGATCTCACCACTGGCAGGCCTGCGGTGGGGGTGCGGATCACTCTGCATATGCACGGCGAGCCGCGGACCGAAGGGGTGACCGATACTGACGGCCGTTGCAAAGACCTGTTGAGCGGTGAGCCGCTAGAAGCCGGCCGCCACAAAATCGCCTTCGATATCGGCGCCTATTTCTCCGCCCGTGGGCATACCGATATCTTTCTCCATGAGGTGACGCTCGATTTTGAGGTGAAGAACCCGGACGAGCACCATCATGTACCGCTCCTTGCCACACCTTTTGCGGCGTCGACCTATCGCGGCAGCTAAGCGCTATTGATCCGTATAGGTATCGATAATAGTGAGATAGGTCTGCTGGTACTGGTCAAGCTGGCGTAAACTTACGAGCTGCTCGTCAAAAGCAGGGCGTAGCAGTTGAGCATAAGTGGTGCCTGCGGCGTCCTCCTCCCAGCGATGGCCGAGAAACGACACCGATCGACCCTCCTCGCCGAGGACCACCTCGGCCGCCGTACCTTCCCTATTCAGCGTGTCCAACGCCCATGCCATAGCCTCCCGTTCGGGGGCGCCATCGGCCGAGAAGACCAAAATGGTCAGAGTGTCCTCGGCGGGGTCGTAGGTGAAGCCGAGCTCATCAAAGCCCGTCACGTTCAGCATGTCCGCATAAAGAGCGCCAACACTCTCTATGTTCAGGTCATCGCGGGTGCCCACGTCGCGAAGGACGAGCGCAGGGACGCGATCGTGTTCCTCGTCACTTTCCGCCCCTAAGGAGCATTGCAGGATCATGCCGTCTTGCATGAAGACATAGCCTATTGCCGAGGTCAGGTGGCTGAACGCAGCCGGATCTGCGTCCCCGATGAAGCGCGCCGTGGCTGTTAGCGAGTCGCTCGTGGAGCCTTTGTATCCGCCGCGCACCTGCTCAATGCGAAAGGGGGGGAGGGTGAGGTCGCGACGCAGCTCTTCGATCATTTGCGCACTGAAGGCATCAAGATCACGCGCTAGCGACGAATCAGCAAAGCCGCCGCCCATCTCTCTTTTGAGGATATCTCGACGCTGATCGCCCATGCGCGCGCCGCCGTGGAGCGGGCTCACGGAATAGTTGACGATGCATATCCGGCTCGCGCGCTCGGGCTCATGCTCTGATGTTGCACCGCCGCAACTCATGAGCAACAAAACGACAGGAACGGCCCATCCCGTCCGGAGAGTTTCGCGACTGCGCACTTGACCAATCTCTCCAAACAATTGAAAGGCTTAGTCTTCCTGAGCTAGCGCAGCAGCGCTAGAAAAGATAATTCAGGAAGCTGTGACCGATAAGTCGAACATGCTAAAAATACGACGTATAATAACATTTCCTCGTTGACAACGTTTGCAGTGCGAATTTAACGTTTTTATGAAGCGACGTTCGCTCGTGCACAATTTGGGGGCAGATAAGCTCGCCATCGGCGGGCCCGCTCTGATTTGTGCCGGCTTTGCAATGAAGGGTGGCATACCGTGGCAAAGGCAACACACAATCACGATCATGATGGAAAGGGACGGCGGCGCACCCGGGCGCTAACGGCTCTGATGGCTTGTTCAGCGCTGTCGAGTGCGGCGTGGGCCCAGGACGATGAAGGCGATGTGATCGTCGTCCAAGGCAGCCTTCGCGCACTTCCCGTTGAGGACGTTGGATCGGTTTTTGGTTTCGACAAGAACCTCGTTGAGACGCCGCGTTCGGCGTCAACGATCAGTTCGGAGCAAATCGAGCGCTTCGGCATCACAGATATCTACGGGCTGGTGGCACAAGCTCCGGGTACGTTCACCAACTCGTTCTTTGGCGTCGGTGGTTCGCTCGACGTGCGGGGTTCTCCTGGTGAGGTTTACTTCCGCGGCGTGCGGCGTCTCGACAACCCAGGCAACTACCCAACCCCCATTGGCGCGTCCGACCGGATCGATATCGTCCGTGGTCCAGCTTCCCCGATCTACGGTCCCGCGAAGATCGGCGGTTACATCAACTTCGTGCCGAAAACGGCGCGCGTGGCCGGAGGTAAACTCCTCGACGCACCCCAGGGCGAAGTTAGCTACACGACCGGCAGCTGGGACAAGAGCGTGCTGACTGGACAGGTGACTGGTCCCGCCAGCATTTTGGGCCAAGAGTTTGGCTATCATGTGTTCGCGCAGGTCGAGAATTCGGGCAGCTACTACAATAACATCGCCACCGATCAGACGATCATCCAAGCAGCGTTCGACACGTATCTGACAGAGAACATTCGCCTTGAATTTGGCGGCATGTACCACGATTTTGAAGGTGACCAGAACGGTGGTTGGAACCGTCTAACCCAGGATCTTGTCGATAACGGCACCTACATCACCGGTACCGCACAACCTCTCGACACGGACAATGACGGACAGCTATCGCCGTCTGAGTTCTTTGTTGGCGAGTTCAGTGCATTCCGTTTTGATCCAGCGAGCGTGACCGATGCTGACCTTGATCCGATCATCGCCCTTGAGAACACAGGGACAACGACGCTCAGCCGCCGCGATGTCCTAACGGGACCAAATGATCTCTTGGAGAACATCGCTGAGACGATCTATTTCGACGTCATTTATGAGAGCGACAGCGGCCTCGAAGTCAAAAATCAATTCTTCTACGACTCGAGTGAAAATCTGAACGAGAACTCTTACGGCTTCTCGCAGCTCATCGATTCGTGGGTGATCGAGGACAAGATCGTCGTCTCGAAAACATTCGAGCTGGATGGCATTGAGATCAACTCGCAAGTCTCGCCCTCGTTGCGCTACACCAACTTTGAGCAAGCGGACGATTTCTTTTTCGAGTATTTCCACCGCGTTGACCTGACCCAGGGCTACGACGCTCTGTCCGACCGGCTTCTGTCGACGGAGGAAGGGCAGAACTTCTCGGGCTATGTTGAGGGCGACTACTTGAACCTCGCCTTGGCCGCGCTTGTGGACGTCGAAACGGACTTCGGCCTCACCTTCTTGCTCGGTGGTCGGTATGACTACATCGATGCGGAGGCTGAGGATCAAGTGGACCTGTTGATCTTCCCTCCCGACCCGTCTGACCCAGGCTTGGCAGAAGGCGAAGACAAGGATGTCGCGTGGTCGTACACGGCGTCGGTGTCTTACGAGTTGCCATTCGGTGTCATTCCTTATGCAACGTGGTCTGAGCAGTCGTCTGTTGTGGCCGGGCAAGGCGCGGAGATTTCTACCGAGAATCTGCGTAACGGCACATGGCTGACTGAAGCGACGCTCGAAGAGTTTGGTGTGAAAGGCAACTTCTTCGACGATCGTCTTTATGCTGCGCTTGCGTTCTACGAGCAGGAACGCGTGGACTTTAGCGCGCAACAGATCGTCACCAACCAAGCGGTGAAGACCGAGGGCATTGAGGCTGAATTCCGTTGGGCGGTCACCGACAACCTGCTCCTCACGGGTGCATACACCAACACAGAGGTCGTCAACTTGACGGCGTTGCAGGAAGGCTCACTGTTCAGCTTCTTTGGCATTGAAGATCTTGTGAACGTCAGTGACCCGACTCTTCACCTAGGCGGTCAGCCCTTCGGCCTTCTTCCGATCACCAATGAATCGGAGGCTCGCCGGGCCGGTATCCCGGAGAACATCTACTCGTTCACGGCGACCTATCAGTTCGACAACGGGCTGGCGATCTTTGGTACGGTGACGGATGTCGAGGAAGTGTTCGCTGGACAAAGCCAGTCCGTTGAGCTGCCAAGCTATACGCTGGTTGATCTGGGTGCCTCCTATGAGACTGAGAACTGGCTGTTCCGTGTCAACGTGAAGAACCTCACCGATGAGGAGTATTTCCGCGCGAACTTCACGGAACTCTTTGGTTCGACAATTGCTTTGCCTGAACTGCCGCGGCACATTCAGGCGACTGTGTCTTACAAGTTCTAAGCAAATTCCGCTAAGCCTTGGGGGCCGTCCGCTTGCGTTGCGCGAGCGGACGGCCGTCGAGTTTCAAAGGGAGAGAGAATGACCCCCGCGCATCACTGGACCGCCCCATCCTTCCTCCGCTCAGCGGCCCTTGCGCTGCTTGGCTTTGTCGGCCTTGCAGCTTGTGGTGAGGAGCCCGCCGCGGAAATGATGACGGCAGCACCCCAGGTCGTCGACCCGAACGATTGTCAGCCGGGCTATGCCTGCTCGAGCCCGATCCCGGTGAAGGCCGTCGTCGTCACCATGTTCGAGATCGGCGAAGACGAGGGCGACGTCGCCGGCGAGTTTCAGCTTTGGAAAGAGCGCCGCAACCTCAACGTTCAGATCCCGTTTCCGCACTCCCACCACGACCTCTTTTTGGAGGAGGAGACCGGTGTTCTCGTCATGGTCACCGGCATCGGCACGATGAAGTCGACGGCCTCGATCATGGCGCTGGGCCTCGACCAGCGATTTGATCTGTCCCACGCCTATTGGTTGGTCGCAGGCATTGCTGGGATCGATCCCGAAGATGCGACGATCGGTTCTGCTGCCTGGGCGCATTATCTCGTTGATGGCGATCTCAGCCACGAGATCGATCCTCGGGAAATCCCCGAAGATTGGGACTTTGGGTACTTTGCACGCTACACAGATGGTCCCAACGCGGCAGAGCGGCCTGAGCCAACGGGTGAGCTCTTTGTGCTGAACGAAGGCCTCCGCGATTGGGCTTACGAGCTGACGAAAGACATCGAGATCCCCGATGAGGAGAACCTCGTCTCTGAACGGGCGATGTTTACAGAGCACGAGGTCGCGCGCACAACGCCGAAAATCATCAAAGGCGACCACGTTGCTGCGATGACCTTCTGGCACGGTGAGATGATGAACGACTGGGCCAATCATTGGCTTGATTTCTGGACGGAAGGCGAGGGCGAGTTCGTGACCTCCGCCATGGAGGACACCGGAACGCTCCAGTCTCTGACCTATCTCGACGTCATTGGCCGCGTCGATGTCGATCGGGTGATGGTCCTTCGTTCAGGGAGCAATTTCACGATGCCGCCGCCCAACTTCACCGCAGCGGAGTACCTTCTTCGCGAGAACGAGGAGTATGCTGGTCTCGAGGTAGCCCTTGAAGCGCTCTATCTTGCGGGCTCTAAAGTGGTCGATGAGCTGGTCGCCAATTGGGACGTCTACGCCGAGGACATTCCGTCAGCGGAGTAACGGAGTTCATGCCGCTCTTTCGGTCTCTCACTCTTGCCCTCGTCGCTGTCAGCCTCGTTGGCTGCAGTACATTTGAGGTGCCGCGGCTCGGCTCCTCGTCCAACGAGGCCGCTGCGGCGCGCGCGTTTGACAACGCACTGGACGACCACGCAGCCCTGCGGCAGTTTTTGAAGGCGATGCCAAAGGGCGGTGATCTGCACACCCACCCTCCGGGTGCGGTTTATGCTGAGAGCATGCTGGCCTGGGCAGCAGAGGAGGACAGCGGTATCTGTCTGATCGCCGATGAGACGCGGCTTATCCTTTGTAATGATCCGGCGGCCGAGCGTAGCGGGGCTGTTCACGCCTCGGTCGTGCTGACGGACGAGCCGTTGCGCAATCGGCTGATTGATGCGTTCTCTATGCGGAATATATCGTCCATCTCACCGGGCGGGCCGCGCTCGGGAGCCGACCACTTCTTCTCGACCTTTGAACGATTTATAGCAGTCTGGCGGGTTTACCCTGGCCGTAGTTTTGCCTGGCAGATGGAGACCGCTGCTCGTCAGAATGTGAGCTATATCGAGCCGACATGGGTCACGATCATCCCCAATCCGGCAGACTACGGCGTAACGGAAGCCCTTAGTGGCGGAACAGATGAGGATTTCGCGGCCTACGAACAGGCCCTGCTCGATGGTGGCTTCCAGGCGGCCGTCGGGCAGGGGCGAGATCAGCTTGATGCGACGCTGCAGGGCGCGCGCGAGGTTCTTCGCTGTGATGAGGCCGATGCCATGTTGGGCTGCTCCGTCACTGTCCGCCATCTCGGTGCCGTCGCGCGGGTTCTGCCGCCAGAGCTCGTCTTCACCCAGGTGATGGTCCATTTTATGCTGGCAAGCGAAGAAGATAGCAGTGTCGGGATCAATATTCTGGCGCCCGAGCATGACCGCGTCGCCATTCAGGACTATGCGCTCCATATGCGGATGATGCGATACTTCAAAGCCAAGTACCCCGACGTCCGGCTGTCGCTGCACGCTGGTGAGCTTTGGCTCGGGCTTGTGGAAACGGCTGATCTTGATGATCATATCGCAACGGCAATCTCTGTCGCCGGCGCTGAACGCATCGGCCACGGCATTGACATCGGCTTTGAAGACAACAGCGAAGACCTGCTGGCGCTGATGGCTGCTAAGGGGATTGCTGTTGAGGTCAATCTCAGCAGCAATGAGGCGATCCTTGGTGTTGCAGGTGACGATCATCCGATCTCGACCTATCTCGCGGCGGGTGTACCCATCGTTCTTTCGACCGATGATGAGGGTGTTCTTCGCTCGGACATAACGCGAGAGTATCAGACCGCCGCAACACGCCATGGCCTCGACTATCGCGACCTCAAAAAGATCGCACGGCGGAGCATTGAGGTGAGTTTTCTCGAGGGCGATTCCCTTTGGTCCGATTTCGATCGCGCACGACCCGTTGAACCCTGTGCTGACGGGCTCGATACCGAGGCGTGTTCCGCGTTTCTTGCGGCGAGCGCCCGTGCCCGCGTCCAGGCGGATCTTGAACATCGGTATACAGCCTTTGAAGCTGGTATTGCGGGCCTATAACGCGATAGCCCGCGTCGGATTATCGTCAGGCCCCAGTGACGCCATCAGCTCATGCGCGACAGCGATGGCCACGGCTTCCGGCGCTTTGCTTTCAATCCCCGGCGTGCCGATGGGGCAGGTCAGGCGAGCAAGCGCCGTCTCGTCGAAACCGTCCGCCCGCAGCCGCGAGAAGAACCGCAACCGCTTTGTTTGGGAACCGATCAATCCCAGATAAGCGAAGTCCCCGCGAGCGAGTATGCCGTGCACGATGGTGTAGTCGAGGTCGTGGGAATGCGTGAAGACGACGTGGTGGCTCTGCGCTGGTGCGGCGTTGATCACGTGTTCCACGTCGGACAGATCGCTTGCCGTGACATCCGGCGGCAACTGTGAGCGCTCACTTTCACGGCCGTCAAAGCAACTGACATCGAAGGTCGTCCGTTTCATGATTTCTGCTGTCGCGCGTCCAACGTGGCCAGCACCATAGAGCCACAATTGCGGCCGCGGCCGACCGAACCGTTCAAGCATCTCCGCGCATTCAGTCAGCCGCGGCCGCAGAGCAGTCAATCGATCGCCGTGCTGATCAAAGAAAGTGACATCGCGCGCGGTTTCACCGGCGACCACGGCCTTGCGCGGCCCGGTACCGGTGAGGGTCGTTCGCAGTGTGACCGGTGTGCCGCGCTCTGCCGCCTCATCGCAAGCTAGAAGCCAGTTTTTGTCGATGGGCTCCAAGCGTTCGATCAACAGCCGCACATGGCCGCCGCAGCACTGAGCCAGGAGCGGCCCAAGAGGATGATCTTGCAACAAAAAATGACGTTCGGGATCGCCAAGAAGCCGACGCGCCTGATCAATCGCGACCTGCTCGAGATTACCCCCGCCAATTGTGCCGTGGACGGTGGTGGGCGTCACCGCCATACGCACGCCGAGCTCTCGCGGCGTTGATCCCTCCACGGCGCATTGGGTGATTAGCGCCGCGGGTTCTCCTCTTTCGACTGCAGAGAGGCAGAACCGGGTGAGAGCATGAAGGTCGGCCATTGCCCTTAGTCTACGCTATTAAGCGCTGCGGCGCGAGCCTTGGCCTCCTCGATGGCCATCAGCACACGTTCTGGGGTCGCTGGCGCGTCGAGCTTCGGAAACACCTTGCCGCCCGCGGCTGCCGTGACAGCATGGGTGATGGCCGAGAAGACAGAGATTGCCAGCATAAAGGGCGGCTCGCCTACGGCTTTAGACCGGTGGATGGTCTGGACCTTGTTGCGGCCCGATGTCCACAAAGCGGCGTTGAACGTCAGTGGCCGATCGCCGGCCGTCGGTATTTTGTAGGTTGACGGAGCATGCGTCCGAAGGACGCCCTTGTCATCATAGACAAGCTCCTCACTGGTCAGCCACCCCATACCCTGGACAAAACCGCCCTCAACCTGACCCATATCGATCGCGGGGTTCAGCGACTCGCCCACATCGTGGAGAATATCGGTCTGCAGAACACGTGTTTCGCCGGTTAAGGTGTCGATGGCCACTTCTGACACCGCTGCACCGTAGGCGAAGTAGTAGAAAGGGTGCCCGCGATGCTGCGACCGATCATAATCGATGGTCGGTGTCCGATAGTATCCCGTCGCCGACAGAGAGATCCGGCCGAGATAGGCTTTCTTCACAAGCTCGGCAAAGGACAGCCGGTGCGGGCCAAGCAGCACGTCGTTGGCGTCGAAAAGAACCGCCTCGGGCGCCACATCATAGGTCTCTGCGGCAAAGGCGATCAGGCGCTCTTTGATCGTCCGCGCCGCGTTGCGCGCGGCCATGCCGTTGAGGTCGGAGCCTGACGAGGCGGCCGTGGCTGACGTGTTTGGCACTTTATCCGTACACGTTGAGGACACTTTGATGCGATCGATATCGATCTGGAATTCATGGGCAACAACCTGGGCAACCTTGACCATCAGGCCCTGGCCCATCTCCGTCCCGCCATGGTTCAGGTGAACGCTGCCATCCGTGTAGACATGAATCAGAGCGCCCGCTTGGTTGAGATGCTTGGTCGTGAAAGAGATGCCGAACTTGACGGGCGTGAGGGCGATCCCCTTTTTGATAACGGTGTTTGAAGCATTGTGGGTGTCCACGTCCTGTCGCCGTTCACGGTACCGGGCGGCCTCCATCAGCTCGGTGATCAGCATGCCAGCGACACAGTCATCAACGGTCTGATGATAAGGGGTGAGGTTACGCTCACCATCGGCATAGAGATTGGCCAGCCGCACATCGACGGGGTCCTTATCGAGCGCGAATGCGACCTCATCGATCATTCGCTCCGCTGCCAGCATCCCTTGCGGCCCACCAAAGCCGCGAAAGGCCGTGTTGGAGACCGTGTGCGTCCTGAGGCGCCGCGACGCGATCCGAACGTCGGGGTAGTAGTAGCAATTGTCCGCATGGAACATCGCACGGTCGTTGATGGCGAAGGAAAGGTCCGTGGCATGACCACACCGCGACGCGAGCGCGAAGTGCGCTGCGGTCAGCCTTCCGTCAGCATCATATCCGATGTCGTAGCGCGCGAGAAAATCGTGCCTTTTGCCCGTCATGCGCATGTCGTCATCGCGATCAAGGCGACATTCGACCGGATGGTCGGTGCGCGTGGCGGCCAGGGCCGCGGCCGCGGCCATGATGGTCGACTGCGTCTCCTTGCCGCCAAAGGCGCCGCCCATCCGCCTCACCTCCACCGTCACCGCGGCGTCGGGTACCCCGAGCAAGCGCGCGGTCAGGTGCTGCACTTCTGTGGGGTTTTGGGTGGAAGAAAAGACGTGCACGTCATGATCTTCACCGGGCAGTGCGAGAGCGACTTGTCCTTCCAGGTAGAGATGGTCTTGGCCGCCAATTGTCAGAGCACCAGACAAGCGTTGCGGCGCCTTCTCGAGCGCTGCTGCTGCATCACCGCGGGCCATGACCTGCTCGGGTTCGAGGTCCGTGCCGGCCGACATCGCATCCTCAACGGTGAGGTGGGCGGGGAGATCCTCATACTGAACACGGGCCAGTGCGGCGGCGCGCCTCGCAGCGTCGTTGGTTTCCGCCGCCACTGCGAAGATCGGTTGGCCATGGTAGAGCACCTCGCCCTCAGCAAAGAGCGGGTCATCCGCGACGACGGGGCCAATATCGTTTATGCCAGGAATATCATCGGATGAGATAACCAACGCAACACCCGGCGCGCGGCGAACCGCGTCAAGATCGAGCGATGTGATCCGCGCATGGGCGCGTTCGGACATGGCTATGTAGAGCGAGAGGAGGCCTGGCGGCTTGGGAATATCATCGACATAGCGGGCTCGCCCCGTGACCTGCTGAACGGCGCTGTCATGCGCGCGCGCCTCACGCACGTCGCCCTTTATTCCCGGGGCGGAGGGCGGCGGAGACCCCGAGTCAGGCATGGGCCAGCCCTCCTTGGCCGAGGCTGGGAGCCGCTTGGCCCTTCGTCTCAAGGAAGAAGCGGGTGAGGAGGTTCTCTGCGACGAGCATGCGGTAGCCCGAGCTGGCGCGCATGTCGGATATTGGCGAGAAATCACCTGCCAGGGCTGCCTGCGCCTTCTGAATCGTGTCGTCCGTCCACGGCTGACCGATCAGTGCTGTCTCGCAAGCCTTGGCGCGCTTGGGCGTTGCCGCCATGCCGCCGAACGCCACACGCGCCGCCGTGACCTTTCCTTCGGTGAGGGTCACAGAGAACGCGCCGCACACGGCAGAGATATCTTGATCAAAGCGTTTGGAGATCTTGTAGACCGCGTGGTGCTGGCCAGGCGCAGGCTTCGGAACGATCACCGCCTCGACGATCTCACCTGGCTCGCGCGCTTGTTTTTGATAGTCGAGATAGAGGTCTTCGAGCGGCAGCTCGCGGTGCTTGCTTTGCTTCCGCAGGCGGATTTTAGCGCCGAGGGCAATCAGCGGCGGCATGCTATCGCCGATGGGAGAGCCATTGGCGATGTTGCCGCCCAGCGTGCCCGCGTTCCTCACTTGGACAGCGCCCAGACGGCGGATCATCTCACCGAAGCTTGGATAGAGAGACGCTATGCTCTCCCAAGCATCGGTGTAGCGCACACCGGCACCGATGATCAGGGTGCCGCCTTGATCATTGATCGCGCGTAGCTCGGCGATGTCGTTGAGAGACACGGTGACGGGCAGGGTGCGATGATCCTTGTTCACCCAAAGTGCGACATCGGTGGCGCCCGCGATCAACGTCGCCTCGGGCTCCGCGGCCAGGACCTGGTCCAGCTCTTCAAGGGTTCGCGGTGCGAAGAAGGCTTTCTGGTCACCCAACACGGGGTCCTGATAGCGATAGGAGAGCATGCTCGTACGGCTAGCGGCGCGGAGGCGCGCCAGGCCATCCACGCTGTCCAAGCGCTTGGCGGTCGGTGCCGCCTCGGCGGCTTCGGCAGCCTTGAGGATGGGGCCGTAGCCGGTGCAGCGGCAGAGATTGCCCGCGAGGAGATCCTCGGTGGGAAGCTTCGGCCCTGGATCGAGCCCTTCGTAGTCAGCGAACAGCGTCATCACGATCCCTGGCGTGCAAAAACCGCACTGGGTGGCATGGCAGCTCACCATCGCCTCCTGCACCGGATGGAGGTCACCATCGGCCGAGAGATGCTCGACGGTCACGACATCTCGGCCATCGACCATCGGCATGAAGAGGGTGCAGGCGTTGACCGCGCGATAGACCGGTTGGTCGCCGCGGAGCTCACCCACGACGACGGTGCAGGCGCCGCAATCCCCCTCGGCGCAGCCCTCCTTGGTGCCGGTCAGCCAGGCCTCATAGCGCAGCCAGTCGAGGAGGTTCATCGTCGGATCGACGTCTTCCAGCTCCGTCAGCTCGCCATTCAGTCCAAACTTGATCATTCACCTATCCGCGCGGAGCCAATGTGGTAGAGCAAGGTTCGGATTCGCCCAAAGGTTTGAACCATCACTCATGACGGCGGCACGGGTCTCTCGCTCATGCTGCACTTGCTTTTAGGGGTTGCGCGATCGTGCAAAAACGTCAAGCTTTCAGACACGATGTCGCGGCTCTGCCCGGCGTTTTGGCGAAAAAAAGCGCTCTGCGTCTTCTGCCAGAGCAATAAGAGGTGCAAAACGTGGGCGGCAGCGAGGTGTTGGATCGCTTTTTCGGTCTGAAGGCGCAAGGAACGACCATCGGCCGGGAGGTGATGGCAGGGTGCACGACCTTCGTCGCGATGGCCTACATTATCTTCGTCAATCCGCAGATCCTGGCTGAAGCTGGTCTGGATGAGGGCGCGGTTTTTGCCGCGACATGCATCGCGGCGGCGATCGGCAGCCTGATTATGGGCCTCTACGCCAATTACCCCATCGCGGTCGCGCCTGGCATGGGGCTCAACGCCTTCTTCACCTACGGCGTGGTCGTCGGCATGGGTTTGCCGTGGGAGACGGCGCTGGGCGCGGTGTTCATCTCTGGTGTGATCTTCATTGTGCTGAGTCTTTTGCCGGTGCGGGAATGGGTGGTCAATGCCATCCCGCGTGAGCTCAAGATGGCGATCTCTGCGGGGATCGGGCTCTTCCTCATCATCATCGGTCTTCGGAGCATGGGGATCGTCGCAGACAATCCCGCGACCTTGGTCGGCCTAGGCGACCTCAGCTCGCCGGTGTTGGTGCTGGGCGTTCTTTGTTTTCTCGCCATTGGCATTTTGGAGTCGCTTAAAGTGCCAGGCGGCATTTTGATCGGGATGATCGGTGCGACGATCATCGCGGCACTTTTCGGCCTCACCGATCTGAACTGGGTGGGCTCGCCGCCACCGAGCCTCGCGCCAACCTTCTTAGCGCTCGATATTGCTGCTGCGGCGGAACTCGCGCTGGCGACGGTGATCATCTCATTCCTCTTTGTCGACATGTTCGACACGGCCGGGACGCTCGTCGGCGTGGCGAGCAAAGCCAATCTTCTTGATGAGGAGGGCAAGCTGCCTCGCCTCAACCGGGCGCTGATTGCCGATAGCTCCGCCACATTGATCGGTTCACTGATCGGGACATCGTCGGTGACGAGCTATGTCGAAAGCGCGGCGGGCGTGCGAGCTGGGGGACGCACCGGTCTTACGGCCGTGGTGGTAGCGCTCCTATTTCTTGTCTCGCTCTTCTTCGCGCCGTTGGCGCAGTCTGTGGGCGCCTATGCGACGGGCGCGGCCTTGGTTTTTGTCGGCTGCGTGATGGCCAGCGGCCTTTCCGCAACCGATTGGGATGACGTGACCAACTTTGTGCCCGTGGTGGTCACTGCCATCAGCATGCCGCTGACCTATTCGATCGCTACCGGACTTGGCTTTGGGTTCGTGACCTACGCGGTCCTCAAAATCGGCTCCGGCCGGTTCCGGGAATTGTCCGGGGGCGTGATGGTCTTGGCCGCCGTGTTCCTCGCCAAGTTCATCTTCATCGACGCGGCATGACGAGTCCAGGGGAGATGCTGGATCCGCGCAGGGATCCCGATCACTTTCCTCCGCTTCGCGAGGCCATCCCGCTCGGCATTCAGCATATCCTTGCGATGTTCGTCAGTAATGTGACGCCTGCGCTTCTGGTCGCGGGCGCGGCGGGGCTTGGTACCGGCGACGAGGACGTGGTCGTGACGCTGGTCCAGGCGAGCATGCTGTTTGCCGGGATTGCAACCCTCTGCCAGACCCATGGGCTGGGGCCTGTCGGCGCACGCCTTCCCATCGTACAAGGAACAAGCTTTGCCTTCTTGCCGATGATGTTGCCCTTGGTGGCGGGGAAAGGGACCGAAGGCCTCTCGATTCTCTTTGCCGGGGCGCTGGTGGGCGGGCTCTTCCATCTTTCCCTCGCGCCGCTCGTGAAACGCCTGCGGTTCGCCTTGCCGGCTCTAGTGACGGGGATCGTGGTGTTGCTCATCGGTCTGTCGCTTGTCCGAGTCGGTATTCAGTATGCGGCGGGCGGTGTACCAGCGATGGGAACCCCCGCCTATGGCGCGCCGCTCTCCTGGTCACTCGCGCTGGTCACGATCCTTGTCACCCTCGGCTTACGGATTTTCGCCAAGGGCCTCGTGGGGACGGCGTCGGTTCTTCTTGGTCTGATCGCTGGCTATCTCGTGGCGCTTGCCATCGGGCGTGTAGATTTCGCGGCCGTTGGTGAGGCCGATTGGATCAGCACCCCGAGCATCATGCCGTTCGGTCTTCAATTCACCTTCGCTGCGGTCGCGGGCTTTTGCGCCATGGTGCTTGTCTCCGGCATTGAGACAATTGGCGATGTGAGCGCGATCGCGGAAAGCGGAGCAGGCCGTCAGGCAACGGACAAAGAGCTGACCGGCGCCGTTGCTGCTGATGGCTTTGGCACGGCCCTCGCGGCGATCTTCGGCGCGCTCCCCAACTCCTCGTTCAGCCAGAATGTCGGTCTTGTCGCCATGACAGGCGTGATGAGCCGTCACGTCGTGGCGCTGGGCGCGATCTTCCTCATCATCTGCGGAGTCGTGCCAAAAATCGGTGCGGTGATCATCTCCATCCCGATCGAAGTCTTGGGCGGTAGCGTCATCATCATGTTCGGTATGGTGGCTGGCGCGGGGATCTCGATGCTCTCCGCGGTCACGTGGAACCAGCGCAACCTCCTGATCGCCGCGCTGGCGATCTCGGTTGGTCTCGGTTTGCAATTGGAACCTGAGGCGGTTGCAGGTTTGCCTGAATTGCCGCGGATCCTTATGACATCGGGCGTGGTCCCGGCCGCGTTCCTGGCCGTGACGCTCAACTTGCTCATGCCCAATCGCGATGGAGCTTTGTCATCAACAGCACACTGATCAAAAACGCTGATGTTATCGTCACGATGGACCAACACCGCCGGGAACTCGCTGGCGGCTTTGTTCTGATCAAGGACGGTGTCGTCGCGGATCTAGGCGAAGCCGCAGCGTTGCCGCAGGTGGCTGGCGATGTGAGCATCGTCGACGGCGCAGGCTGTGTCGTCACGCCAGGCCTTGTGAACACCCACCACCATCTCTTTCAAAGCCTCACGCGCGCCGTACCGCAGGGGGCGAGCAAACCGCTCTTTGGTTGGCTGACAGCGCTCTATCAGATTTGGCCGAAGCTCCGTCCTGAGGACTTCGCCCTGGCAGCCCAGGTCGGCCTCTCAGAGCTCGCGCTCTCGGGCTGCACCATGTCCTCCGACCACCAATATTTCTTCCCCGAAGGCGTGCGCCTCGATGACACGATCGAAGCCGCAAAAAGCGTTGGTGTGCGCTTTCACGCGACGCGCGGCAGCATGAGCATCGGCGAAAGCGGCGGCGGTCTGCCGCCCGACAGCATGGTCGAAAACGAAGACGCGATCCTCGCCGATTGCGAGCGCGTGATCGCTGCTTTCCATGACCCGGAACCCGGCGCCATGGTGCAGGTCGCCGTTGCTCCGTGCTCGCCTTTTTCGGTGAGCAAAGAGCTGATGGCGCAAAGTGCTGCGCTTGCCCGAAAACACGGCCTGCGGCTTCATACGCATTTGGCCGAGAACGATGAGGACGTCCGCTACTCGCTGGAGCATTTCGGGTGCCGACCGGGGCAGTATGCGGAGGAGCTGGGCTGGGTCGGTGAGGACGTTTGGCACGCGCATTGTGTCCAATTGGACCACGAGGAGGTCGATCTCTTTGCCCGCACCAAGACAGGCGTGGCGCACTGTCCGTACTCGAACAGTCGTCTTGGTAGCGGAATCGCGCCGATCGCTTCGATGCGTGACCAAGACATCCCCGTTGGCCTCGGTGTTGATGGCTCGGCCTCGAGCGACGCTGGCCATCTTCTCGCTGAAGCGCGCCATGCCCTCATGCTCCAACGGCTGCGAGGCGGCGCGGAGGAGATGGAGCCGCGGGCAGCGCTCGAGCTTGCGACCCTCGGCGGCGCCCGCGTTCTGGGGCGCGATGATTGCGGCGTCCTCGCCAAGGGCATGCGCGCCGATATCGCCGTTTGGAGCCTTGATGATTGGGGGTGGCTCGGCGCGTGGGATCCCGTCGCCGCGCTTGTGCTGACGGGGCCGCATCGGGTCCGCGATCTTTTCGTTGAGGGACGCCGGATCGTCGAGGGCGGCGTTCTTCAAACCCTTGATCGGGCGCGGATCGGCGCCAATGCGAAGGCCGCGACCCGGCGTCTGCAGGAGCTCACCCGGTAGCCTCGCGCGATCAAGCGTTGACGCCGACCGCGCCTTCCTGAACAGAGCGATCTTCATGCATCGACGCTTTCCCGGACACCGCTATGCGCCTTTCTGATTTCTACCTCCCGACCCTTAAGGAGACGCCAGGGGAGGCGCAGATCGCGTCCCACCGCCTGATGCTGCGGAGCGGGATGATCCGCCAGGAGGCCGCGGGCATCTATGCGTGGCTGCCGCTCGGTCTTCGGGTTTTGCGCAAAATCGAAGCGATCGTGCGGGAGGAGCAGGACCGCGCCGGGGCGGTCGAACTTCTCATGCCCACCATTCAGCCCGCGAGCCTCTGGTCGGAAAGTGGCCGCTATGACGCCTATGGGCCTGAAATGCTGCGCATGAAAGACCGGCATGACCGTGAGATGCTCTATGGTCCGACCAATGAGGAAATGATCACAGAGATCGTCCGGGCCAATATCAAATCCTATAAGCAGCTGCCGAAACTGCTCTACCACATTCAGTGGAAGTTCCGTGATGAGGTGCGCCCTCGCTTTGGTGTGATGCGCGGGCGCGAGTTTTTGATGAAGGACACCTATAGCTTCGACGTGAGCCCTGAGGCGGCGCGGGTTTCCTACCTCAAGATGTTTGTCGCCTACTTGCGCACCTTCCACCGCATGGGTCTCAGCGTGATTCCGGTGAAGGCGGACCCTGGTCCAATCGGTGGTGACCTCACCCACGAGTTTGTTGTCCTTGCGGAGAACGGTGAGAGCGACGTCTTCTTCCACAAAGGCATGACGGAGCTTTCCGTGCCCGGAGCGGATACCGATTTCCACGGTGACCTTGAGCCGATCTTTAAGGCGTGGACGAGCTTCTATGCTGCCACCGATGAGATGCATGACGAGGCCGCCTATGCCGAGGTCCCGGCAGAGGACCGGCGTGAACTTCGCGGCATTGAAGTCGGCCACATCTTCTACTTCGGGACCAAGTATTCCGAGCCCATGAAAGCGCGGGTGCAGACCGATGAAGGCAAAGAGGTCGCGCTGGAGATGGGTTCCTACGGCGTCGGTGTGTCGCGTTTGCTCGGGGCGCTCATTGAGGCGCACAACGACGATAATGGTCCCATTTGGCCGATCAGCGTGGCGCCGTTCCATGTCGCTGTGATCAATCTGAAGGTTGGCGACGAGGCCTGCGATCGGCTGTGTGCGACACTTGAGGCCAAGCTCGAGGCGGCGGGCCTCGACGTGCTTTATGATGATAGCGGTGACCGCCCCGGTGAGAAATTTGCCCGAATGGATCTCTGCGGCATTCCGCATCAGCTGACGGTGGGTCCGCGAGGTCTTGCCAATGGTGAAGTCGAGTGGAAGCAGCGTGCGGGTGGGGAGAAGACCAACCTACCCGTCGACGAGGCAGCTGAAACGATCGCTGGCACAGTGATCGCGGAGCTCGAAACACTCAATTCTTAACGCTGATGGTCCGGCTGCCCCGTTAACGAATATGGCGGCTGTTCTTCAACAAGTTCTTTACACGGCTAATCAAACTTATCTCAAAATTGGTCTGTATCAATTTGAGAATCTTATCCCCACGGTGGTTGTCTCCCCTATGCTTGTGGGGATGGGATCAGCACGAAGGGGATGTGCGATGCGTGCGAAGGATTTGCCGCGCGGGCGGAGTGAGCTGGCGGCCGCGGTGGACTTGGTGATAGGGCTGACAAGCCGGACATTCGGCGTGTCGCGCTGCGAGCTTTTGGCCAAGAGTCGGTCGCAAACCGAGATCGCGTTTGCTCGGCAAGTGGCGATGTACTTGGTTCATGTTGTCTTTGGGCAGAGTTTTCGTGATACAGGCGAGGCCTTCGGACGGGAACGGACGACTGTGGCCTATGCGTGCAGTTTGGTTGAGGACAAGCGCGACGACCTTGCGTTCGATCGCCAGCTCGACGCTATTGAAGACAGCTTAAAGCGCCTTTGGGCGATTGAGCGTTTGCGCCGCGTCAGGCTTTCCCATCGGCCGGCAGAAGGCCTAGTCGCCGCCTGATATCTTCGGGCGTTGCGCCATTCTCCCGAAGGGCCCCGAGCGTCTCCGCCTTGTCGCGCTTGGCGAGACGCCGACCGGAGCTGTCGGTGATCAGCCGATGATGCCGATAGAGCGGCGCTGGGAGCCCCAACAGCTCCTGCAGCACACGGTGGATCGGGATCGCGTCTTTAAGATCTTCGCCGCGGTAGACCAGCGTGACCCCTTGGTCTGCATCGTCGACAACAGAGGCGAGATGATAGCTTGTCGGCACATCCTTTCGCGCGAGCACCTCGTCGTTCAGGCATGAAAGATCGATGGGGTGCTGCACTTCGCCGCCGTCCCTACAAGCCTCCCGCCAGACGAGAACGGTGCGTCCCAACGCTTCTGAGGCGCGCTTCGCGTGCAGCCGCCAGGCAAAAGAACGCCCCTCAGCGAGCAGCGCCGCTTCCTCGCGGGGTGCGAGGGGCGCTGTCGCAGAATGCAAGGCAGATCGCGAATTTGTCCCATCATGGGGCGCGGTCATCGCTGCCTGCCGCTCCGCGCGCGTCTTGAAACAGCGGTAGAGGAGGTCGCGTGATGCAAGTTTGTCGAGAGCATCTTGGTAAATGGCCATGCGTTCTGACTGCCTCAGAACGCCGCCTTGGGGCTCAAGTCCTAACCATAACAAATCCCTACCAATCGAAGCCTCAAACGCAGGCTGGCAGCGGGTTTGATCGATATCCTCAATACGCAGCCGAAAGCTGCCGCCACTCTTTTGGGCGATGTCAAAGTTGAGGAGCGCGGAATAGGCGTGCCCCAAATGCAGGTACCCGGTGGGAGAGGGGGCAAAGCGGGTCACGTAGGAAGGCGGCACACGCTCTGCATAGCCTTGGACTTACGGAGGACCAAAGACCGATGTTTGGACCAGCTAAGCTTAAACCATTGATGGTTTCGCGCCGCGTCGAGATCCAGCTTTGCGATGGCCGGTCGTTTAAGGGCTCCCTACGTCTGCCATCGACAGCTGGGATCAATGATCTCTTTGTCGGCAGCAGCCAGTTTTTGATGGTGAAAACCTCCAACGGCGAGATCGCCATCAACCGCGCCACGATTTCGGCGATCCTTCTTGGTGACAACGACCCAGGCGGGCCCAAGGCTGAGTCACCGATGCGCAAAAAAGAGCCGCGTGACCCCTTCCAGGCCCGTGGGCCGAGAGGAGCGACACAGCCGCCCAAGCGCCCCTTGCGGAACTCTGGCCTCGCCGATCCTTGCCGTGTGCTCGGCGTCTCGCAGAATGCCACCATGGCTCAGGTGAAGTCCGCATGGCGCCAACGCATGAAGGAATGCCATCCTGACGCTTTGGCTGCCCGCGGTGGCGGCGCCGACGCGATCAAGCGGGCTCAGGTGGAAGCGGCCAACGTGAATGCCGCTTACCGTGCCATCCTCGCGCTGCATGAAGATGCAGCAGCTGCTTAGCCGGCCCCGCCGACCGTCAATCCATCGATCTTGAGGCTTGGCTGCCCGACGCCCACGGGCACGCCTTGGCCAGCCTTGCCGCACACGCCGATACCTGGGTCGAGTGCGAAGTCATTGCCGATCATCGACACTTTGCGCATCACCGACGGTCCATCGCCGATCAGTGCTACGTTTTTGAGCGGCGCGCCCAGCTTGCCGCCCTGGATGCGGTAGGCCTCGGTGCAGTTGAAGACGAACTTGCCGGAGGTGATATCCACCTGGCCGCCCGCGAAATTCACCGCGAAAATCCCGTCTTTGACACTCGCGATCAGCTCTTCCTGAGGTTTATCGCCGCCCAGCATAAAGGTGTTGGTCATCCGCGGCATAGGAGCGTGGCTATGGCTTTCCCGGCGCCCATTGCCCGTCGGCGCCACGCCCATCAGGCGGGCATTCATCCGGTCTTGCATATAGCCTTTGAGGATACCGTCTTCGATCAGCACCGTCCGCGAGGTCGGCGTACCTTCGTCGTCGACGGTGAGCGAGCCGCGGCGGCCCTCAATCGTACCGTCATCGATCACGGTGACGCCTTTTGCGGCGACTTGTTCCCCCAGCAGGCCCGCGAAGGCTGAGGTTTTCTTGCGGTTGAAGTCACCCTCGAGGCCATGCCCCACAGCCTCGTGGAGGAGGACACCGGTCCAGCCTGAGCCGAGCACCACTTCCATCTCGCCTGCCGGGGCCGCCTCGGCTTGAAGGTTCACCAGTGCCATGCGGAGGGCCTCGTCGACCTGGGCTTTCCAAAAGCCGGGATCGAGCAGGCGGGTATAGGTCTCGCGCCCGCCCGCACCAGTCGACCCGGTCTCGCGCCGATCGCCGTCTTGGGCTGTGACCGACACATTGAGGCGGACCAGCGGCCGGATATCACGCACCGTCTCGCCGTCCGCGCGCATGATCTCCACGTGCACCCACTCGCCGGAGAGCGAGGCGGAGACTTGCGACACGCGCGGATCTTTGTCGCGGGCATAGGCGTCGATGTCTTGCAGCAGCTTTGTTTTCACATCGAAGGGGATGGCCGCCAGCGGGTCATCGGCGACATAGAGGTGCCGATTCGTCCTGGGCGGTGCGGCGGCAAGGGTGCCGCCATGGCCGCGCTTCACCGCTTCGACTGCGCTCGCCGCCCGTTTCAGCGCCGCTTCTGACAGGTCGCTGGCATGGGCGAAGGCGACGGTCTCGCCTAAGACCGAGCGTAAGCCGAAACCTTGGGTTGTGTCATAAGACGCTGTTTTCAAACGACCATCGTCAAAGACGAAGCTCTCAGACTGGGCGTATTCGAGGAACAGCTCCCCATCATCAGAGCCGCCAAGTGCCCCTTCGAGAATGGCTCGGGCGCGGGCTTCGTCGAGGTCGGTCTCGGAGAAGAAAAACGAGGACATAGGGGGCAGGGCCTTTGCTGTTCGGATGATCAACCTGGGGATCGGCGGCCCAACTTGGCAAGCGCTCGGTAAAAATCTCTGCTCAAGTCTCTGTTCGGGGGGTTCTGCGACGATAAAACCGGCTTAAAGGGGGCGACAAAATTCAGAGTTGGACCGTATTAGAGCCCTATGACCCGCACTTCCTTCGCCGCCTTGATTGCGGCTCTCTTGACGTTCTTTGTTTTCGCTGAGCCCAGCTTGGCCCAGGACGCAGCTGGCGCGGCCTTCGCCGAGGCTGATCGGCCTGATCCCAAAGGGATCGGCCTTCGCCCCGCCGCGACTCCGGTGGCGGAAGAAATCCATTCCTTTTACGACAATATCCTTGTGCCGATGAAGCTGGGTATCAGTTTCTTCGTGCTGGGCCTGATCCTCTGGGTGATCTTCCGCTATAACAAGCGCGCAAACCCCGAGCCGGCCAAGTTCAGTCACAACACGCCGATCGAGGTTGTGTGGACGGTGGTGCCGGTCTTCATCCTGTTGATTATTGCGATCCCGTCTTTTGATCTTCTGTTCCTCGAAGACAAAATGCCGGACACGCAGACCTTCAATTACGATGCGTCTTCGACCACCGAATATGCTTTTGAGAATGACTTTCCCGCCTCGCGACGGGTGGTGAAAAACCGCCATGTCGAGGTGCGCGCCATCGATGCTGACGGCTCGAGCCGGATGCTCGAAGCCGGGGACGATTATGCAGTCTCCGATCTCGGCGAAGAGTTGGTTCGTGTGACCCTCGCGAGCCCGCTTCCTGCGGGGGAGCGCCTGCAGATCGCTGCTGGCCGCACCCGCGTCGGCCGGAAGCCGGTGCTTGGCATTTTCGGTCGTGATCGCGCGCAGCTTGTCCCTTCACCGACGATCACGCTGAAGGCGACCGGCTATCAGTGGGGATGGGCCTACAGCTACCCCGATTTTGGCGATTTCGAGTTCGATGCGCTGATCATGCCTGAGGAGCAGTCCGGTCCTGAGCTTTATCGTCTGGCGACCACGAACGACATCGTTGTGCCAGCGGGCGAGACCGTGCGCGTCATCACCACTGCGCGGGACGTCATCCACTCATGGACGATCCCGAACTTCGGTGTGAAAATCGATGCTGTCCCGGGTCGTCTCAACGAGACCTGGTTCTACACTGAGCATGAAAGCACCTATTATGGTCAGTGCTCGGAGATTTGCGGCAAGGACCATGCCTTTATGCCGATCTCGGTCCGCGTCGTGTCGCGCGAAGAGTTCGAAGCATGGGTCGATGAACGCCGTGAGTTCGAAGGCCTCGAGCCAATGTTTGCTGATCAAGAATTGGCTTCCAATGATGAAGCTGAAGCGGTCCACACCGCTGCACTCGAAGTGAGGAGCGACCAATGAGCACTACGCACGTTGTCGATAACGCCGCTGACGCCCACGCCAATGATCATGATCACGGCGCGCCGCCGAGCTTTTTTGTCCGTTGGTTCTACTCAACGAACCACAAGGACATCGGTCTTCTCTATCTGATCTTCGCGATCCTTGCCGGTGTGGTCGGCGGCGCGATGTCTGGCCTGATGCGGGTTGAGCTGATGGAGCCGGGCATTGGTCCGCTCACGGCGTTCACTGGCGGTGACATCGAAGCGGCCAAGAATTTCTACAATGTGCTGATCACCTATCATGGCCTGATCATGATCTTCTTCATGGTGATGCCAGCGCTGATCGGCGGCTTTGGCAATTGGTTCGTACCCATCATGATTGGTGCGCCTGACATGGCGTTCCCGCGGATGAACAACATCTCGTTCTGGCTCTATGGTGCGTCAGCGACACTGCTGTTCCTCTCGATGCTTGCTCCGGGTGCGTCGGGACAGCTCGGCTTTGGCGGCGGCTGGGTGCTCTATCCGCCGCTTTCCACCCAAGGCGGGCCAGCGATCGACCTTTTGATCGTCTCGCTCCACCTCGCCGGTGCCAGTTCGATCCTGGGGGCAATCAACTTCATCACGACGATCTTCAACATGCGCGCACCGGGCATGACGCTGCACAAGATGCCGCTCTTCGCTTGGGCTGTCTTGGTGACGGCGTTCCTTCTGGTCCTGTCGCTGCCAGTTCTGGCGGGCGCCATCACCATGATGCTCACCGACCATATGTTCGGTACCGCGTTCTTCGATGCGGCCCGCGGCGGCGACCCGATCCTTTACCAGCACCTCTTCTGGTTCTTCGGTCACCCGGAGGTCTACATCCTGATCCTGCCAGCCTTCGGCATCATCAGCCACATTGTCTCGACCTTCTCGAAAAAGCCCGTCTTTGGCTATCTCGCCATGGCTTACGCCATGGTCGCGATCGGCTTCATCGGCTTTATCGTCTGGGCACACCATATGTACACGGTGGGTCTGTCGGTCGACATGAAAGCCTATTTCGTCGCGGCGACGATGGTCATTGCGGTCCCCACGGGCGTGAAGATCTTCTCCTGGATTGCCACGATGTGGGGCGGCTCGATCGACTTTAAGGTCCCGATGCTCTGGGCTGTCGGCTTCATCTTCCTCTTTACGGTGGGCGGTGTGACTGGCGTGGTGCTCGCGAATGCTGGCATCGACCACTATTTCCACGACACCTATTACGTGGTCGCGCACTTCCACTACGTGCTGTCGCTTGGCGCCGTCTTTGCTATTTTTGCCGGCTGGTACTACTGGCACGAGAAAATGTTCGGCCGCTCCTACAGTGAGATCCTCGGGCAGCTGCATTTTTGGGTGATGTTTGCCGGTGTGAACCTCATCTTCTTCCCGCAGCACTTCCTCGGCCTGCAAGGCATGCCGCGGCGCTATATCGACTACCCCGTCGACTTCGCCTTCTGGAACGAGATTTCGACCTATGGGTACTACGTCACCCTCGTCTCGATGTTCATCTGGCTGGCGGCACTTGTGGAAGCCTTTGTCTTCCGCCGCTCCGGCCAAGGTCGCGACAATCCGTGGGGCGAGGGCGCCACGACGCTGGAATGGACGCTGCCAAGCCCGCCGCCATTCCACCAGTTCAACGAGCTGCCGAAGATCAAATAGGCTCGCGGCCGATTGCACCGGTGCAGCGCCGCGTCCTTGATCCAAGGGCGCGGCGATCGACATTCCGGGGAGGCTCCCCGCTACGAGAACGTAAGGATATGAACGCCTGACGATGACTGACACACACCAAGCCGCCTTTGGCGAGACGCCGCCGCATTTGACCGCGCTTCCTGCGGATTACGCAGCGCTGCTCAAACCGCGGGTGATGAGCCTCTCGATCTTCACCGCTTTGGTGGGGATGGTGGCGGCACCGGGCCCGGTTGCCAATTGGGGCCTCGCCATCCTGTCAGTGATCGCGATCGCCCTTGGTGCCGGTGCGTCGGCCGCGCTCAACATGTGGTGGGACAGCGATATCGATGGCCGCATGGCGCGCACCGCGGGCCGACCGATCCCCACGGGCAAGGTGCCCGCGGCCGAAGCTTTCGCCCTCGGCATCGTGCTTTCAGCCCTCTCGGTCTGGCTGCTGGCGCTTTCTGGCGGCTATCTTGCCGCTTTGCTCCTTGCCGTGACGATCGGCTTCTACGTCGTGGTCTACTCCATGCTTCTCAAGCGCCGGACACCGCAGAATATCGTGATCGGCGGTGCAGCGGGCGCGCTCCCACCTGTCGTTGGCTACGCGGCCGTGACGGGTGCAGCGCCGCTTGAGGCTTGGCTCCTCTTTGCCCTGATCTTTATGTGGACACCGCCGCATTTTTGGGCGCTCGGCCTTGTCAAGCGCGAGGACTATGAAGCGGCCGGCATACCCATGATGCCAAACGTCAAAGGCGATTCCCGCACCCGGCTCGAGATCCTGATCTACAGTGTCCTCCTGGTTGCAGGCGCGCCGCTGATCGCCTTGTCGGCCATGGCGGGTCAGGTCTATCTTGCTGCTTCCATCGCTCTAGGAGCCGAGTTCCTGCGTCGCGCCTATCGGCTTTATCAGTCGGCGGATAATAATGGTGCGGGCGGCCTTTTCGGCTTTTCGATTTTCTACCTGTTCGCCCTCTTCCTGGCACTGCTAGTCGAGCATTGGGGAGGTCTGCATGGCTGACGAGAACGAGACGGCCCCAAACCCTGTAGCAGATCAGCCCAAGCCGGTGACGCCCAGCTTGGCTGAGGCCCGCGAAGGCTTGCCGACCGGCGAGCATCACACGCCGAGCCCCGAAGAGCTCAAAGCGCGCGGTCGCAGGAACATTGCCATTGCCCTTGCTGTGGCAGGTTTTGTCGTGCTGGTTTATCTGACCACGTTCTTTCGGTTGGCGGAGAACCTCCAGGCAGCGGGTGGCGCCTCTTGAGCGTTGACCCCAATATACGCGTCGCGGGCTCCGTCGCCGCGGCGGTGGCAGGGATGCTCGCGCTCGCCTATGCCGCCGTACCGCTTTACGAGACCTTTTGCCGGGTCACGGGATGGGGCGGGACGACCCAGGTGGCTGAGCGTTCATCCGATGAGGTCCTGAAACGCAAGATCAACGTTCGGTTTGATGCGTCGCGTGCGGATGGTCTGCCTTGGGAGTTTAAACCCGTGCAGGTTTCCCAAGAGCTTCGGATCGGCGAGACAGGTCTTGCCTACTACGAGGCAACCAACATTTCCGACGAGCCTGTGATCGGGACGGCGAGCTACAATGTGCAGCCGGCCAAGGCGGGCGTCTATTTCATGAAGGTCGCATGCTTTTGCTTCACCGAGCAGCGTCTTGAGCCGGGTGAAAGCATGCTCATGCCGGTGACCTATTTCATCGATCCCGAACTCGACGACGAACGCAATCTCGATGATGTGCGTGAGATCACGCTCAGCTATACGTTCTACCGCAACACGGAGGCGGAGGAGCGTGAAGGCCTCAGCGCCGAGCGTCACGCGTCAGCCAACTGATCTCGATCTTTTAGGAGCGCCGTTTGTTCCGTGAACGGAACGCGAGTGCCGCGGCGCCCGTTGCAAAGAGTACGATCCCGCCTGGCGCTGGGACGGAGCTGAACGTGCCTGAGATCGTGAAGTTGTCGATCAGTACACTGGAGAGCCCATCCGCTCCGGTGCCGCCGATAATGGCGAACGCGACATCGGATGCTGCGGTGATAAGTGTCTTGCTGCCGCTCATACCGGTCGCCAGCACATCGGTATCTTCGCCCAAGAGCTGCCCAGTGGCATCATAAATCCGCATAAAGAGGCGATCTTGGTCCCCACCATTGTCGCCGACATCGACGGTCAATGTGCCGTCGAAAATGCCCTCGAACACGACCAAGATGGGGGAGGCATCGGCGCTGTCTTTGAGCGCCAGATTTTGTTCGAGGAAGGCGAACTCCACATCAGTTCCAAGAAGTGTGCTGAATGTCGCACCAAAGAATGTATAACTCGGGGCCGTCGCGCCAGCCGCACCATTGAACTGAACAACAGCCGCTGCCGACGCCGCTCCAGGCAGCATCAGGGCAGCAAGCAAGGCGGCAAGAAACGTCTTCATGAAAGCCCCAAACCCAACATCACGGCGAACACGTGTGATTTTGACACGCACGGTTTTTGCTGGGATTAAGCGCAACGCTTCGTCACGAGATGACTTCGTTGAGGGACTAGCTCGCCGCCGCGGCCTTGATCCTTTTGATCATGCTGGCGACGCCGTTCGAACGTTGGGGCGTGATGTGCTCTTTGAGGTCGATCTCGGCGAGTTTGGCTTCGGCATCGGTTGCTGCGATTTCGGCTTGGGTCTTTCCCGAGAAGAGGCTGATCATCAGCGCGACCAGACCTTTGACGATGGCCGCGTCGCTGTCGCCGCGGAAGGATACCTGTCCTGGTACCTCGTCGAACACCAGCCACACCTGGCTCGCGCAGCCGCGCACCTTATTCTCTTCGCTGTGCTCCGCATCCGTCAGCGCGGGCAAGCGCCGTCCGAGGTCGATGATGTAGCGGTACTTCTCGTCCCAGTCGTCGATAAAAGCGAAGTCGTCGATGATGGCGTCGAAGGAGGGGATCTCTTGGGTCATATCCCGGGAGCTAAACATGCAAAGACGCCGTGACCAGATGGCACGACGTCTTTCGGTTGCCCGTTCGAAAGGGGTTGCGGTTTAGGAGCCAGCGGCGCTCGCTGCGGCTGGCCAGCCAACACAGGACGACATGTCGTTGAGAGCATGCTGACCCAGGCAGAAGGCTTCTTCGTAAGGGGTGCGCGTCGCCGCGATGCACTGGTCGAGGTTCAGTTTGGCGTTCGAGAAGCAGCGCTGCGACCGGGCCGAGGTACCGAAGGCTGCAAGAACCTCCGTGTTCGCCTCATCCATCGCATAATGGGCGCCGAGGACCAGAGCTTTGGTGACAATCGATCCGGCGCGCACTTCGGAGAGCTGCACCTCTTCGCCCGACCAGTTCGACGACCAGTCGCTATGGGTTGCAAGATTTGGCATTTTTACGCCGCGACGGGTCGTCTTGCTCTTCAGCGCAGGCGTATCGTCAAACCCGCGACGAGCGGCAAAGGCGAGTGCGCTGTCGACGCGTTCCATGCCCCGCTCCGCAAGCTCGCGGCGGGCCCAAGCGGCCTTTTGCATCGAGTAGGCTTCAGAGATGAACGCATCGCCGATCTCGTTGATCTTCGCCGCATCATTGGCTGCAAACGCGAGAACCGCTGATACAGCCTGCTGAGAGCCCGGCATGTTGCGCACAAGCGCTGGGTTCTCTTGGATCTCTTGGATGAAGGCATCAGCGCCGCCGCGGCGACGAATGCGATCAGCGACCGAATTGGCAAAGGCTGGCTCGTCGGCCGCAACCATCGCCGCATAGGCGATCCAAGCGCCCGCTAGGGCCATCTGATCGTGCGAGGCCAGACGGTAATGCGCATCGCGCATCATCGCTGTGTCCTTGGGCATTTCTTTGCCGACCTCGTCCACGTCCTGGCGGAACTGAATGTAGGGCTCAGCGGCGAGCTCAATCAGCGCTGCGCCGGTGACGTCTTCTGCTCTTTCTTTCTTGGGCGCTGCGCCAGCTGTGCCAGCGACAGCGACCGCCAGTGCCACGGCACCCGTGACTAATGACTTCCACGCCATCATGCGCTCCCGAATGTGATTGTCCGCAGAACCCGCACCACCGGCGTTGTTGCCGATGGAGGCCGAATTCTGAACCCCTAATTTGTTCATCGACGACTGCCACATGGCTCGTCTCCCACCCATCAAAAGCCCCGCACCCTCCTCAAATGTGGATCAGCGTCGTTCAGGAACATTTAAGGCCCGACGCCATAGAGTTAACGCATGACTGCGACTCTCCGACAAAACCCAGCCAACTCCCGGGAAAGCCAGGTATTTCAAGGCCGATGGACGGAGCGGTCGCTGGCTCTGATTCTCGAACAAAATGCGTTTGGGGCCATCACAAGCAGCTCTAAGGCCAGTTGGGACTTCCTTGGCCGGCCCCCGGGCAAGCTGCGGGGGCTTCAACTAACGGAACTTATCGATTCGAAAGGTCACGCAGCGCTGCTTCGGGCGCTCAGCAAAGCCATGGTCGAAGGGCGTGCTGAGGTTTCTGTGACCCTGCGCCGTGATGCGCTGATCGACGAAGTCGACCTTCTGATTGAGCGCCGGGGTAAAGGTGCTCTCAGGACTGTGATGCGGCAGCGCCGGGCGGCGAATGACGAGACGCCGCCGGAGCCAGCTCCCGTGGGCCTCCCCGCTGACCAACTCGCTGATGTCAGCCACGAGCTGCGGACCCCCCTTAACGCGGTGATCGGCTTTGCTGATGCTTTGCGGCAGGAGAGTTTCGGGCCCCTCGGCGATAACCGGTATCGCGACTATGCCAAGGTGATCCAGGAAAGCGGCCAGCATGTGCTGTCGCTCGTCAACGACCTTCTCGACCTCTCGAAAGCGGAAACTGAGCGTTTCGACATCCAACCAGAGCTCGTGGAGCCCCAGGCGGTTATCGCCTCCTGCGTCAGCATGGTGCAGCTCGATGCTGATCGAGCTGGCCTGACGATCCGCAATCTGGTGTCCACTGATCTCGGCCCCATGCGGCTCGATCCCAAGGTGCTGCGCCAAGTGATGCTCAACCTCTTGAGCAACGCACTCAAGTTCACGGAAAAGGGCGCGATCAGCATCCGCGCCCACCGCGATCACGGAGCACTCAAGATCAGTGTCGAGGACACAGGCATTGGCATGAGCGCCTCAGACCTCAAGCGGGTCGGTGAGCGCTTCTACCAGGCCCGCCAGTCGGGTGTCCGCGGGACCAAGGGGAGCGGGATCGGCTTGGCCCTGAGCCGTGCTCTGGCAAAGGCCCATGGCGGTGACCTCTCAATCGAGTCGGAGGTGGGGCGCGGCACGCTAGCGAGCCTAATGCTGCCCGCAATCGAGATCAGGCCATCCGCGCGCTCATCGGAAGACCCTGCGCGCGCGCCGCGCAAACGATCTGTGGCCTGAGGGGCATGATGCGGCTTCGGAGTGATATCCAGGTCGCGGCCATCGGGCGCCAAGCCGAAGCGGTTGGTCTTATCTATACCGTCATCCACAAGGGCCATGCCGAGGGCGGTATGATCTTTGTCAAATGGCTCGACGGCCGGGATGTCTTCGCTTTTGCTGAAACGCAGGCGGACGGGGTGCTTGGTTGGCGGCGCATGACGCCTGAACCGGTCTCTGAGCCCGAAGCGGATCGCCTCTTTGAGCAAGAACGAAGCTTCGACCCTGACCTTTGGGTGATCGAAGTGGTGGGGTCAGCACGCCATCAGGAGGCGATCCTGACGCCGATCGTCAGCGCCTAGGCGTATATTCACCCGGCGGATCATCGGTGGCTACTCGTCCGGCCACGGTCTGGCGCTTGATCAATCCGTAAAGAGAAGGAAGGCCGCGTCGCCGCTCCGGCTGGGGCCCCACGCCGTAGGCATGCCGGGCGAGGTCTTGTTTCAGCACCGCATAGGTGCCTGCGAGCTGCCAAAGATCGTGGTCAGAGGCAAACATCACGTCATCCATCGGCAGCGGCGTCGGCTCAAGCTCTCCTGCCTCATGGGCCGCTTCCATAAAGGCGCTCCAGATCCGTGCAGGATAGGTCGCGCCGGACACCTCGTTCATCGGCTCATAGGCATCATTGCCGACCCAAACGCCAGCGGTGAGATGTGCGGAGTAGCCCACAAACCAGGCGTCCCGCCATTCATTGGTGGTGCCCGTTTTGCCCGCGACCTCATGCCCAGAGACGCGAGCGGCGCGCCCTGTGCCGCGGGTGGTGACATAGCGCAGAAGGTCGGTCATCCGGTCAGCCGTCTTGACGCTGAAGACCTGCTGCGGCTCAAGCGGTTCCCATTCATAAAGAACCTCACCGCTCCTTGTGCTGATCGAAGAGATCGCGTGCGGCTGGCGGATTTCCCCTTGATGAGCGAACGGTAGGTAGGCGGCGGTCAGCTCATCCAGTGGGACCTCAAACGCGCCAAGAGCCAAAGAGGGGTGGGGTTGCAGCGCACTTTTAAGGCCAGCCCGGCGCGCGGTGTTGATCACCTCGCCGCGCCCCACCGCTTCGGTGATCTGCACCGTGGCGGTGTTCGATGAGCGGGCAAGCGCTTCGCGCAGGCGCAGCGGCCCTAAGAACCGCTCGCGGTAATTGGTCGGCTGCCAGCCATCGACCTGCACAGGCCCGTCAACCAGTACGGTTTGCTGATCAAACCCGGCTTCGATTGCCGCGGCATAGACAAAGGGCTTGAAAGCGGAGCCTGGCTGCCGCCGCGCCTGGGTCGCGCGGTTGAACTGGCTTTCAGGATAGCTCTTGCCGCCGACCATAGCGACGATGCCGCCTTGGTGGTCATAGGCGATGAGGGCGGCCTGCTCGGCGCCCTTTTGTGCCGCGTCTTCGGTATAGAGCGCGTCCTGCACCGCGTTTTCAGCAGCCGTTTGGATCGCCGGCATCAGCGTCGTGGTGATCACGAGATCGTACCGGCCTTCATCAATGAGGGTGGGCAAGACAGCGGCCACATGGTCCAAGAAATAGCCATCCGTGTCGCGCACACCGCGCGGGCGTAAGATGGGGCGGTCCGCTTTCGCGACCATCGCCGTCATTTCGTCAATCCGCCGTGTCTCGCGGAGATTATCGATCACCTCGCGGCTGCGGGCCAGGGCGCCTTCGAGATTGGTATGCGGAGCAAGGGCCGAGGGCGCCTTTGGCAAGCCCGCAAGAAGGGCAGCCTCGCCAAGGGAAAGCTCGGCCGGCGTCTTCGAGAAATAGGCGTCCGACGCCGCGCTCAGCCCATACGTGTTCGCGCCCAGATAGATCCGGTTGAGATAGAGCTCGAGGATCTCGCGCTTGGTCAACCGCGCCTCAAGCCACAAAGCGAGGTGCAGCTCATCCACTTTCCGGCTCAGCGTCTGCTCACCGGTCAGGAAGAGGTTCTTCACCAGCTGCTGCGTGATCGTGCTGCCGCCCTGGACCACCCGGCCTTCGCGGTAATTGGCCAGCATCGCCCGGACCAAAGCGAACGGATTAAAGCCCGGGTGCTGATAAAAATGACGGTCTTCCGTCGAAAGAAAAGCGTCAACGAGATAGGTCGGCAGATCATCAAGCGTCACCGGATCACCCAGGTCGCTGCCGCGGCTGCCAAGTTTCGATCCGTCAGCGGCAAGGATGAGGATGTTGGGCTGTCGTCCCGCCGCCGCCAGATCCACGTCGCTGTCGGGGAACACCTCGATCGCGTGTTTGGCGTTCCAGATCAGGAGCGGGATGGCGAGCGTCACCGCCGCCGACAGAAGGGTCAGAAGCGGCGCAGCGCCGAGCCGCCAGGGCACCGCGCGAAAGCCCTCGCCAGCCAGGCGCGCAGCCCCTTGCATGCCAGCGGCTAAGCCAACCCGTAGATCCTGAAGCGTTTCTCGCCAGACGCTTGAAATGGCTGAGCCCCTTTCTCAACGCGCAAAACGTGAAGGGAGTATAGACGAAACCGTCGCCCGCGACTCCCCGTCGAACCATGACAGTGGAGACATAATGTCAGCGTTCGCCGCGGGTGATCCAGCCCGTACCGCTGACCTCCTCAAACCAAGGCGCAAAGCCAGCTGCGTAGACGGCGCTGTCCCGTTCGAAAGGTGATTTTTCGAAGTCACGGACCCGCGCGAGCGGCCTTTGGTAGGGATCATTGCCGACCACGGCGAGATATTCGAGCCTGAACTGCGTGACCCCGCCCACCACCGTGCGGACGAGATAGAAGGCATCCTTGCCAAAGCCGCTGGCCCAGTAAGGGAATTCCGGGAAGCTCTCGAGGTATTCCTCATCATAATGGATCTCCAGGCCGATCCATTCCTCCGTATCTCCATCGATAAAGCGCATGAGGGTTGCGTCCTGCGCCATCACCAGATGCGCCTCGCGGCCGGTCATTGAGCGAATAAGCTGAGCGATGTTGGCTTCGGGCAGCGGGCCACCGGCGTCTGGCACGAACCGCCAGGCGCGGTTGTAGACGTGGAAGAGCAGGTTCGAACCGCCGCGTGCACGATCACAGCGCAGGGCCTTGATCTCTTCTCGCAGCTGCCAAGCGGGCATCAATTCCGCTGCATAGGGACCAATATCGGGATCCTCTTCCAGATCGAGAACGATCTCCCAGCTGGGCTCGGCGCCGTCTTGGCGTTCAAGGACTTGACGAGAGGTCGAGGCGTAGAGCTTGCTGCCGCAGGCCGCAAAGCCGGTGACGCCTTGGCCAGGCAGCGGGACGAATTCAGGCTCAGGATCAAAGCCGATGCCGCCGGGAAAGGCCGGATCGACCCCGCCGCGATAAATCCCCAGCGGCGAGGGCGCTGCGCCCAAGAAGACGTGGTCGATACCGGTCTCCTGGTCGCGCCAGGCGGAAAGCGCGCGCACCATGGTGATCGGCTCTCCTTGCTCGCTAATGCCCACATCCTGCTTCGCCCAAGCACCGCTCGGTGGTCGGATGAAAAGACCGGCGGCGCCCGCTTCATCCGCAGGTTTCTCATAGGCGGCACCGACAAAAAGGAAGCTCGTCTCGTCAATCGGCAGGCCTTCAGCATTCGTCTCAAAGCTGATCGGCATCAAGGTCGAAGCACGGGTGTACCGTCGCGGCATCTGAAGCTCGAGGTTCCAGTGCTCCTCAACGCCGGTGAGCTTCAGGATCTGGCCCCGCTGCGGCGCTTCGGTTTCGTTCCACGACGAGATACCTGCATAAAGATGGTCATTATGTGTAACGATGCCGGTCACCTCCGTGCCCGTGAGCTGGCGCTCCATATCATCGGTCTCCGGAGCGTCGAACGAGAAGTACCAATTGATCGTCGGCGTTTTGCGTTCCGCCAGCTGGGTCAGCGGCTGGATGGGGATGTTCGCCTCGCGCCGGATGAAGTTGAGGGTTTCCTCCGTGGTCTCGTCATTCACCGTACCGAAACGGCGAAAGAGGCTGTCATGGGTGAGGCCAGGTGCCTCGAACGAGATAGCCACGCCGCCTGACTTCCGAAGCGCGTTGGCGAAAGGCCGGGCCTGGCGCAGCGCGTCGGCCCGTTCTTGCGTGTAGATGACAAAGAAAGGCGGCAGCCCGTCCGAGCGCCCCACCAGATAGGCGGGCGAGAGGCTGGGCCACAGGTCGGGGTCTTCGGTGAAAATCTGGCGCAGCGTCCGGCCATATTGCTGCTCTGTGGAGGTGCGCTGCATCTGTTCGGGCAGGTCGTAGGCGCCAGAGTCGAGCGTGATCACGCCGCCAAGATCGCTGGGCGCTGCGCCATGCGGCCGAAGATAGCTCGGATCAGCACCGACAAGAGAGACAAGGTGGGCGCCAGCGCCGTGCCCGGTGAGGAAGATCTGCTCAGGATCGATGCCGTAGCGACCCGCATTCTTGGCGAGCCACACAGCCGCGGCCGCAACGTCCTCGGCTTGCTCCCGCGGCGAGACCTCCGGGAACAGGCGGTAGTTCATCGAGGCCATCGCGAAGCCTTCGCTGAGGAAGTAAGACGACTTGGCCGTCGCGGGGCGCTTGTCCCCCGCCTGCCAGTCGCCGCCATGCACAAACAGGATGGCGGGCTTCATCACCGACAGGGGCCGGGCCGCGACATCGATCACCTGGCGTTCATGGTCGCCATAAGGCTGGTCGCGCTCGAACACTTCCGCGGGCAGGGGCTGTGCGATAGCCATCCCGAAAAGCAAAGGGAGAACAATGAGAAAGCGGGGCATGGTCTGGTCATCCTCAGCACCGGGCCAGAACGCCCATCGGCGCCTCAAAGAGGGCCGGGTTGTCCTCACCCCAATTTGGATGGAACCAGGTCTGCAGCGGAACCGTTGACCCTGTGTTAACCGAAAGCCGCCGATCGGCTAGGAAGAGATGAGCGACGAGCCACCCTTTTGGGAACGCAAGTCCCTCGGTGAGATGAGCATCACCGAGTGGGAGTCGCTTTGCGATGGCTGCGGGCGCTGCTGCACCGTGACCATTGAGGATGAGGACGAGCCCGACGTCATCCATGAAACCTCGCTCTGCTGTCAGCTCTTCGACCCCCAACAGCGGCGCTGCACGCGCTACGACCAGCGCACTGAGATCGTGCCTGAATGCGTTGCGCTGACGCCGCGCAATGTGCGCCATCTCGGCTTTATGCCCGACACCTGCGCCTATCGCTTGTTAGGCGAGGGCAAGCCTCTTGCCTCCTGGCATCCACTTATCAGCGGTGACCCTAAGTCGGTTGAGCGCGCAGGGATCGCGGTGCCCAAAACCCTCACCAATGAGACGCTCGTGAGGGAGCATGATCTCTGGCGTCACGTCACAGGATCTCGGCCCCGGCGCTAAGCTGCCGCCAACTTATCCCCGTCTGCTGAGCATCCCTTAAAAAGGACGCATGCAGCAGAGCGCTACCGCGCAGGACAGTGAAGAGGCCCTGAAAAAGGGCTTGCGCCTTCTTCTTTGTGAGCAGGGCGCGTTTCTCGCGACGATCGATTGGTCGTGTTCTGAGGATATTGCTCTCGCTGAGAAACGAGGACGGATCATCCAGGTCCATCGCGGCAACATAGAGAAGACGCTTGGCATGGATAGTGACAGCAGACAGGACAAGCCCGATCAAAACGATCCCTTTGGCGACGATATCGAAGCCCTCCGCAAAGAGGTGGAACGCCGACTACTTCGCCATGCACATGCTCTTGGGCGAGAAGAACTCCTTAGACGGCTGCGGCAGCGAGGATTTACGCACGATGAACTCGAGCTGGAGTTTCCTGGCTCGACCGGATCAGAGGGCACCAGCGAGTGATCAGTGGACCACATGGTTGGTCCTCGGCGGCCGGGGTGCAGGCAAGACCCGCACCGGCGCTGAATGGATCCATCAGCGTGTGGCAGCCGGTGCCCAGCGCATCGCGCTTGTCGCGGAGACCTATGCCGATGGACGGGAGGTCATGGTGAGCGGGCCGTCAGGTATCCGCGCGACGGGTTACCCCGCGCCGCCGCCGCGCTATGAGCCTTCCCGCCGGCGCCTCGTGTGGGAGAGCGGCGCGGTTGCGCATCTCTTCTCAGCCGAAGACCCTGAGGGTTTGCGCGGTTATCAGTTCGATACCGCGTGGTCGGATGAGTTGGCCAAATGGCCATATCCCGACGATACTTGGTCCAACCTTCAAATGGGTCTGCGTTTGGGGGAGCAGCCGCGCCAGGTGGTGACCACGACGCCGCGCTCGGCGAAGCTTCTCAAAGAGCTAATGGAGCGGCCGTCAACGGAGATATCGCGCGCCTCAAGCTATGCGAACAGACCCAATCTCGCGGAAAGCTTTTTCACGGAGATCGCTGCGATCTACGAGGGCACGGCGCTTGGTCGTCAGGAACTCCTCGGTGAACTGATCGAGGATCGCGATGGTGCCCTTTGGTCCTGGGCGATGATCGAGGCGGCGCGCGCGGAGCGACCAGAGAGCCTACAGCGCGTGGTCGTGGCGGTTGATCCTCCCGTGACCTCAACAGCGGCCAGCGATGCCTGCGGGATTGTGGTGGCCGGTCTTGGTGCCGATGGTTTGGCCTATGTGCTGGCCGATGCGACGGTTCGTGGTTTAAGCCCCGCCGCTTGGGCAGATCGCGTCTGCGGTCTCTACAGCGGCTATGAGGCCGACCGGGTCGTGGCCGAGGTCAACCAGGGCGGCGACCTTGTCAAAGAGGTGCTGCGCACCGCGAACCCTTCTGTACCCGTCAAAGCGGTGCGTGCATCGCGCGGCAAGATCATCCGGGCTGAGCCGATCGCTGCGCTCTATGAGCAAGGCCGCATCAAACACTGCGCCAAGCTTCCCGATCTTGAGGACCAGATGACTAGCTTCACCGGCGGGGCGGGCGAGGGAAGCCCAGATCGTCTCGATGCGCTCGTCTGGGCTCTGACGGAACTCATGCTGACCCCGAATGGCACGCCCGCCATTCGCCCCCTTTGAGGAGACCACAATGCTGAAACGGATGATCCGGAGGCAAGCAGCCGAGCGCAAGAGCACAACGCTGGCTGACCTTATCGCCCTTCATGGCGCTGGCGAGCCGCGAGCGGTGCTGCCGCGCGGCGGCGCTGTCGTTAATGTTGTCGCCTATCGCTGTATCCGGATGATCGCTGAGGCGGCCGCGTCCGTGCCGTTGATCGTCAAGGAGGACGGCGCGCAGCTGACAGAAAGCCCGATCCTCAGTCTCATCCAACGGCCTAATCCGGACCAGACGGGCACCCAGATCCTGGAAGAGGTCTACGGATTTTTGCAGACCCATGGCAATGCTTACATCGAGCGGCTTGAGGACGAGGGTGCAGCCAAGGCACTCTTCCTGCTGCATCCAGGCGATATCACGCGGCGGGATGGAACCTATCGGCATCGGACCAAGACCGGCGAGCGTGTCTTCCGTCCACGGCTGACCGGCGAGATGCCTCTTCTTCATCTTTCGCTATGGCATCCTCATAGTGATGGGTTCGGCCATCCGCCACTCAAGACCGCTGAACCGGCGATCAGCATCCACGATGCGGCGTGCGCGTGGAACCGGACGCTTCTCGACAACGCGGCGCGCCCCTCTGGTGCCCTGATCCACAGGGGCACCGAGGCGGGTCAGCACCTGACGCCGGAGCAGTTTGATCGTCTCCGGGCGGAGCTCGACGCTGGTTTCGCGGGGGCGATGGCGGCGGGCCGGCCGCTGCTGCTTGACGGCGGTCTCGACTGGCGTCCGATGGGCATGACGCCGGCGGAGATGGATTTCCAGAACCTCAAAAACTCCGCAGCCAGAGATATAGCGCTGGCCTTTGGGGTCCCGCCCATGCTTCTCGGCATCCCCGGCGACAACACCTACGCCAATTACGGCCAAGCCAATCTCGCCTTTTGGCGCCAGACCGTCGTGCCGTTGGTCCGTAAGGTCGCCGAGCAGCTGGGGCTATGGCTCGATCCGGCCGCAACGTGCCGCATTGAGCCCGATCTCAGCGCGATCGAGGCCCTGGCGCCAGAGCGGGCCACCCGACTTGATCGTATTGCGGCGGCCGAGTTCCTGACCGATGCAGAAAAACGCGTAGCCTTTGGCTTCCCGGCAGAGCCCGAAGGGGGCCTGCGTTGACTGATCGCCCCTCGCGCCTGGTGATTGCAATCGCTGGGGCGCTCACCATGCAGACGATAGCGGCGCTCCTCTGGGCGGGCGCGGCTGCGGAACGCCTGTCGCAGCTTGAGCATGAGCGCGGCCGCTTGACCGCGCTGGAAGTGCGTGCCGCCCGTCTTGAAGAACAGACCGATCATCTGCGTACGACACTCATACGTATTGAACACAAGCTGGACCGTGCCCTTCTGATGGAGACCAATCCGTGATTCCCGAGAACCGAGCCGAGATAGAGGGATACGCTGCCGTCTTCGGTCAGGCCGACCTCACAGGTGACCGAATCCTACCGGGTGCTTTTCGTCCCGAACTTATCCCCGCCAACGATAGCCCGATTAAGATGCTTTATCAGCATAAGGCGGAGAAGCCCATTGGTCGTTGGACGGACATACAAGAGGACAGTCGCGGACTTTTGGTCCGGGGTCAGCTCTTTCTCGATGTCGAGGACGGCGAGCAAACCTACCGGCTTATCCGTGGTGGTGCGCTTGATGGCTTGTCCATCGGCTTCAAAACGCGGCGCGCGAAAAGCACGCGGCAGGGTGGACGTATGCTGATGGCGATCGATCTTTGGGAAGTTTCTGTCGTGACCTTCCCGATGTCACCGTCGGCTCGGATCACCCGTGTCTCCGAAGCCGGTGAACGTCTGCCCCGTAACCTGTTGTCATCATAAGGACCAAAGTATGACCCTTGAAACCAAGCACCAAAGCGTCGAGGAGAAGGCAGCGTCGCAAGACCTCCTCCACACGTTCGAAGTCTTTAAAGCGGAAAACGATGCGCGTCTCGAAGCGATCGAAAAGCGTGGCGTTTCTGATCCGCTTCAAGACCAAAAGATCCGTCGGCTCGAAGCGGCCATGAACGAGCAAAAGACCGCGCTTGACCGTGTCGCGATCAACGCTCTTCGTCATGACGCGACCGGGAGCGCCATGCCTGAAGCCCTCGAGCAAAAACGCGCCTTTGACCAGTATATGCGTGCCGGTATTCTCTCCGCACCGGAAGAGAAATCGCTGTCGTCTGGCTCCGATGCGGATGGCGGTTACACCGTTCCGTTGACCATCGAATCGACAATCGACCGCGCTCTGACGGAGGTCTCGCCTTTCCGCAATTTTGCCAGTGTGCGTCAGATCACGTCAGGCACCTATCGTGTTGCGATCAACGAAGCACCCTTCGCTTCCGGTTGGGTGGGAGAGACCGCCAGCCGCACGGAGACCGCGACGCCTGCCATCGCGGCCATCGAATTCAAGACCGGCGAGATCTACGCGATGCCCGCTGCCACGCCGCAACTTCTCGAAGACAGCGCGATCGATATCGAAGCTTGGATCGCCGCCGAGGTCCGCGGCACCTTCGCCGATGCCGAGACAGAAGCCTTCGTCAATGGATCGGGCACGAACCAACCGCTCGGCATTCTCGAAGTCGACTCCGCACCCGACGACTCGCGTTCAGCGACCGAGATCGGCACCGTGACGGCGAACCTCGGCGGTGATGCGCTAATCGAGCTCGTCTACACGCTGGAGGCCAAATATCGCAGCAATGGCCGCTTCCTCTTCAACCGCAAGACCGCCGAAGCGATCCGGAAGCTGAAGGATAGCGATGGTAACTATCTGTGGTCACCGGGCGTGACGTCAGGTCAGCCTGCGACGCTTCTTGGCTACCCTGTCAGCGAGATCGAAGCGATGCCCGATCTGGGCGGTACAAACGATGCCGTCGCGTTTGGCGATTTCGCCTCAGGCTACCTGATCGTGGATCGCCGCGGTGTGCAGGTCCTGCGGGATCCGTTCAGCGCCAAGCCTTACGTCTTGTTCTACACGACCAAACGTGTGGGCGGCGGTGTGCAGGATCACGCAGCCATCAAACTCCTGCGCAGCGCGTAAGGATTATCCGAGGACGTTATGATACTCGAGCTCATCACCCCGCCGGCCGCCGAGCCGTTCACGCTCACGGACCTGAAACTGGCCTTTCGTGTGGATCACACAGTGGAGGACGATCTGGTGATGGAGCTCGGGCAGACAGCGCGGCGTTTCATCGAACGCCGACTGAGCACGGCCATGGTCAACCAAACGTGGCAATTGCTTGTTCAAGGCGTGCCGGAGACACCGATCCCCTTACGTCCCGGCACGGTCACGAGTGTGACGTCGGTCGAGGTCGCCTATGGCGATCACGACTTTGCACCGACCACGGATTGGCGTTTCATCCGATCGGTGCCTCAAACTGTTGAGGTGACCGCGCCCTGCCAAGAGGGCGGTGAGGAGATCCGTGAGCTGCGGATCACCTTTGCCGCCGGGGCGTCGGATCCGGCACTGGTGCCGGACGATTTGGTGCGGGCAACGATCCTGCTCGCCGCGCATTATTACGAGAACCGAGAGGCGGTGGCTGAGGGACGCTATGTCGCCATGCCGATGAGTGTTGAGGCGTTGCTGCAAGGCTTTCGGGAGGCTCGGCTATGATCGGCGCTCTGAGAGACAGGGTCGAAATTCTCAAACCGACGCGGGTCGCCGATGGCGGCGGAGGATATAGCTTCGCCTACCAATCACTGGGCGACGTTGCGGCCCAAACACAGGGTCAGCGCGCGGTTCGTGATCGGAGTTACGAGATGACCGCGCTTCGTCGCCGAAAACGGTTTATCATCCGGTCGCGCGACGATCTCGTCTTCGAGATGCGGCTTGTTCACCGCGGCCAGCATTATCGCATCACGGACATTCAAGACGACGATCCGAAGGGTCGCTTTACGCAGATCCTATGTGAGGAGACCATGCAATGATCACCGACGCGGCCTGGTCCCTGCAGACGGCGCTCTACAGCGCACTTGCCGACGACGGGGATCTGCAGACGATCCTCGGCGATCCCGCGCGGATCTATGACGCTATTCCGCCGGACACGATCTTTCCATTCCTGCAAATCGGTGCGGGGCAACTCTTGCCCTACCAAGGGATCGCGGGCGGGTTTGAGCACATTGTGCGTCTTACCGCGTTTTCGCGTTGGGGCGGGCGCCAGGAGTGTAAAGCGATTGCTGAGCTTGTCCGTGAACGCTTACAGAACGCGGAACTGATGCTTGAGGGACACAAGCTCTTGCAAGCAAGACTGGTCTTCGAAGACCAACTCCGCCACCGCGACCCAGAGACCTTTCAAGGGTCGATGCGCTACCGTTTTGTCACGGTACCAAACAGTTTCGTTGAGGCGGCATGACAATCATCGCCGCTGATCACGTCTCGCTGACGATGTTCCGAGACGAGGACATTTTTCCGCTTGCTGCGCTCCGCAGGCATGAGCTGACCTTGAGTCGCGGGTTTTCCGATTCCACCAGCGCGGCAGGCACCGGCTGGCGCGAAGCGGCAGTGCTCGATCGTCCGTTAACCGCTGATCTTCGCGCATCAGGGGTCTTCGTGTCGGGCGAAGCGATGGCCGCCCTCCGCGAAGCCATTCTTGAGGCCGAAGCAGCGACGTTTGCCCTTCATCTCCCCGGCGAAGGAACCTGGCAGGGCGCGTTCCATATCACGACACTGAGCCTAGCGGGGCAGTCCGAAGATGAGATGACATTCAGTCTACGTCTCATATCGAATAGCCCCGTGACCTTCACAGCCCTTCCGTAAAAGGAGCGACCGATGAGTGAAACAGAGCCGATAGGCAGCCAAGAGACGAACAGCGACCTGACCGCCGCCGCCGCAAGTCAGCTTGAACCGCTGAATGCGCTGGTCGATGCGACCTTTTCGGAGATGAGCCGGTCGATTGAAGAGCAGCTGCTTCGGCTGTCGACCGACAGCCGACTGGTGATGCGTGATATGGTCGATGGCATTCTCGAGGACCTTGCCAGCCTCGCCGCGGAAGAACTGATCCGCAATCCCCTGGAAAGCGCGCTCGGCACCGGGGTGCAGACGGGCGCCGGGCGGGACGGCGACGCCCTTGGCGAGGTGATCCGCCGGGGCCTCCGCAATGGATAGCGCCGGGTTTCACGATGTCGCTTTCCCCGCGAGCATCACGGTGGGCGCGCGCGGCGGTCCCCGCTACGTAACAGATGTCACCGCGCTCGCCTCCGGCGGGGAGATCCGGCAGGCCCGTTGGGGTCAATCGCTGCGCCAATGGGACGTGGCCGGAGCGGTCACAGACCTCGCCAAAGCGCAAGCACTGCTCGCGTTTTTTGAGGCTCGGCAGGGCCGCCGCTTCGCCTTCCGCTTTCGTGACCCCCTCGACCACAGCTCGGCTCCAGCGGGGTCGCAGCCGTCGTCCACGGACCAGGTGCTCGGGACCGGCGATGGATCAACGGCTGTATTTCCGTTGGTGAAGACCTACGGAGATGAACCCTACACGGTGACCCGCCCGATTGCTCTGGCCGACGCAGCATCGTTGTCGGCCGCTGTCGATGGGGAAGAGTTGCCATCGGGCGATGTTGCTCTTAGCACGGATGGCCAGTCGGCAGTGCTCGCGTCGGCTCCGGCAGCTGGGTCGGTGGTGACTGCCGGTTTCCTGTTTGATGTGCCCGTACGGTTCGATAGCGACGAGCTTGCGTGTCTGATTGGCGCACAGGGTGCCTCATTGCCTGCCATCACTCTACGCGAGGTCCGACTGTGAGGACCATCGATCCCTATACGGCGGAGCGTTTTGGTCGACAGGCCGCGTCCCTCTGCCTCTGTCTCCGGATCACGCGGTCCGATGGCGCTGAGCTGGGCATGACGAACCATGACCATAATCTGAGCTTCGGCGGTACGCTCTTTCGCTCTGATCCCGGGATGACGATCGATAGCCTGACCATGACTGGCGACCTGGCCCCGGATCACGGGGATGTTGTCACTGGCCTATCAGACGATGGCATAACGCGGGATGATATTGATACAGATCGATATGCAAGTGCTCGCGCGGAGATCTGGCGCGTCGATTTCGAGGACGTGACGGCCCGTCTTCTTCTTTCTGCTGGGACGATCGGTGAGATTATACGCGACGGAGACGCAGTGCGGCTTGAGTATCGGGGCACGACCCATGCGCTGGCGAAAGTCCTAGGGCGCATCTATCAAAAAAGCTGCGACGCACAGCTCGGCGATACGCGCTGCGGTGTCGATCTCGAGGGTCCGGCCTATCGCGGCGAGGGGCAGGTCGTGAGCCATGAGGGCCTTCGCATCATTCTCTCCGGCATCTCCGCGGACGCAGGGCTGTTTGCTGGTGGCAAAGCGACGGTGGGCGATGGCCCGCTCGCTGGTGTCAGCCGGACCATCCGAACCCATGCCAGCACCGGTCCGCAAACGGAGCTTACACTCTGGGAGGCCTTTCCGCGAGATCTCGAGGGCGGCGAATCAATGTCGGTGACGGCGGGCTGCGACAAACGGTTTGCAACCTGCCGGGATCGTTTTGCCAACAGCGAAGCCTTTCGCGGATTTCCCGATATCCCGGGCACGGATGTCTTGGCAGTACAGTCCGAGAGGCAAGGATAGTGTGCGCTGATGGTTCGGCGCCTTGGCGAGACCAGGTGGTGGCTGAGGCGACCTCTTGGCTCTCAACACCCTATCGGCACCAGGCGTCAGCTAAACAGCAGGGTACCGATTGCTTGGGTCTCGTGCGCGGTGTCTACCGGGCGCTGTTTGGCGTAGAGCCTGAAAGCCCGCCGCCTTACCGCGCGTCGCCGCGCCATTGGGGTGCGGGCGAGCCTTTGCTCGACGCCGCGCGCCGCAACCTCAACTCGGTCGCAATGCCAGATCGCGGCGACGTGGTCCTGTTCCGCCTCCATCGCGCGGCACCCGCCAGCCATTGCGGCATCATGATTGAGGCCGACCGGTTCATCCACGCCTATCGCGGACGCGGCGTCATTATCTCTGTCTACGCTGCTTATTGGCAACGCCGCCTCGCCGGCGCTTTCGCTTTTCCGGAGACTCTATGACTCAGGCCGTTGCCACCACAGCGCAAGCGGCGGGATCTGCCGCGCTCAACCAATCCGCTCGCATCGCGGCCCAGGTGACCGCGCAGCAGCTCGCGAGCAGTGCGTCGAACCTCCTCTTTGGCCCGGTCCGGCGGGTCAGTGAGGGACGGGCGCTTGACGATATTCGCCTGTTAACCGCGGGCGAGGGCGGCGGCGTGCCTCGCGTCTATGGTCGCGGCCGCGTCGGCGGTCAGGTCATCTGGGCGTCCGAGGTCAAGCAGGAGACCCGGACATCGACGTCGAGCGGCGGCGGCAAGGGCGGCGGCAGGGCGGTTGAAAGTCGTAGCACGGAGTATCTTTACACCGTATCCCTTGCTATCGCTCTTTGCGAGGGCACACTTCGTCGACTTGGCCGGGTCTGGGCGGACGAGCGCCCCGTGATCCTCGAAGACATCAACTATCGCCTTTATCACGGAACAGAGGATCAAGCGGCTGATCCGCTGATCGAAGCGTTGACGGGCGCAGCGCCAGCCTATCGTGGTGTTGCCTACATCGTGTTCGAAGATCTGCCTCTCGCGCCCTATGGCAACCGCGTCCCGCAGTTCAACTTCGAGATCGAATGCGCGGTGGGCGAGCCTGACCCTGGCGCCATCGAGGAGTTGATGCGTGCCGTGACGATCATTCCAGGCTCGGGTGAGGCCGTCTATGACACTGAGACCGTGTTCGAGACCGTAGGCGATGGCGTGACCAGCGCGCTCAATCGGCATAATGGGACAGGCGTCCCTGATGCCGCCGTGTCGTTCGATGCACTCGAAGCGACCCTGCCGAATGTGAAGGCTGCGTCGCTGGTCGTCTCCTGGTTTGGTGATGATCTACGGGCGGGTCAGTGCACGATCTTACCGGGGGTTGAAAGCCGTGACCGCGCCACAGAGCCTGAGGCCTGGTCTGTGGCCGGCTTCGATCGTCAGATGGCACGGCTTCTCAGCCAGACCGATGGTAAGCCGTCTTATGGCGGAACACCCACCGATGAGGGCGTCAAGCGGGCGATCCGCGACCTCAAGGCGCGCGGGCTTGAGGTGATGATGCATCCCTTCATTCTGATGGATATTCCGTCAGGAAACGGTTTGCCGGACCCCTATGGCGGCGCGGAGCAGGGCGCCTTCCCCTGGCGTGGACGCATCACCGTGGATCCGCCGACGGCGGACGGCACCGCACCGGCGGGCACGCAGGTCGACGCCTTCTTTGACAGTTATCAGGTCATGGTACGCCACTACGCCCAGCTGTGCGCTGATGAAGGCGGTGTTGAGTCATTTCTTCTGGGATCAGAGCTTCGGGGGTTGACGCCGATCCGTGATGACGGCGACCGCGCCCGCAGTGTCGAGCGGCTACAGCAGCTGGCGAGCGAGGTCCGTGCCGTCCTGCCTGATGCGAAGATCTCCTACGGCGCCGATTGGTCGGAGTATTTTGGCCACCAGCCCGTCGGGACAGCGGATATGCGCTATCCGCTCGATGCTCTCTGGGCGGATGGTAACATCGACTTTGTCGGAATCGATAATTACGTGCCGCTGAGCGACTGGCGTGATGGCACGAGCCATCTTGATGCCGACATAGCGGCGGGTCCTTACGACGTCGCCTATCTTCAAAGCCAGATCGATGGCGGCGAGGGCTATGATTGGTACTATGCGAGCGAGGCCGATCGCGAAAACCAGATTCGCACTCCCATCACCGATGGTGCCTATGGCGAGCCGTGGGTCTATCGGTATAAAGATCTTTGGTCATGGTGGCTCAACCCGCATGAAGAGCGTGTGGGCGGGGTGAAGGCGGGCACCACGGCTTGGGTTCCTCAGTCCAAGCCCATCCGCTTTACAGAGCTTGGCTGCTCGGCCATCGACAACGGGCCCAACCAGCCCAATGTCTTCCTCGATCCCAAGTCCTCGGAAACGGCGCCCCCCTATTTTTCCAGCGGCGCGCGCGATGACCGGGCGCAGCGGGCGCTGCTTGAGGCGCATCATCTTTACTGGGCAGATCCTGCGAACAATCCTGTCAGCAGTCAGTACGGCGCACCGATGGTCGACGCGGACCGCATCTATGTCTACGCCTGGGACGCAAGACCGTATCCGGACTTTCCGGTGCGCCAGGATGTGTGGGCCGATGCGGCGAACTGGGTCACTGGGCATTGGATCAATGGCCGCATGGGCAAGGTCAAGCTCTCGAATCTCATCACCCGTGTCGCACACGATGCGGGCGTCTCGACCATTGATGCCTCGGCCTGCGACATGCTCGTCAGTGGCATGACGATACCGGAGCCCGGCTCCGGACGCTCGGCGATCGAGCCGCTCCTTGATCTTTATCAGCTCGATGCGTTCACCCGTGGCGGCGTGCTCGTCATCCGACCACGGAGTGGTGAGAGCGAAGCATTGGTCGATGGGGCTGATCTCACGCTCGACCCAATCTTCGCGGTGACGCGCGCCCAGGATGAAGAACTCCCTGCGGCGCTGGCCATCACTTATGCGGACGAGTTGAGCGGCTATGAACTCAAGACCACAGAAGTCCGTGATGAGACCATCACCAACGGCCGCACCTTGAGGATGGGAACGTCCGTTGTCCTGGAACAGGGCGAAGCGGCGGGCCGCGCGCGGGCGATCCTGGCCGAAGCGCGCGTGATGCGGGAGCAAGCAGCCTTTGGCTTGCCGATTGCCGCCGACGGTCTCGAGCCCGCAAGTGCCCTGACTGTCAACCGTGCAGAAGGCGCGATCACTCTTCGCCTTACGTCTACGGAGGAAACGAGCCTGCGCACGTTCAGAGCCGTGCGGACCGACAGCGGAGTCTTCTCACCAGCCTATGAGGGTCTCGCGGGCGATCCTGAACCTGCGTTGCCGAGCTATGGTGCGGCGGTGTTCCTGCCCCTTGATATCCCGCTGCTGCCTGAAGGCGTGAGCGACGCGCAGCTGTGGCTCGCGGCCTTTGCCGAGCCTTGGCCAGGTGAGGTGGCGGTGCATCGCGGGGAGGGGGCCGCGGCGCCGCAAATTGATCAGATCACAGCGCAGTCGCTGATCGGCTCACTCGTTGAACCACTGGCCTCGGGCCCCTGTCACAGATGGGATCGCGCTTCGACGTTACGTGTCAGCCTGCCAGCGGGCAGTCTCTCGAGCCTTCCGGAGACGGATGTTTTGGAGGGCGCGCATCTTTGTGCCGTCGAAACCCAGGCGGGAACCTGGGAGCTCGTGCAGTTTGCCAAGGCCGAGCTTCTCGGCGATGGGTCCTACCGGCTCACCCACCTCATCCGCGGCCGGGCCGGTACCGAGGACGAGGCCGCTGCGGGCGCAGCAGCGGGCGCGCGGTTCGTCCTTCTCGATAGCGCGGTGCCCCGCGATTTGAGCGCCGACCGCTGGGGCACGACGGAGCTCTTGCAAGCGGGCCCGAGCGGTTCGCTTCCCGGCGCTTACCCCTTTCGTCAGGTCTCGGCTGTTCTCACGGGCTCTGGCGCAAGGCCTCTCGCGCCGAGCCATCTGCGCGCTGAAGCGGTGGGCACCGAGCTCGAGATCAGCTGGCTGCGACGCACCCGGATCGGCGGCGATCACTTCGGCCCTGGCGATGTGCCGCTCGGCGAGACCGAGGAGCGCTACGAGATCGAGCTCCGCGATAGCGATGGCGCAATCCTTGACGTCTTCTCGACCACCGCGACGAAAGCCACTGTTTCTGCTGCCGGGATTGCTTCGGTCACGGTCGGGCAACACTCCTCAAGCTATGGTATAGGGAGGCGGGCGACGCTCATGCTTTGATATCCACGTCAAAGCGCTTGAAAAGACGCTCGCTCCGGCAGACATCACTTCGTTCGGATGGTCGTTTTTGGGAGAGTCGCTTGGCCAAGGATCCATACACACTGCTGGGGGTTGGACGTCAGGCCTCACAGGACGAGATCCGCTCGGCCTATCGCACGCTTGCAAAAGAGCTCCATCCCGACCGCAATCCTGGCGACAAGGCGGCCGAAGAGAAGTTCAAAGCGGTCACCAGCGCCTTCGACATCATTGGCGACGCCGATAAGCGCAAACGTTTTGACCGCGGCGAGATCGATGCAGATGGCAATGAGCGCACGGGGTTTGGGGCAGGTGGGCCGTTTGGCGGGGTCGATCCGGCTGAGGCTGCTGAGCGCTTCCGGCGCCGCGCACGCCAGGGCAAGGGCCGCCAAAACACCGGCGGAGGCGGCGGTTTTGAGGACTTCTCCGACATTTTCTCCGACTTTTTCGGCCGCGGTGACGCGGGCATGGGCGCTGGCGCACGGCCTTCGAAAGGCCGCGACGTTCGCTACCGCCTGACCGTCAGCTTCCTTGACGCCGCGGCGGGCACGACGAAGCGGGTGACGCTCCCTGGCGGGGACACAATCGACGTCAACATTCCCGAGGGCCTGCGGGACGGCCAGACCCTGCGCCTACGCGGCAAGGGCTCGCCGGGGGCGCTTGGCGGCGCGGCTGGCGACCTTTTTGTCGATGTCACCGTCCCCAAGGACCCGCAATTTGAGATAGATGACGATGATGTCACGACCGACGTGGCGCTGCCGCTACGTGATGCGGTCCTTGGCGGCAAGCTCGACGTGCCCACGCTCAGTGGTCGTGCAACGATCAAGATCCCGCCCAACACCTCTTCCGGCAACACCTTCCGGCTGCGGGGTAAGGGTCTTAAAAACACAAAAACAGGGGCTTACGGTGACCTTTTCGCCAAAGTGCGGATTGTTCTGCCCAAAGAGCCCGATCCCGAGCTTGAGGCTTTCATGAAAAGCTGGACAGCGGGGGATGAAGCGGAAGACAAAGATAACTATGCAGCTGCGGGCTAGCCGTTAAGCCTTGCGCTTCCTTAAGTTCCCGCGGGCATAACCTGTCTCTACTTCTTAACGAAGACCTAGGTGAATCGCGCTGGAGATCTCGACTTTGACACAACATACCAAGCCTCTTGTTGGTTTTGCCGCCCTCGTTGCATGCATGGGCGCAGCCATCACGACGCCCGCCCTTGCTCTTCAAGAGAGCGTAGAGATTGAAGGCCTTGGCGGTGCCAACCCATCCATTCTGCAGCAATTGAGCTTCGCTGACCTCGTCGAGCAGGTGAGCCCCGCCGTGGTTTCGATCCGCACCACGCGGGAGATCGGCGGCCCGACGCTGAGCGATATCCCGCCTGATATTGAGCGTCTGCTTCCAGGTCTGCGTGACCGGTTCGGTGGCCTCGATAATGGCCAGCGCCGCCGCGCCACGGGCGAAGGCTCCGGCTTCTTCATCAACAACCAGGGCCATCTCGTCACCAACAACCACGTGGTCGAAGACGCTGATGAGATCACCGTCGTGCTCACCTCAGGCGAGGAACTGACCGCTGAGCTTGTGGGCACCGACCCCGAGACGGACCTCGCGGTTTTGAAAGTCGAGCCCTCGCCAAGCCAGCGCTATGTGGAGTTTGATACGAGCGCTGATCTCCGTGTCGGCGACTATGTCCTGGCCGTTGGCAATCCCTTCGGCCTTGGCGGCACCGTGACCTCAGGTATCGTTTCGGCCATTGGCCGTGATGGCGGCCGAAACACGACCTATGCGGACTTTATCCAGATTGATGCTTCGATCAACCGCGGCAATTCAGGCGGGCCGACCTTTGACCTTCAGGGCAATGTGATTGGCGTCAACACCGCGATCATCTCACCGACCGGCGTGAACGCAGGCATTGGCCTCGCGATCCCTGCCGATGTCGCTGCGACCGTCGTTGAGCAGATCATTGATACGGGCTCGGTCACCCGCGGTTATCTCGGCGTCTCGGTTCGCGATCCTGAGCCGCAGATCATCAGCGCTGTCGGGCTAGAGGAACAGACAGGTGCGCTCGTTGCCAATGTCGCCCCTGATTCGCCTGCGGAGGAAGCGGGCATCGAGGCGGGCGATATTATCCTTGAGCTTGAAGGTGAAGAGATCGCCGATTCCACCGCGCTGACCCGCCGTGTGGGGGCGATGCCTCCCGGCGAACGGGTTCGCGTCAAGGTGTTCCGTGAAGGGAAGACCCGCAGCTTCCGCGTGGAGCTGGCCCGCCGGGATCTGCAGCAGGTCGCCTCGAACGCCAGCGGAGAGAGTGACGCCGATTCGAGCACCACAGAGCGCCTCGGCGTCAGCTTCCAATTGCTCGACGACTCGCTCCGCCGCCGTTTCGGTATCGACGAAGAGGTGCAGGGCGTCCTGGTCTCCGACGTTGACCGCGAAAGCGAGGCGGCTGAGGCCGGTATCGTTCCTGGAATGATCATCACCGAAGCCGACTACCAGGTCGTGACCACCCCGCGCGATATTGAGCGAGCCGTTGAGGCGGCTCTTCAACGAGGGAAGGAGAATATTCTCCTCCGCGTACAAACGAGACAGGGCCTCGATTTCCGCGCGCTGCCGATCAGCAGCTAGCCCGGATCCCAAGAGTAAGGAGAGACACCATGCGTGTTCTGGTGATTGAAGACGATGCCGATGCAGCCACTTTTATGGTCAAAGGCCTCCGGCAGGCTGGCCATGCCGTAGACCATGCGCTTGACGGGGCGATCGGCAAATCCATGGCGACCTCAGGCGGCTACGATGCCTATGTGATTGACCGGATGCTTCCGCATAAGGATGGCCTATCACTGCTTGAGGAGCGCCGCTCAGAAGGCGATGAGACACCAGCGCTGTTTCTCTCGGCGCTTGGCGAGGTCGATGACCGCGTTGCTGGTCTCCAAGCGGGCGGCGATGACTACCTGGTCAAGCCCTACCAGATGCAGGAACTGATCGCGCGGGTTGAGGCCCTGGGCCGTCGCCGTGGTCCAACAAATATTCAGACCACGTTCTCGGTTGATGATCTTGAGATGGATATTCTTGCTCGGACGGTGCGTCGCGGCGGTAAGAAAATCGATCTGCAGCCGCGCGAGTTTCGGCTTCTCGAATATCTCCTGCGCCATGCGGGCCAGGTGGTGACGCGCACCATGCTTCTCGAAAATGTCTGGGAGTATCATTTCGATCCGCAGACCAACGTGATCGATGTCCATATCAGCCGCCTGCGCGCCAAGATCGACAAGGGTTTTGAGAAACCGCTGCTTAAAACCGTACGCGGTGCAGGTTATACCCTGACGGCCGAAGGCTAAACGATGGCCAAGGCGGGCGGGGGGACGTCGACGCTCCGCGGGGTGATCGATGATGCAGAGGACGTTGCGGAAGGCATTGGCAAAAAGCCATGGTTCCGCGTCTTCAGCACCAGCACCTTCCGCTATATCGTCTTCAGCGCGTTCCTGTTCGTCTTTGGTGTGATCATTCTCGGGATCGTGGTCTATGAGAGCACGATCGGCGCGACCTTCAATTCGATTGATACGGAGCTTCAGGCGGAGCTTGATCGCCTTGAGCGGGTCAGCGAGGCGAACGGCGCGCCCAAGCTCACCGGCCTTGGCGCCGTGATCAACGAGGTGGAACAAACCACCTCCCCCGTCAGCTCGCGCTATCTTGTCGTCTTGGAAGATGAACGGATTGTTGAACCCATCGCTGGGAACTTGCGCGGTTTCCCCTTTGGTATGATCGGCGCCCAGGGGATGTTTGAGTTCTCCTTTTCCGCGCCGAGACCTGCTTTCGGCGAAGAAAACCCGGACGCCCGCCGTTATGTCGGGCGTACACGGACACTGGACTATGTCCGACCGGACGGGGCAGAGGTGCGAGCGATCGTTCTTATCGCAAAAGACATCGAAGCGCTCCACCAGCTGCGGCGGATCCGCGAGGGGATCGTCTTCCGTCTCTTCGGTGTGCTGCTCGTTTTGGCGGTTGGGCTCGGCGCCATTTTGGGGACAGCGCTTGTGCGGCGCCTCGACGGCATCAACCGGACGGTCGAGGCGATCACCGGCGGAGACCTGACGCGGCGTCTCGCCGTTGAGACGGGCGGGGATGAGTTCGACACGCTCGCTCGGAACATCAACGCCATGCTCGACAAGATCGAGCAGCTGATGACTGGCATGCGTCAGGTCTCGGACAACATTGCCCACGACCTCCGCTCACCTCTGACAAGGATCAAGGCGCGCCTCGACAGCCTGCTTGAGGAGCCAGGATTGTCAGAGGTCGGTGAGACTGAGGAGGCTGTTCTTAAGACCAGGGATGAGGTCGAGCGGCTGCTCCGTACCTTCAACGAGCTTCTTTCAATTACGCGGATTGAGGCGGGGACGAACACGCTTTCGGGAACCGTGGATCTCAAGGCCGTGGCTGAAGAGATGCTGGAGCTTTACATTCCTGCAACGGATGATGCCGGTTTTGAGCTTGTTGCCAATCTCCAAGAGACACCGATGATTGAGGGAAGTCGGGAGCTCATTAGCCAGGCGATTGCCAACCTTCTCGACAATGCGATGAAATATGGTCGGCATCCGGAGGGGTCGGACATCAAGCCGATGATCGACCTCACTGTCGCGCCGCGGCCCACCGGGGGAGCTCTCCTCTCGGTGATGGACAATGGCCCTGGTGTTTCCGAAATCGACCGTGAGCGGATTGTTCAGCGCTTTGTCCGCCTAGAGCAAAGCCGATCAACAACGGGCAATGGGCTTGGTCTGTCGCTTGTCGCAGCCATTGCGCGCCGCCATGGCGGCAAACTATCGATTGGCGTGGGTCTGCCGCATCAGGATCAGGGGCGGAGCCTTAATCCCTCGTCGGCCTATGGCCTTGGTGTACGGATCGCTTTCCCGCCGATGAAAGTGCAGAAGAAAGCGGGCTTGCCGGGTCAGATCGAAGCCAAACCTGTCGACGTCGACGCGTGATCACTCCGCGGCGAAAGGCAGCCGTTTCTCTTCCTCATCATCGGTGTCCGTAGAACCTGGCTGCGTAAGCATATGAACGTTGCCGTCAAGGAGTTCTGGCAAGGACACGGTCACGCCGCGGCGGCGGGGGAGGGTGACCGCCGCAACGGTGCCGCGGCCCACTTCGCTCGCCATGCAGAGGATACCGTCTTGCGCCTCCAGCAGGGATTTCGAGAGCGCTAGACCAAGGCCCGTCCCGCGCTTGTCCGTCTTTTGCGCACTTCCCAGCGTCACAAAAGGCGTGCCCAGACGTTTGAGATCACCTTCCGGCAGGCCCTGACCCGTGTCAGCGACCAGGATCGTGACGCTTTCGAGGTCTGCAACAGCGGTCATGGTGATGCGCCCACCAGCGGGGGTGAACTTCACCGCGTTGCTCAAAAGATTGAGCAAGACCTGTTTCACCGCACGCTGATCACCAAAGGCGGTGGGTACATTGTCGATGGCGACATGCAGATTGATGTCGCCAGCGCGCGCTTGGGTTTCCACCACGCGAGCACTTTCCTCGAGGATCTTCTCAAGATCGAAGGTGTTGAGCTTGAGCTCCATCTTGCCCGCTTCAACCTTCGAAAGATCAAGAATGTCATCGATCAGAGCGAGAAGATGCTGGCCTGAGCCCAAGATGTCAGACACATACTCTTGGTACTTCTCATGTCCCACTGGCCCATAAAGCTCTGATTGCATAAGGGCGGAAAAACCATTGATCGCGTTCAGCGGTGTGCGGAGCTCATGACTGATATTGGCCAGGAACTCTGATTTTGCGCGGTTGGCATCCTCGGCGCGTTGCTTCTCAATCCCGTAACGCTCATTTGCTTCAGAAAGATCGCGCCGCGACTGCTCAAGAATATCCACGGTCATCTGCAGCTCGCGCTCTTTGCGGGCGCGGGCTTCACCTTCGATCTTGGCTTCGGTGATATCGTGGCCAATGCACACCCAACCATCGCCAATGGTGCGCTTGCGGATGATTTTCATACATCGCTCATTGGGGAAGAGCGCCTCTTCCTCATCGCGGAGCACCGATGGCGGGGTGAAATAACGATGCAGGTAGCGTTCGTTGATGCCGCATTGATCGGCGACCTCGCCGATCCTCATCCCAGGGCGGATGAGCCGCGATGACACCTCAAACAGCTGACAGAACCGTTCGTTCCACGCAATAAGCCGCCCGTCGGCGTCCCAATGGAGGAAGGCTTGCGGGATGGCCTCCAGTGTCTCATGGAACTGCCGGGCGAGATCACGGGCGCTGCGGTCGTCGGTGGCGGGAGCATTGACCACATGGCAAACCCCCCAGTGATCGGTTCCGGTACCAAGCGTACGGAAATAGATGTAGCGCGTGTCGCCATCGGAGTCCTGAAGCGGCACCGTGACGTCGCTATCCATCTTGCCTGCCCGGAAAAACGCAATCGCCTTGGCGCTTTCCGCGTCGCCAAGCAGCGGCTGTGCTTCCGCAAGCGGCACATAGATGTCTTTCGGGGGATAGCCGAGGGCGATTCTCAACGATGCGGGCAGCTTCAACTGCTCTCCGCGCACGGACCATGTGCCAATCCCTGCGTCTTCGAGCGCCCCTTGCCGGTGGACCAACTTGTTACGCTCTCGCTGCAAACGGATCGCTTCGTCGGCAAAGACCTGCACCCGGCGCAGCAACAGAGACGCACCGAGGATCAAGACGAAGCCCATCCCAGCATAGGGCAAGAGCGCCGACAGGAGAGGCGCGGCCGGTGCCGCAGTCACGACAGTCTCGCCGGCTGGCAACTCCCGAACCGCCACCCGGATGCCCTGGGTCGGGTCGCTCCGCAGCCATCCATAGTCGAAGGGCATCTCCGCTGTCTGCCCCTCGCCAAGTGGCGTGCGCCCCATGCCGGTCAGAAGATACGCAGCTCCGCCCTCTGGCGCGAAACGGCGTAAGACAGTCCGTACACGCTGTTCAGAGGTATCACCGGGAACGATGGTGAGCGGGCCCTCGGCTTGCACGGCTTCACCGATCAAAACGGCCGCAACCCGGGCCTCTTCAGCCGCGCCCGCCTCGCGGTCCCGCAGCTCGCGTGATCCGCCGAGCACCAAAAGGCCGACAGCCAACACTAGGGTCAAAATGATCGCGAGGGTCAGGCCATGCGCACGTGCGGCAGCGGCAGGCTGCTGCGCGGGGGCGGTCTGGGTGCGATCAGCGGTCACGCGGGCCCTCAAGTCGTTGAACGGAACCCTACCGTTACGGTGGTTTGGTGAGGTCGTCACCTCTTTCGGCAGGTTTCGTTACCGCTGAAAGTCGTAGAGCCGAGGGGCCTCTATGAGGCCCGTGAGGGCATCGAGGGCCGCGCGAACCTCCTGTAAAAGCTGGGGGTCGGCAAGATCGGCCGCCGTCAGCCGGTCGCGGTAGTGGGTTTGCACCCAGCGCTCAAGCGCGGTGATTTTTTCCTCATTAAGGATAAAGCCCGGATGCATCGCCGCGAGATCGTCCTCGTCGAGCACCACCCGAAGGCGGAGACAGGCCGGGCCGCCGCCGTTTTTCATCGACTGGCGAAGGTCCATGAAAACGGTCTCGGAGATCGGGCCATTGTCCGCGACCGCGGCGTCGCACCATGCCTTTGTCCGCGGGTTCTCTTCGGCCTCAACGGGGAGCAACAGCAGCATCGAGCCGTCCGCTTTGGTCAAGAGCTGGGAATTGAAAAGGTAGGACACCACCGCGTCTTCAAACGAGACCTCGCTGGCGGGGACCTCGATGAAGATCGGGTCGAAGCCAAGCGGCTCGGCCTTGCGCCGGATTTCATCAAGGCTCCTTTGCGTGTTTTCGTAAGCCTGCTGATGGTAGAGGAGCGCTGGTCCGTTGGCGACGGCAACCACGTCATTGTGGAACACACCGGCATCGATCGCTTTGGCCTTTTGCAGCATAAAGACCGATTGGTGATCGTTGATACCTTGCTGATCAGCGATCGCGCGGCTCGCCTCGAGCGCTTGGCGTGCGGGAAATTTGCCTTGCCAGTCGCGAGCAAAGGCTTCGCGGCCATAGGTGTAAAGATGAAGGCCTGGCGAGCTGTGCTCTGCGCAGAGGCGACCGTGATTGGCCGCGCCCTCATCGCCCATATGGCCACCCGACGGAATCGCGCCGTGCACAGCAAAACGATCTCCGCGGAATGCCGTTTCGAGCGAACGCTGGGTGAACGGCGCTTCCAGCGAGCGATGGAACATGGCCCGCAGATTTGCCGGTGTGAAGTGCGTCTTGCCGTCGGCCGTGTCGGTCCGCGGCGCGACGGTGGCAGCATTGGCCGTCCACATGGCCGAAGCCGAGGAGCAGTTCCGCAGCAGCATCGGTGCCTTTTTGCCTGCGGCTTCGATGACGGCCTCGTCAGAACCTTGAAAGCCGAGCTGACGAAGTGTCGCCACATGGGGTCGCTCATGGGGCGGAAGAAACCCCTGAGTGAAGCCTCTTTTAATCAGCTCCCGCATCTTTTGCAGGCCCTGAAGCGCAGCTTCGCGCGGATTTGAGGGTGTTTCCGTCGACTTCATCGAAGCAACATTGCCGAGCGACAGGCCACCATAATTGTGGGTTGGGCCGACCAGGCCGTCGAAATTGACCTCGCGCGCAGTCATTCCATGAGGCCCTTGACCGGCTGGTCATCCGCCAGCGGACCGGTCGCCAGCATGCTAGCCATCGGCCAGGCGCAGAAATCAGCCGCATAGGAACCGGCAGGGCGATGGTTGCCTGAGAGACCGGGTCCTCCAAAGGGCATCGAGCCTGATGCCCCCGTGGTCTGCCGGTTCCAATTGACAATACCGGCGATGATCTCCGCGTCAAAACGCTGCCATAGCTCGTCACTGTCCGACAGAAGACTGGCCGCGAGACCGAACCTGGTATCGTTGGCGCGCTCGACCGCCTCATCGAAACTTTTGACACGGATCAACTTGAGGAGGGGCGCAAAGATCTCCTCGTCAGGATCGCTCGCCATGTCGGTGACATCCAGAAGGCCGGGCGTGACATAGGCCGCGCCGTCGTCGGTCCGTGCCATCTCCGTCAGTGGCTTGGCACCGTCGTTGATCAATTGCTCTTGCGCGGCGAGGGCGCGCTCGGCGCTGGCGGCGCTTACCAGGGGCCCCATGAAAGGCTCTGGTTCGGCTTCAGGCGGTCCGACGCGCAGGCGCGGGATCAGGGCCTGGACAGCGTCGATCAGCTTCTGCCCCTTTGGTCCGTCTTCAACAATCAGGCGCCGGGCACATGTGCAGCGCTGGCCTGTTGTGATGTAAGCGGAGCGAATGACGATCTGGGCTGCGTCCTCAATATTCTCGATGTCCCAGGCTACGATGGGGTTGTTTCCGCCGAGCTCCAAAGCGACAATCACCTCAGGGCGACCCGCCATCGTCTCGTGGATCGCGCGGCCAGCGTTGATGCCGCCGGTGAAGAGCACACCCGCAATGCCGGGGCTCTTCATCAAGCCTTCCGCAATTTGACGGTCGCCGTGCACCACGTTGATAACGCCAGAAGGTGCGCCCGCTTCCTTCCACCATTGCGCCATCAGGGCGCCGACGGCGGGGGTCTGTTCGGAGGGTTTGAACACCACCGTGTTGCCCGCGAGTAGTGACGGGATGATCTGCCCATTGGGCAAGTGGCCTGGGAAGTTGAAAGGCCCGATCACCACCATCACACCATGCGGTTTATGGGTGATACGGAGCGTCAGTGCACCTTGCTCTTTCTCACGGGTTGGTGTGCGGTCGTCATAGGAGGCAAGAGCGAGACCCGCCTTGCCCGCGATCGCGCCTGCTTCGGTCAAGGCGTCCCACTTGGCTTTGCCAGATTCGCGAGAGATGAGGCTCGCCATCTCCTCTTTGCGCTCAAGCGCGATCGCGGAGAAGCGCTCAACCAGCGCTTTGCGCTCCTCAAACGGCGTTTTGCGCCAGGCCGGTCCGGCTTTCTGCGCGGCGCGTACGGCGTCCGCGACGTCCTCGCTGCCGGCAGCATGGCCGCGAGCCACCTCGCTATCATCGACCGGTGACGTCGAGATCAGAAGCGGGCCGCTGCCCTGGCGCCAGGCGCCATCGATCAATTGCAGAAGATCTGTCATTCCTCATCCCTTCTGTGTGCGCATGGGTGAGACCAAGATCGGCTCGCCCGGCCCAAGGCCTAGAGCCTTGGCTTCATCCGATGTCAGCTTTTGCTGACCCTCGCTCGGGCCCCGGTGCAGCACTGTCGCGCAAAAGCGTCCCGCTGCAGGGTTCGCCGCAAGCCAACGCTCGCCATGGTCTCCCGCCGCGTTGTCATCGATCACGGTCGCGGTCGTCTCAGAACTCGCCACCGTACGGATGCGCGATAGCGGCGCCTCAATGCTCGGCCCACCGTCGAAGATGTCGATGCAGCGGGTGAACTCAAACCCCTCGCTTTCGAGCATGCGCATGGCTGCGGCGGAGAGGTGGTGCGGCTCACCCAGATGGTCCCGCACGTCCTGCGGAAGAAATTCTGTATAGATCGGAAATTTTGGCATGAGGTCAGCGATAAAGCGGAAGTCATGAGCCGAGCGACGATCAGCCTCGTCAAAGCTCATATTGAAGAACTTGGACGCGATCGCATCCCAGAAGGGGCAGGTTCCATCATCGCGAAACCGGCCACGGATCTCTGCCATCACCTTGCCTGACAGGCGGTCTTCAATCGACTTCATAAACAAAAGGCGAGCGAGTGAGGTGAGGCGCCCCGCGCCGCTGCCGCGTGCCTTTTCAGAAACCAGCAGCGTGGCGATCTCGTCATAGCCGTGAAAGTCATTACACAGAATGAGAATGTCGGACTGAGCCTCGATGTCAAGCTCAGGCGCTGATTTGGCGATGTGACTCATTCGGTAGCTGTAGAAGGGGCGGTCCTCACCCAGCGACGGAAAGATGCTCGACATGCCTACAATCGCGCCGTCTTTCTCGGTGACGAAGAAAAACGTATCCTCTGCCCGTGCCTTGCCAGTGCCTTCAACAGCGGCGACGCTGCGCTCGATCCGTTCAAGGATCGTCTTCTCGGCCGTTGGCACTGTGGTCATGCCAGTATCTGCGGACTCCGCGAGCGCTTTGAGGGCAGGCAAATCGGAAGGGGCCGCCGGGCGGACAATCATCATGATGGTTTCTGGTCCAAACGCTGCGGCCAAGGCGCCTCGCCGCTGGCGAGCAGCAGCATGATCAAGAGAGAGAGCTTGGCGCGCGGCTCGAAACTGTCAGGCAAGGCATATTCCTGGTCCGAATGAATTTTACCGCCGATAACACCGAGGGTGTCGACGTTGGGAAGCCCTGCTTCAGCGAGATTGTTCCCATCGCAGCAGCCGCCGGTGGGTTTCCAGTCGATGCCGATGCCAAGATCGGCGCCCGCCTTCTTGACGAGATCGAAGAGCGCGGCGGTGCCGCCTTCCATCGCTTTCACCGGCCGGTGGATGCCGCCATGGAGCTCGGCTTCAATCCCGTCGCCAAGATTGGTTTCCTGGTGCACCCGGCGGATCTCATCGTCGACCCAATGAAGGTCTTCGGTTCGCCGTGCACGGATATTGATCCGAACGACGCAGCGGTCGGGGACGACATTGGTGGCAACCCCGCCATCAATCACGCCGACATTGATTGTGGCGCCGTCGCGCACGCCATTGAGCTCATCGACCGCCAGCATCAGGCGGGCAGCACCGAGGATCGCGTTTTTGCCCTTGTCAAACTCGCGACCTGCATGGGCGGCGAGGCCTTGGACCACGAAGGTGTAATGGCCGGAGCCGGCACGGGCGCCCGCCAGCGTACCATCGGGCAGCGCAGGCTCGTAGACGAGTCCGATATCGGCTTCCTTCGCCACTTGCGCAAGAAGCGCTGCGGAGGCATGGCTGCCTGTTTCTTCATCCGCATTCAGAACAACATCCAGCCCCACAGTCTCTGAGAGCGGCGAGGCGAGAAACGCGCGTGCTGCTTCGAGCATGACACAGATGCCGCCTTTCATATCAGCGACGCCAGGGCCGTGCATGCTGCCGTCGTCGCGGATCACCGGCACCTGAAAGTGCGACGCCTTCGGAAAGACTGTATCGAGATGACCTGTCATCAAGATCCGCCGGTTGGCGGTTTTGTTGGCGCGAAAGACGCAAGCCTCGCCGCGAACGACATCGACCACATCGCCTTTGTCATTGACCTCGGTGAAGGGCGCGGGCGCGATGCGCTCGGCCTCGAACCCCGCGTCAGTGAAAGCGGCGATGACCTCATCGGCCATCATTGCCAGACCATCCAAATTGGTCGTGCCTGAGTTGATGGCGGACCAATGCATGGTCCGCTCAGTCATCGCCTCCTGGCGGCCTTCAATGCTGGCCAGGGCGCTAGTGATATCGGGAGAGAACATGGCGTCCTCTAACGCCGCATAGATGTGGGGTCAAAGGCCTCTTGAGGGCTTAGTCTGGACCGTTCTCGGCAGTGACGTTTTCCTTTGTTGGCTCAGCGCTCCGCTGCAGGCGATCAAAGATCGCTGGGGCGCTGGCCCCGATATAGGCCGCAGATAGTTCGTTCCCTGATCCGAGCCAAGCAGCTAAACAACCAGCTCCGATCATCAAGACAAAACGGAAGAACAAAAAGGCAGGTCGCTTATAGAGTTCGGGCAAACGCCCATGCTGTTCTCGGCACGCTTTTGTCGCCACTCCAACTTCCACAAAGAAGCTGGCTGCCGCGCCGATGTAAAATGCTTGTGGCAGTTCCTGGAAAAAAGCAGCAACCACGACCATCTATATGCTGATCAATCAGCCAAACGCAGAAACGACGTGAGTTTATAAATTTTTGATTTGAACTGCTCAGCTGCTTTATCGCTCCGGAAGACCGCAAGAGCGAAAGCAACAAAATTGATGCCAAGCATGTAAAGCATCAACCCCAGGGTGATCCCGCCAACGACGTTTACAAATTCCATGGCATGAACCCCGTCAATGTAGATGACATAGAAGGTGAAGAACAAAATGTCAACATTCGACGATCTCTACAAAAAGCTCTCCGCGGGTGCGTAAGGCAAGTCGAGGTCATCGGCGACCGCCTTATAGGTGATCTTACCATCCATCACATTAAGCCCCGCCAGGAGATGCTTGTCGCGGCGCATCGCTTCGACCGCGCCGTTCTGGGCAATGCTGATCGTATGCGGCAGCGTTGCGTTGTTAAGCGCAAAGGTCGAGGTG
>JBCDLG010000002.1:0-64857 GCA_038745625.1 Pseudomonadota bacterium | reverse complement strand
GGCGAGGACATGTCGCCGGCCGACATGCTCGATGATCTGATCGGCCGCGTCGCTCCTGCGCAAGAGCAGACGTCTGAGGCGCCAGCGAGCCAGCCCGAGCCCTCGTCGCAGGGCCGAACCACCGAGCGCTTTTCTGGCGAGGCCTCTTATTACGCTGAGAGCCTCGACGGGAACCCGACGGCCAGCGGCGAGCCCTATCGCCACAATGGCTTCACCGCCGCGCACCGCACCCTGCCCTTTGGCACCCGTGTCCGCGTGACCCGCCGCGACACAGGGCAAAGCGTCGTTGTCACCATCAATGATCGTGGTCCGTATGCCCACAACCGCGTGATCGATTTGAGCGGCGCGGCCGCTGAGCGGCTCGACATGGACAAAGTCGGCGTCGCCACCGTCGACGTTGAGGTTCTATCCAACTGAACTCAGAGCGGCCGCCGTGCCTTGAGGGCGGCGGCGAGAGTGCCCTCGTCGAGGACATCAAGCTCACCACCCACCGGTACACCGTGGGCGACTCGGGTGATGGAGACACCGCGGCCTTCCAGTCGCTCAGTGACGTAATGCGCTGTGGTCTGCCCGTCGACCGTCGCCGACATCGCCAGGATGATCTCCCGCACCTGCGGCTCGGACGTGCGTTCGGACAGCGCATCAATGCGGAGATCATCCGGACCCACCCCATCGAGCGGTGAGATCACCCCGCCCAACACATGATAAAGCCCGCGATGCGCCCGCGCGCGTTCGAGCGCCCAGACATCTGCGACGTCCTGCACCACGCAAATTACCGAAGCGTCGCGGGTGTCGTCCGTACAGATCCCGCATGGATCCTGCGCATCCCAATTGCCGCATATCGAGCAGGGTTTGACCGTCTCCGCCACGGTCTGGAGCGCCGCAGCCAGAGGCTGCATCACCGTTTCCCGCTTTCGCAGCATGTGAAGCGCCGCCCGCGTTGCCGAACGCGGGCCGAAGCCTGGCAGTTTCGACAGCAAGCGGATCAAATGATCGAGCTCTGGCCCGGCGGAGGTACGCGCCATCGGTTAGAACGGCAGCTTCATACCTGGCGGCAGGGGAAGACCGGCGGTCATCTCTTTCATCTTCTCCGCGGTATCGGCCTCAAGCTTTGCCTTGCCGTCATTGATGGCCGCGGCGATCAGGTCTTCGAGAACCTCTTTGTCCTCTTCAGAGAACATCGATGGGTCGATGCTGACCTTGCGGGCGTAGCCCTTGCCATTGATCACGACCCGGACGAGGCCGCCACCAGCAACGCCCTCAGCCTCAAGCGCAGCGAGGCTCTCTTGCGCCTCTTGCATTTTTTGTTGGAGGCCCGCGGCCTGCTTCATCATCTGCTGAAAATCCATCGATCTAGGTCTCCTTCGCGCCAAGGGGGCGCACATGGGCGATCGTCGCCCCGGGGAATGTCTTGAGAGCCTCGCGCACGAGCGGATGCTCTTCGATGGCCCGTGTCCGCTCCTCGCGCAAGGTCGGCTTCGCCTTCTCCGCATCACCGAGCACCACGTCCCAGGCGCCACCGGTCCAGGAGATGAGGCCCGCCTGGATCCGCGACGCCAGATCCTCCAGCGCATCGTCCGCCAGCGCGATGGTCAGCGTCTCGTCATCAAGCGCGATGAGGCGTACCGACCGTTCAATCTGTTGGCTGAGGATCATATCGCCATGGCTCGCCGCCAACTTGGCGATATCCGCCAGGCTTGTCGGCTGCACAGGCTCAGGCGCGACGGGCGCCGCGGCAACAGGGGCGGGGCCTGCTGGCACTTGTGCGGCGGCAGGCAGCGCACCGCCCCCCGCCAGAACCTCAGCAGGCGTCGGGAGCCCGCTCGCGTAAGCGAGCCGCACGAGGCCGATCTCTGCCGCGGCGGCAGGGTCCGGCGCGCTTTGCGTTTCCTGCAGCGCCTTCATCAAAAGCGACCAGGTCCTGGTCAGCGCCGGCAAGACAAACGTCGCAGCTAGCCGCTTGGCAGCAGCCGCATCAGTGCTGCCCGCCGGGCCATGGGCCGCGGCCGCCTCGCCCGCCACTTTCGTCCGCGTGATGACATGGGTCACATCGAGAAGATCACGGATGATTTCGGCTGGGTCAGCGCCGTAGTCATACTGGTGCCGGAACTGCGTGAGCGCGGCACTGCTGTCGCCGGTCAGTGCGGCCTCCAGCAAAGCCCAGCTTTGGCTGCGATCAGCAAGGCCAATCATCCGGCGGACCGGTTCCGCACCGATCTCGTCACCCTCACGGCTCAGGATCGCTTGGTCGAGCAGCGACAAGCCATCGCGCACCGACCCTTGCGCTGCGCGCGCCAGAAGGTCGAGCGCCTCTGCCTCCGCCTTCACACCCTCTTTCTCAGCGATCGCGCCCAAATGAGCTGCCAGGGTCGGGCCATCAAAACGTTTGAGATCAAACCGCTGGCAGCGCGAAAGCACCGTGACCGGAACTTTTCGGATCTCGGTCGTTGCGAAGATAAACTTCACATGCGGCGGCGGCTCTTCAAGCGTCTTGAGGAACGCGTTGAACGCGTTTTTCGACAGCATGTGGACCTCATCGACGATATAGACCTTGTAGCGGCCCACCGTCGGGGCATAGCGTACGCCTTCAATCAGCTCACGGATGTCATCGACGCCCGTACGCGAGGCCGCGTCCATCTCGATCACATCAGGATGGCGCCCCTCGGCGATGGCGCGGCAGTGGCGCCCCTCCACCGGCATATCAACCGTGGGTGCGCTGATATCGTCCGTCTCATAATTGAGGGCGCGCGCCATGATGCGCGCGGTCGTCGTCTTCCCGACCCCTCGCACACCGGTCAAAACAAAAGCGTGGGCGATCCTATCCGCGGTGAACGCATTGCGCAGCGTCCGGATCATCACCTCGTGGCCAAGAAGGTCATCGAACGACGTCGGGCGGTATTTTCGCGCGAGAACTTGATAGGGGGCGGTTTCAGTCACTGCTCTTCTTAACCGTGATAGCGCCCGAAACGAAAGGGCCGCGGGCATCTTGGGCCGCCCTCAATTTATCAAGATCAACAACATGCTAGACGCGCGGGGGTTGTTACGTGATGGTCATGGCCAAAGGGGAGTTGTAAAAACAGGCCGAGGGCAACTATGGCAACGCTGCAAATTGCTCACATCCGCGAGCAACAAAAGGACCTTATCATCGTCCCGCTCGACCTTAAATTCGGCTACCGTAAGTCGAAGCGGCAAGAGGATATCCTGTGGGATATCAAACAGGCTGCTCGCAAGGCGGGGCTTAAAGGCCACGTCGTCCCGGTATGGCTCGATGACAATCAAAAAGAGATGAAGTTCATGGCGCCAGAACCTTGGCACCCGTTCTTCAAGAGCATTGATTGGCCCTGGATGACCAAGCGCCTGAACAAGACGCTTGAAATCGATTAGCAGCGCACACGGCTCGTTTGATTTGCCGCAGCCTCATCGCTGCGATAGCCTCCCGCTGAGGGGACGGGCCTATGGGCAACGGCGAAGCCATACTTGATGTGGTTGATAAGCTCTATTCGGGGGCGCTTCAGGGCGAGTCCTGGGACCCTGGCCTTTGCGCTATGGCTGAGCTTTTGGGCGCTGTTGGGATCAGCTTTGAGATCTTTGATGTCAAGATGAAGGCGCCGATGGTGTTTGAGTGCAGCACCGGAACGCCGATCCCCGACAAATTAGAGTATATGGAGTATTACAGTCCGCGCTCCCCCCGCCTCCTGGCCGATATCCGATCAGCACCAGGATCGGTCACCTATGATCACATGATCTTGTCCGACCAGGAGATGGACCGAAATGAGTTCTATACAGACTTTTTGGCGCCACTTGATCTCCGGTGCTATATTTCCGTGCAAGTGCTGACAACACCCAGTCATCAAGGCGTTTTCGCAGCGCAGCGCTCGATCAGCCAGGGCCATGTCGGCGAGGACGAGATCGCAACGATGAAAAGGCTCGCGCCGCATCTGCGCCAGGCGGCCGAGCTCCGCTTCCGCCTCGCAGAAGCCAGGCGTCATGCAGAGTTTGGCCAAAGCGGTGTTGACCTTCTTACCGAAGGCTGCATTGCCGTCAGTGCCTCAAGCACCATCATCAGAGCCAATGCCAGTGCCGAGGCGATGGTCTCGCTTCATGATGGTGTCAGTATTCAAAACAATCGCCTCGTCTTTGAAGATAAGGACGGAGCGACGCATTTGCGGCGCTGCATCACAGAGATCGCCGAAGCCAGCGCTGGCGCGTTCACCGGCGGTATTCGCGACTTTCCCGTCAAACGACCGAGCGGCAAACGGCCCTATTTAATTTCTGTACGGCCCTTACCGCCGGCAACAGAGTTTGCACCCAGTCTCGACCATGGCGCAGCGTTGGTTTTCATTCGCGATGCCGATGATTTTGGCCGCCTCGACGTGAGCCTTTTGGCCAGCTGCTACGGCCTCTCGGCATCGGAAACCGACATCGCCGCCGAGATTGATCGTGGCCTCTCAGTGACCGCCATTGCCCGCAAGCGGGAGGTGGCTGTCACGACGATCCGCACCCAGCTCTACGCGGTGATGGCCAAGCTTGGTGTCAAGCGGCAGACGGATTTGGTCCGCGTGCTGGCCCGCCACCGGCTGCCATTTGTTTGATAACCAGGCTTTTTCAGGCCTTGGGCGCACCGTTTTCCTACAAATGTAGGAAGCAATCGGCCCCATTTTCCTCAACGCTCTCGATCACTTGCCAATGCGAGGGGGATGCAGATCATGCGAAAAGCAGCGAGGCCGCTCCTAACGGTCATCATGGCCTTCATGGCCTGGGCAGCGCCGCAAGCTTCGGCCGCCGTTGTCACCGCAGAACAGACATGGGTGTTCCTCCTACCCTTCAGCACGACACTCGATCCTGATCAGACCTTTGTCACAACGGCGACATGGGACGATGCAGCTGTTCCGGATACGGGCCAATTTTTTGCCCCGCTCGACTTTCTGTTCATCAACAGCGAGCGCGTCTTGGATAACGGCAACATTCTGCCTGGTGAGTTTTCTTTTCTAGCAGCCGACCCTTCTCAAGCGGTCGCGATCTATGAGGATGGCGTGTTCCAGAACATTGGTGCGGGTACGGTCCTCGCCCTTAACAACGCCGTGATCGGAGGCGGTTCGATCTTTTCGCTCGCCTTCACCACCTTCGGCGGCGCTCCCGCGTTCAACCTCAACACGTTGAGCAGCACCAACACCTATCTGCTTGATGACTCATTGACGGTGCTGACGGGCGCGGACCCGATCCCGGTTCCTGGCGCTCTTGGTCTGTTCGTGATCGGTTTGGGTGCATTACAAGGTATGCAGAGGAAAAAGAAGCGAGGGGAGTAACAACAATGTCCAGTATTCTGCGGAGCGTGTTCGCCGCCGCCACTGTATTGGCTTTGCTCAGTATACAGTCTGCAACCGCGGCCACCATCCGCTACGACCAAGTTTGGGATGCAGCGGCACAGCCTGAAGTCCAGGGCATCCTTAAAACCGTAGCGATCTGGGACGACTCGTCCATCACAGGTGTGGGGCAAGAGTTCGCATTTCTCGACTCTTTCAACGTGGCGCGGGAGCTCAACGGGATCGGGCAGAACTCCTCCATCGCCCTGCTGCCCGGCCCAACCGCTCCGCCACCCTCCGCAGGCGGGCCCAACAATATGGCAGCTATTTATCAAAACGGCGTCCTCCAGGTGGTGGGTAACGTCACAGGGTCAGGCAATGGCTTCATTTCATTGAGCTCAAACGGCGTCGATCCCAACGGTCTTGGGGTCGCCTTCCGGCAAAAGGCGGGCTTCTATCAGCTTCTCTATGCGCTACCGGTCAGTGGGCGGTGGGACTACAATCTTGTCTCGTCGACGATCGTTGATCCGCCTGCTGATCCCGTGCCGCTCCCGGGTGCCGCCATACCGTTTCTGTTCGGCGCCGGGATCTTCGGTGCCATGCGGCGGTTGGCGAAAAAGATCAGCTAACGAGCAATCGCTCAAAATGCGCCTCAATCATGGCGATGTATTGGTCGATCACACCGCTCGGCTGATCGACCAAGGCGCTGAGCCGCACCACGTGCCCCCAAAGGTGACAGACCAAGAGCGCCGTGTCTTGTACGGCATCTCTGTCTACGGAATGCCCGGCCAGCGCGGTCAAGCGTTCGGCCAGGGCTCCTGCGCTGGACAGCGAGTTTTGAAAGTCCGCCTCCTGAAGGGCTGGCTCCATCGTCGGGGATGACCAGATCACAAAAAGCGCTGGCCGCGACCGCACCAGCTCGACATGGGCCTTGATCAAGCCGCCAATGCCATCGAGCACCGCCTCGATCGACGGCGCAGCCGCCAACCCCTCGCGCAAGGACGCATCAATCGGCTCCATCTCTCTGGCGAAAAGCCGGGCCAGGAGCGCCGTGCGGCTTGGGAAGAACTGATAGAGCGAACCAATCGGCACCTCTGCCCTCTCCGCCACCGCCGTCATTTTGAAATCGAGATGCCCCTGCTCCGCAGCCAGAGCGCTCGCGGCCTTAAGAATGGCATCGACCCGCGCGCGGCCTCTCGCCTGGGTCGGTTCTTTCCATGGTTGAGGGGCGGCGGCGGGCATAGCTTGACATAACATGAGGATATCTCGTATTTCAAATACGAATAACCCTCATATTTGGAGATGCCGATGGCACCGCTCGCCCTGTTGCTGATCACCAAAATCGTCGTCACCGGCCTTTTGGTCGGGATCCCGTTCTTGCTGCTGCCCGCTGCCGTGGTTGAGCGCCTGTCGGGATTTGAGGCGCGCCCACGGGCGCTTTACCGGCTTTACGGCATGGCAATCATCGCCCTGCTGGTGGGCTATGGCGGTGGCCTAGTGGAGGTCTTGGACGGCTCCTTCCCCTGGGGCGTCGCGGCGATGGGCATCGTCTCTAATGGTGGTGCGGCCATTGTCCTGGTCCTCACGGGACAAGCCAGAACGCGGCGCATGCTGACAGCCTTCTTCGTCGCTATCACGGCTGGTTTGGTCTATGCAGCCGCCATGCCTGAAGCCGCGGTGAGACCCCTCTGATGGTTCCAACGATCGAGACGGCCAGCCTTGCGGACACCGATCAGGTCACAAGGGTTGTCGCCCGCGCCTTTGCCGATGACCCAGTGACTTTGTGGGTATTCGGCGGCCCGGAGACCTTTCAAAAAGCCCTCACGGTGCTGATGAAAGATATCTATCTGCCGCGCGGCTTCGTCACGATGGTGGAGGGCAAAGCCGCATCGATGTGGCTCCGCCCCGGCGCGAGCAATGAGCTGTCCCTGCTCGCGCTCTTGAGATTGATCGCCTCAAGCGTGCCGCGCGCCGGTTTTCGCCCCACCCTTCGCGCGCTCAAAGCGGCCTCTCGGATGGACGCTCTCAAACCGAAAGATCCCTTTCTCTACCTCTTCGCGATTGGCGTGGACCCAAGCGCACAAGGCCAGGGCCTTGGAAGTCTTCTGATCAAGGACGGTTTGCGTGAGGCGGACAGCCAAGGCGTGCCAGCCTATCTTGAATCCAGCAAAGAAGAGAACATCCCCCTCTACCGGCGGCACGGCTTTGAGGTTGTCAAGGAAATCCAGCTCGCGGCGGGCTCACCCAACGTCTGGACCATGCTCCGCGAGGCAAGGGGCTAACCCCAGCCTCAAGCCGCTCTCAAAAAGGAGGTGGAAAGCCGACGCGACCCGCAGCGAAACTCGTTACGGCTGCTTCCTTCCGGACCTGACCGGGTTGGCGAGGACTGCGTCCGCGCGACTTTCCTTTACAGTATATCGCTTGGCGAGGGCTCCGGCGCAAGGGGCGCATCGTCCCCATCTGCCGGTTGCTCCAGTTCCAACGGCTCAAGAAGCGGTTCAGGCGCTGGCGGGAAAATTTCCTCATCCAAGAACACCCTCACATCCGCACTGAAGTCAGTGGGAATCTCTTCCATCGGGATGTGCCCGACGCCTTCATAGAGGATCGCGCGCGCGTTCGGCATGCGCTCGACAAAGCCGTCCGCCGCACTTGGATGGATGATCGCGTCCTCGTCGCCAAAGATCACCAGCGTGGGGACGGTCACCTCGCTCAGACGATCGGAAAGATCTGCGCGCTCATTGGCGAATTGATCAGCCATCGCTTGGCGGTTGCCTGGATAGCGCAGGAGTTCCCAATAGCGGTCGACCATCGCGTCATCGACAACCTCATGCTTGCTCACCGAGCCGTGGAGCGAGTTCTCAATCGCCGCGCGCGGGGTCAGCCTCGTGCTGGCGGCACGCCCGATTGGATGCCGCATCAGCCGGAAGCCCAGGTTTGAGCGCTCGACAAAGCTGCTGGGGATGCCCGCCGCGTCGACCAGCACGAGGGCCTTCACCCGGTCAGGATTGGCGATCGCGTCGCGCCAAGAGACCCAACCACCCATCGAATTGCCGATCAGCACCGCCTCCTCGACGCCCTCCGCTGCGAAGATCGCGTCGAGGCCATCCGCCATGCCCTCATAAGAGTAGTCCCGCTCTGGGTGGGGCCCGGTCAGGCCGTGGCCTGGCTGGTCATAGGCAATGACCCGGTAATCGGTCTCCAGCTCCGCCCGCAGCGGCTCCCAGGTGTGAAGGCTCGCTGAGGTGCCGTGGATCAAGATCACCGCTGGCGCATCCTCGGGGCCGGAGACGCGATAATGGACCTGCATCCCGCCAGCGGCGGGCGCGTACTGGGCCTCAGCCCCGCCATATTTGGCTTTCATCGCTTGAGGATCGGTATCCGGCGTCCAAAGAAGCGCGATGCCGCCGCCCAAGACGACGACCACCAGCAACAAAAACCCTGTCAGAATTCGGCGCATGTTTTCTCCCCTTGGGCCTCTCGGGACCCTTCTCTGAAAAATGGCTTTACGCCATCCCCACCGCCCGCGCCAATTGAAGGTGGTGGGTTTTGCGGCCGCCCTGTGCTTCGACGGCGGCGAATGGAGACAACAGCGTATGGCGTGGCTCATCCTTTTCACCGCCGGGGTTTTGGAAATCATCTGGGCCGTGGCGCTGAAGCAGTCCGACGGTTTTACCAAACTGGTGCCCATGCTGATTGTCTGGCCGACCGCGGGCGCCAGTTTTTGGCTCCTGGCGCTGGCGATGCGGAGCTTGCCTGCGGGCACCGCCTATGCGGTGTGGACAGGCATCGGCGCCGTCGGTGTGGCGACAATTGAGATCATCATGGGCGGCGCGCCGACCACCGCCATTCGTCTGGTGTCGATCGCCGCCATCATCGCGGGAATCGTTGGCCTCCGCCTGTCATCGATGAGCTGAGAGTGATCGCCGCCTTGTGATTCTGCCGCGGCCAGGCATTGTCGTAGGGTCCAGGGGTTCTGCCCTGTCGTTTTTTAGGAGGGAGGCAGATGCTGCACGGGAACCCCAACGCCTTCGCCGCCAATCCGATTGATCGGGCGAACAATCAGCGCAAAGATGAGGATTGGCTACGCGATCAGGAAGCCCATCCTGATGCCCAGCTTCTGGTCGTTCACCGCGGGAAGATTCTGATTGAGCGGGGTCAGGAGAGCTCGAAGATCCTTTGGCTGACCATTGCGGCGCAAGAGGCCTTGCCGAGCACGGGCCGGGAGACTGTGCTGCTCGGGCTTTGGAACGGCCGTCCGGTCTATGCCTGCGATGCCTCGGCGTCGGAGGAGCCGCCTCTCGCCGATCTTGGCGGCTACGCGCCTTTGCGTAACCTTGCGCCCTTTTTGACCCCGGAAGAACTCGGGATCGCTGGCCAGGCGATCTGGCTTCTTGATTGGCATCGGCGCCACCAATTCTGTGCCGAGCATGGCGGCGACACGGTCTCGGCCGAGGGCGGTTTCAAACGCATCAATCCCAAGACGGGGTCGGAGCATTTCCCGCGGACCGATCCCGTCGCGATCGTTCTTCCGTATAAAGGTGATTCTGCATGCCTTGGCCGCGGTCCGCAATTTCCGCGCGGTTTCGTCTCGGCTTTTGCTGGCTACTTGGAAGCAGGCGAAACCGTTGAGATGTGCGGCGCCCGGGAGCTTCAAGAAGAAACCGGGCTCAAAGCGCTCAGTATGGAGTATATCTTCAGCCAGCCTTGGCCCTTCCCCTCATCCTTGATGATGGGTTTCCTGGCAGAGGTTGAGAGCGATTTTCTTCATCTGGATCTGGATGAAATTGAAGAGGCCCATTGGTTCACGCGGGACGAGCTTGCGGGCATGCTGCGCGGCGAGGGGCGCTTTGCCGTGCCGCCCGAGTTTGCGATCGCGCATCACTTGATCAAGCATTGGCTTGAGCGGTGAAGCGCTAGCCTGCTTGCGTTTCTGCACCGGCAGGCGCGGCAATCTCGTCCTCAACAGCGGGTGCGGGCTCTTCCTTCTTGCCATTGGTGAGAAGCGCTGCTTTGGCCAATACCACGGGTACGGACCAATAACTGGGGACAGCGATGTAGCGCGGCTCCCAAATCGGATCGAACTTTTGCTTGAAGCGGCGGAGGCCCTGGAAGTTGTAGATCCGCTCACCGCGCTCAAAGATCAACCGGCCGATGCGCGCGAAAAGCGGCGCGTACTCGGCCTCCACGAGCCCCGAAAGCGGCGCCATCGCCAGATCGAAACCTTTGTATCCTTCATTCTGTGCCCAGAGGATCAACTCAACAAAGAGGAAGTCCATCGTATTGGTGACCTGCTTCTCGGGGTCATACCGCATCAGGTCGATCCCGGCCCAGGACTTGTCCGGCGTCACAAACAGCGTGCCAAAAGCGACAACCTGGTCCTCGATTTCAACGATGCCGATCGGGCAATGGGCAAGGAAGGCAGGATCAAACCGGCCAAGGGAGAAGGCCTTCTCCCGCCCACCATTAGCGGCCAGCCAGGCTTTCGACGTCGGCTCTAGGCTTGTCAGCAGCGCATTGTCGTGGGGCGGCAGCGACATACGGAAAGTCGCGCCCGCACGTTCCGCCAGCTTCCTCCGCCCCCGTCGGATCACCTCGCGCTTGCGGCCCGAAAGCGTAAAGCTCGGCAAATCAAGGATGGCGTTTTCACCGATCTTCTCGACCTTGAAACCGAGGTCCAAGAGGTCCGGCAAGAGGTCGGGCGGCGCCGCATAGATCGCCGGGCGGGCAGCATGCGCTTCGGCATCCTTGCGAAATGCTTCAAGGGCCTGTTTCCAATGCGCCTTGGGCCCGATCGGCGTACCCATCGCTATCCGTGCACCGCCAATCTCAGAAAATGCGATCGCCGCCGACTGCTCCTTGTCAAAACAAAAACTTTTGTCGCCCGAAAAGGCGAGGACATTGTCCGGTCGCGGCGCGTCAGCCTTTTCGAGAAGGCCCCGCACCCGCGCGAAATCCTCCGTTCGCGGGAGCGCACGCTGCGTCCGTGCCGGGCTCGCGACGAGCAAAAAGAAGCCAAAAAAGGCCAGAACGAAGAGCGCGAACGCGACCGGCCGGCCCGCGACCCCAAGGATTGGATCGAAAACGAGATCGATAAAGCTCGCTTCAACGAAGCCCTTTTGGTGGCTCATCCACAGAAGCGAGACGAAACCGGCCACAGCGACCGACAAAAACGACGCTAGGAACCAGGCGCGGGGGATCTTGATGCTCAACAGCGCCGATCGCCGGTAAAAGGCCTTCTTGGCCCGGATCAACAAAACCACGAGGCCCAGATACATCAGCGCCTCAAAATGCCTTGGATGAAAGACCAGCGTCGCCACCAGCCCGTGCGCCGCGGCTACAAAGGCTAAGATCCACGCCGTGCGGAGACGCCGCGACAGCCCCAGCGACAGAACCATCAAAGCGAGCCCGCCAAAGGTCAGGGTGATCTCCGGCACTTCGGTCATCAGCGCCTTGACGAAGGGCCGCTCGATGGCGGGGGCGCCCGGGAACGCAGCGGAGATCAGCGCGGCCGCGCCGATCAAAAAGGTGAGAAGCCCCAAAAGACGCGGTGCGTGATCAAAGATCAGCGTGCTGATCCGGCTCCGCGGCTCATCAGAGGTCTCAGCCATCGCTTGGTTCTCCAACCGGCATCATCGCGCGCACATCGCTGGCAATCAGTTTAGCATTGGCGCGGTTAAGAAGTGACACATGGGTCTCCTCGGGCAGCACCGTGATCCGGCCAAAGCCTGTGTTGGCCTCGGCCGCCTCAGCCACTGATCCATTCGAGCCGCCGCCCTCACTGTTGGTGAAGACCGCCACGGGCAGGGTCTCTGCCTCTTGTCCCTGCGCCCAACGCACGTCGTCGCTTGATGTGAACGCCGCGACCAGCTCCGCCTTGGTGCTTTTGTGATGGCGAGCGATCGACAGCGACCGGCGCTTATCGCGGCCTTGCTGCTTCGGCAGGTCGAGCTCGTCGGGCAAGAGATAAGAGAGCCCGCCCATCAGCCCCGCCCGCGCCATACCAATCGACAGGTTCATGATCCGTTTGGCCCAGGGCGCGATCTGCCTGATGCGTTCCGCCCTCAGGCTCCCCGGCCGGGCCGCGTCGACAAAGACGAGCCCTTGCAACTCCTCTTTGTAAAGATTGGCATAGCCATGAAGCCGCAAGCCCGCCATTGAATGGCCGACGAGCACAAACGGTTGGTTCTCAGCGAGCGCCGCGCGCAAGCGGCGCATATCCTCGATATGCCAATCCGGCGTTGGCGACGCGCCCCCCGGTACCGGGTCGCTCCACCCCATGCCCGCCCGGTCATAAAGGCAGACGCGGTAGTCGGATTTCAGCTCCTCTTTGACCCACCAGCCGTCCGTATAGATCCCAAAAGCACCAGCATCGTAGAGCACAAAGGGCGCGCCAACCGGCCCCTCACACACCACATGCAGGCGGCGACCATCGCCGATATCCACCATCTCATAAGGCGGCTTTGATCCGATACGCATCAGAGCAGAGATCCATCCGATCACCATGGTGCCGAGCACGAGCGCCAAAACAACAAAGCCGATGCCTCGGATAAGGGTGATCAGCATGCACGCGCTCCTTCAACCGGCACCACGTCGGGCGCCCCCAAGCCCAATTCGAGCAAGGTGGGAGCAGCCACCCCCCGCATCAAGCCATAACTCCATGATTTCCGCAGGACGTGATCCCGCGACAATCAGATCGTTGACCGGCCCGTTTCCTTCGCATATGAAATATCTAGTTCACATGCGAAATAAGTGATGCGCCAGCCCCGTGTTTTCCATCTCTTGCAAAAGGCCCATACGGCGCTGTTCCGTGCTGCCGACCATGCGTTGAAGACGCATATTGGGCTCACAACCTCGCAGCAGGCGGTGCTTTTCTCCCTGTCCAAGAAAGACGGCGCGCCGATTTCCCAGATCGCCGACAAGCTGCATATGGGCTATTCGAGCCTCACCGGCCTCGTTGACCGGATGGAGGCGAAGGGGCTGTTGCGGCGCCAGCAAAGCGAAAGCGATGCGCGGAGCGTGCATGTCTTCATCGAGGACAAAGGCCGCGCCATCGTCACCTCGACCAAACCCTTCACCAAGGGCCTCAACGCGGCGCTGCTCGAGCCATTCTCGAGCGAAGAGCAGGCCGTCATTGAAAAATTCCTCCATCATGTTGCCGCGAACGCAGCCGACGTCGTGAGCGAGCAAACGAACACCCCGATCCAAGAAAGGCGAACAGCATGACCAATGCGATCACCCTCAGCACCAGCGATAAGATCACGACACTGACGATCACGCGCCCTGAAAAGAAAAACGCCATCACCCAAGCGATGTATGGCGCCATGGCCGACGCGATCGAGGCCTACGGCGACGACGATGTTGCGCGCGCCTTCGTTATCACCGGCGCGGGCGATATGTTCACCTCCGGCAATGATCTTCAGGATTTTGCGACCGGGGGCAGCGAGCACGACGTGCCCCCCGTCTTCCGCTTCCTGACGGCGATCTCGACCTGTCCCAAACCGCTGATCGCGGCGGTTAATGGTCCAGCGATCGGGGTGGGCCTCACCATGCTGCTCCACTGCGATCTCGTCTATGCTGCCAAAAGCGCGACTTTCGGCGCGCCGTTTGTGAAGCTCGGCCTGGTGCCAGAGGCTGCGTCCTCACTTCTTCTGCCCGAAGCCGTTGGTATGGCCATCGCCAACGATATCCTGCTTGCTGGACGCACACTGACGGCTCCCGAAGCCCTAGAATTCGGCTTGGTGGCGCGGGTTTTTGCCGAGGCTGATCTCGAGGCCGAGGTGCAAAAGATCGCCGCGCATGTCGCAGCATCAGCGCCGGTGGCAATGAAGCGGTCCAAATCCCTGATCCGCAATCGCCAGGCGCAAGTCGCAGCCCACATGATGACCGAGGCCGAGCTCTTCAGCGAACAACTTCAGTCCGCTGACTTTGCCGAAAGCGTCGCGGCGATGATGCAAAAGCGCGCGCCGGTCTACAGCTAACCGTCATAAGCCTGACTGACCCGGTAAGGGTCAGCCGCGAAGACACCGATGAGCTTGAAGTCCGCTGAGAAGTAGCCAAGCTCATCGAGCGCCCGGCGTACCGCTGGGTCATCAGGGTGCCCCTCAATCTCCGCCTGAAACCGGGTCGCCTGGAAGCTTGCGTCCTCTTGGTAGCTTTCCAGCTTGGTCATGTTGACCCCGTTCGTCGCAAAGCCGCCAAGCGCCTTGTAAAGCGCTGCAGGAATGTTGCGGACACGGAAGATAAAGCTCGTCAGCATGACTCCTTCATCGCGCTCAGGAAACGGTGCGCCGTCAGGCACGATATGAAGAAAGCGCGTGACGTTGCGGTCTGCGTCCTGACACTCCGGCTCGACGATGGCGAGGCCATAGCGCTCAGCGGCTGGCAGCGGCGCAATCACGGCGATGTCTTGTGCTGGGTTGTCCCGCAGCGCCCGCGCGGCGCCCGCCGTATCGCTCGCGGCCTCAGGCAAAAGACCACGCCGGGCAATCATCCGGCGACATTGCGACAGCGCCATCGGGTGGCTGCGGACGATTTTGAGCCCGTTAGGATCTGCGCCGGGCACCGCCATCAGCTGCATCTTCACCGGCAGAAAATGCTCCGCCACGACGGCCACGCCGCGATCAGGCAGCAGACGATAGACATCATCCACCCGGCCAGCGAGCGAGTTTTCCACCGGCACCATTGCCGCCTGACACGCACCCGTGGTCACAGCGTGGAACACCGCCTCGAAGGTCGGCAGCGGCAGGGTCTCAAACTCTGGCGCGAAGGTCGAACAGCAAAGATCGGAAAAAGCCCCATGCTCTCCTTGGAACGCGATCTTCATTGTCATGCTGTATCCTCCACTCTGCCGTGCCAATGCGCGCGTTGCGGCGGAGGGGAACCCCCGCTATGGCCTCGGCGACCCAAGCGCCAGAGCACAAAATGGCGCGCCACAAAAGAGTTCTAGGACCGGCCATGAAAGACCCGCTTTTCGGCAACAAGCTCGCCTCCGCCATTTTGATCGTGCTGCTCTTGTTTCTTGGCCTGCCGGTGATCTTCAACACCGCGCTGACGCTGGCTGGCGGGCATCACGGCGACCACCACGCCTCGGCGGAGAATCCGTTCGATCTGGCCTACATCCCCTACTCGCAGCTGCAGGTCTCAGGCGCTCCGCAAGAAGAGGTCGTCGAGGTCTCGCTTGGCTGTTTGATGGCGGAAGCCAGCGCCGATCGCGGCGCCCGCGGCGCCCTCGTCTGCACCTCCTGCCACAGTCTTGAGCAAGGCGGCGGCAACGGGACCGGCCCGGCGCTTTGGGACATTATGGGCCGCCAGGTCGCAAGCGTCGGCGGCTTTGCCTATACCGGCGCCCTGCAAGGTCTTGGCGGCGACTGGGACTTTGAAAAGATGGACGCCTATCTTGAGAACAGCCAGGCCTATGTCCCTGGCACGCAGATGGTCCAGCGGATCTCCAAGGACAACAAACGCGCCGACATCCTCGCCTACCTTGCAACCCTGACCGACGGCGAACCTATTGCATTCCCTGAATGCATCCCGCCGGAAGAGGCGGTTGTTGAGGAAGAGGTCGCCGCCCTCGACGAGCACTGAGACAAAAGCGCACCACTTTCCCGGTTAGCATTGCACTGACCGCGCGCTAGCTCCCTTTCACAAACGATAGGGAACACGCCATGGCGCTCACATCAGTTGCGGGGAAAACCGCTTTCATCACCGGCGGTGCAAAGGGCATCGGCTTTAGCATAGCCAAAGCGCTTACTGAGCGCGGCGCCAACGTCATGCTCGCCGACATCGACAACGACGCTCTGGCCTCGGCAGCCGAGCAGTTGGGCGATCATGTCGACACCGTCCTTTGCGATGTGGCTGACGCGGGCGCTGTCAAAGCCGCTGCCGACAAAACGATCGCGCGTTTCGGTAAGGTGCATATCATCGTCAACAACGCAGGCGTTGGCGCTGGCGGCGCGCCTGGAGAGATCCCGCTCGACGATTGGCGCTGGGTTGTCGACATCAACCTCTTGGGCGTCGTCTACGGCGTTGAAACCTTCGTGCCGCTGATCAAGTCACACGGCGAAGGCGGCTATATCATCAACACAGCATCGATGGCGGGACATGCCGCAGGCGGAGGAACAGGCGGGCCCTACAACGCCACCAAGTTCGCTGTCGTCGGCTACACAGAAACGCTGAAGGCTGAGCTTGCCGACGAGAATATCGGTTGCAGCATTCTCTGCCCGGCCTGGGTCGCGACCAACATTCACAAGAGCGGCTTTGGCGCCCCATCGCAGGCTGGGAGCAATCTCGATGCGGCGATGCAAACACCGCACTTCAAACAGATGGAAGCCGTCATCAACAGCGGCCTCTCGCCGGACCTCGTCGCCGAATGGACGATCGAATGCATGCTCGCGGGTCGGCTCTACATCTTCACCCACCCGGACTTCATGCCCGCTCTCGAGCACCGGTTCTCGAACCTCTTGGCCGATTATAAAGCGGCAGCCGATGACCCTCGGTTCAAAAGCGCTGGGTAGGGAGGATAAGCTCTGCTCCTCCGCTAGGTGGTCTCGGGAGATGCCCCGACAGCGCCCTGCCGAACCACCGAGCGCCAGAGGACAATGCAGCCCAAAACCAAAACGCCGACGCATAAGAGCGTACTCTCTGGCCCCGCGTCGCCGCCCGACCACCAGGCGGGGCCAGTGGGCTCGGTTTGGATCGGCGCCATCGCCCGCCAGTCTTGCGCGCCCGTGAGCGGCAAGCCGGAAAGGACAATGGTGAGGTTCCAGCAGGCGTGATTGAGCGCTACCGCCCAGATGCTCCGGGTCACGACATAAACCAGCGTCCAAAACACACCGAGCAAGACGCCGGATGCGAGCGCCAGCCCCCCTCCCCAATTGTCATTGAAGATATGGAGCACGGAGAAGAGGATGCTGGGGACGATGATGGCAACGATCGTCCCAAAGTAGCGCTCAACCGCCCCGAACAGAATCCCTCGAAAGACGATCTCTTCAAGAAGCGCGGCGGCGAAAACGACCAGGGCCAGCGACAAAAGGGGGAAGAACGCTCCTGTCCCGACCTCCGTGATCTGATAGGTGCCGGTAGCCCAGAGGATGATCATCGGCACAGCGATCATTGCCGCCCCGGCGAACCCGCTCAGTGCCCACACAACGGGTTGGAAGCGCAAATCGGTTGGCCAGCGACGAAGGCTCAGCCGCACGCCGAGTGCGTAAGCGATCACAAACAGCGCCGTCAGGCTGACGCGGCGGACTTGGGTAAACGCAGCCTCATCCCACGTAAACGCGCCCTCGACGAGCGGCACCAACGCGAAACGGTGGAGAGCGATAGCCGCCCCCAAAACCGCAACACCAACCAGGATATCAAGAGCCGTGCGGCCGAAACGCTGTGCTGTATTCATCGAATTTCGATATCATGCCGATTGGCGGACCGCTAGTAGAACCCGGCCAATTCCGCGCTCCGCTCGCCCGCTTCCACAGCGGCCGCGAAGCGGTCGATAAAGACTGAGCCGTCGGTCGTCTTCTGGACAAGCACGATCCGTTTGTCCGCAGGGTCCCGTGCCCGCCGCACCAGACCATGGATCGAGAGGGCATCCAGCGCCCGGCTGATCGCAGGCTTGGGCACCTCAAGATCCTCACTCAGGCGCCGCACGGTGTGCGGGCCCGGCGTCAGGTACACGGTCAAAAGGAGCGCCCATTGGCGCATCGATAGGTCAGGCTGGTCGTCTCGCACCAGCTCCACCATCACATCGCGCCAGGGGGTCAGGGTCTCGGAGAGGCTCACGAATCAGGGCTCCTTTCGATATTTCGATATCGAAACAGCCTATGCAGGACAAGCCTTGACTTATCCTCCGAACGCTATCCCCGCAAAAGGTCGTTGATGGCCGTTTTGGAGCGCGTGCCGGCATCGACGGTTTTCACGATCACCGCGCAAGCAAGGCTCGGCCCGCCTTTGGGATCAGGCAAAGCGCCCGGGACAACGACCGAGAACGGCGGGATCCGTCCATAGGTGATCTCGCCAGAGGCCCGGTCGACGATCTTGGTCGATTGGGTGATGAAGACACCCATCGCGATCACCGATCCCTCGCCGACGATCACACCCTCGACGATCTCCGACCGTGCGCCGATGAAACAATTGTCTTCGATGATCGTCGGTTCAGCTTGGAGCGGCTCCAGCACGCCGCCGATCCCCGTCCCGGCTGAGATATGGCAATCAGCACCGATTTGCGCGCACGAGCCGATCGATGCCCAGGTGTCGACCATTGTCCGCTCACCGACATAAGCGCCAATGTTCACAAAGGATGGCATCAACACCGCACCCGGAGCGATGAACGAGCCGCGACGCACCGTGGCGGGCGGCACAGCCCGGAATTTCGCCTCAACGAATTCCGCCTCGGTCCAGCCCTCAAACTTCGATGGGACCTTATCGAACCACGCCGCCATGCCGGGCCCACCCGGGACTGGAGCGTTAGGGTTCAAGCGGAACGACAGGAGCACTGCCTTTTTCAGCCATTGGTGCACGTCCCAACCGCCGCCTGCCACCTTGGACGCTACGCGGTAGGAGCCTTTGTCGAGACCCTCAAGCGCATGGGCGACCGCGGCCCGGACTTCCGCATCTTCGCTGCCATTGTCATAGGCCGCCTCGATAATCGGGCGGGCGTCACTTTCTTGCATGGGGCCTCCTTATCCGGCGATGAGGCCGGTGAGAAATCGGGTCAAATCGCCGGTGGTATGATGAATATGCTCAGCCCCCGCAACCGCGACCCCTGGACGCTTCTTCGTGGGCTCGCTGTCGATCCACTCAGCATCGGACGTGACAAGCACGGTCGTCATGCCGCGGCGATGGGGTTCTTCGAGGTTGACGGCCATGTCTTCGAACATCGCCGTGGTCTGCGTGTCGATGCCAAAATGCGCGCCGGACGCGTCATAGTTCTCAGCCCGCGGCTTCGGCACCCAGCCGCTCATCTCGACGTCAAAGACGTCATCAATGACATCACCAAGGCCCATCTTGCCCAAAACATTGGCCGCGTGCTGAGCGCTTCCATTGGTGTGCACAAATTTGCGGCCCGGGAGCGCAGCGATGGCGGCCCGTAGGTCTGGCGCAGGCTCCAGGATAGAGAGGTCAATAGCGTGCACGTACTCCATGAACGCATGCGGATCGACATCGTGCTGCCGCATCAGCCCTGCCAGTGTCGTTCCGTGGGTGGCGTAAAGATCCTTCTGCACACGGTATGCCTCATCACGGCCAAGCCCTAAAAGCTCACCCACATAGCTCGTCATGCGATGATCGATCTCAGCGAAAAGATTGCAGCTCGCTGGATAAAGTGTGTTGTCGAGGTCAAAGACCCAGTCGCGCACATGGGCGAAGTGTTGCGCAGCGCCGGCGGAGGTCACTGGGCCGTGGCGAGGTCGGGGTTGAACTGCTCAGGCGTGAATTCAAACGTCCAGGCGTTCTCTCCGCCTGTGTCGATGCGCCGGAAGACGGCCGTATCAAAGCCCTCTTCCTCGCAAGCAATGTCGCTGCGCGCGTCGAACTGCACCGAGGAAACACAGAACGGCGTATCGCCCCCCGCCAAGGTGAGCTCTTGGTTTTCGGCCTGCATAATACCGTAGACGTAGTAAGGCTCCTCACCCAGCGCGCCGCGGCGCACCTTGGCGCAGGCGCTGGTGTCGAGCCGCCACCAACCTGATGAGCGATAGCCCTCTTGGTCATCGGTAGGCTGAGCAAAGGCCGCCCATACCGGCAACATCGTCTCATTGCAGAAGAAAAATCCCAATTGCGCGTCGTCGTCATTCGCCTCGGAAATCAACGAGTCGACAACGGCAGCATCAATGATCGCGTCCGAGCCAAGGCCGCGGTCCCGCCGGTATTGCCGCAACGCCGTCTTGGTTGCCGCGCCAAAGGCACCGTCAATCGCGCCGATGTCGAAACCGATGTCGCTTAGAAGCCGCTGCACACCGGCGACTTTCGCATCCTGCAGCGGGAAGTTCCGCTCATCGGTGAAGTCAGTGATGAAGTCGCCCTCATCCTCGGTCGTTACCTCGACGGGATAGAAATCCCGCTGCCGCTGCGGGTCGTTCGTGCACACACTTTGATCACGCAAGGTAAAGAGACTATCATTCTGTACGCAGAGCGGTGTTTCGCCCGACCAGGTCCGCAGAGGGCCCCGGTGGCCAGGGATCGCCTCGGCATAAACGAAATACCGGCCCGGCTCGATGTCATCGCTGATCACCCGCTTGCACTCGCCAGGGCGCAGGCGCCACCAGCCGCGGGTCAGAAGCTCCTGCTCGTCAAAGAACCCCAGCGCCGCGGACAGCGCATAGCTCGATTTGTTGCAGAGGCTGTATTCCGCCGACGCTTTCGGCGCCGCAGCCACACTCACCACCAGCGCGATGAGGGCCATCGACAGCATGCGCGACCAGGAGAAAAGAGAATGCGTCAAGGCGGGCCCGTTAACGTTGATCGTGGATCACGCTCTTGTCGTCTATTCGCCCGTCAGGATCAACCGCCCGCGCGCCATTGCCGCCAAAGCTTCATCTGGCGGGTTGGCGCAGGCGCGGCGGCGCTCTAGCTCCCTTTCCATGGTTGCCAAACTCGATCCCGCCGCCCGCTCCGCCTTCTTCAAATCGCACACAGCGTGGTCGGAGGTCGTCGGCAAGGACGCCGCCAAGACCACGGTGCAGTTCGAGAATTTCAAACAGGCCTGGGCCTTTATGAGCCAGGTCGCCCTGTTCGCCGAGCAGACCGACCACCACCCTGAGTGGTTCAATGTCTATAACCGCGTCGAGATCACCCTCACCACCCACGACGCGGGCGGCCTCTCCGAACGCGACGTCGCCATGGCCGACTTCATCGACGGGCTCCGGCCTTAAGACTTCCCGAGGGACCCTCAGTGATGCATGATCGATCCTGCATTCGCGGGGGCGGGCATGCTGGGAAAGCTGACATCCAAATTCTCCACCGGACGGACCATGGAAAAGGCCGAGGCGCCGGCCAGCACCGGCAAAGAGCCCTGGTGGGGGCAAGTCACCCTCGCCGTCGGGGCGGTGGACGAATCGTCTAAGCTTACCCGAGGTCTGTTCACCTATTTCCTGACCCTGAGCGCGTATGTGGCCATCGCTGTCTTCGGCACCACTCAAGAAACCTTGCTCCTGAACGCTGGCATCGAACTGCCCATCATCGGCACGCAAGTTCCAGTCGTTGAATTCTATATCCTCGCGCCCGCCTTTGTGGTGGCCTTTCACCTCAACTTGCTGATCAAGCTCTGGTCACTGAAAAAGAAGGCAGAAGAACAGACCCGGCAACTCGCAACGAGGTTCGATGGTGAAGACGGCGAGGCGGTCCATGCATTCCAAAATCTTCTTTACCCGTACGATTTTACGATGGTTGTCGCTGGGCCCAAGGGCCGACACATCATTCGTGGCGCCATGGCCTTTGTCATTACATTGACAATATTCTTGGGACCTTTGGCGCTTCTTTTCATCACCATGCAGCGGTTCGCACCTGTGGGTATTGGGTGGATGACCTTGCTCCATGGCGGCTTGGTCATTCTTGATGCGGTCTTTTTGATCATCTTCCGCTTTGGCCTACGGCGCGCCGGGCATCTGCGCGCACTGATCGGCACCGTCGCGCAATCACTGGTTCTGCTGTTGATTGGCGGTACAGGCATCATGATTGCGATGACTCGAGTGGCGCTTTTCAACGCCGCGCCGCCTGTAGCCGAGGCAGCTGGGGCCAAAACCATTGAATCTATAGCCTATGAACGTTGGCGCGGACGCGATTCCGTCTTGGGGCTCTCCGGCAAACAACAAGGCTCCATAGCCGGGGCCTTGCTGCCACGGATCGGCGATAGCACCACCTATTGCCTGATAAATCCCGATGTCGCTCCCACGATTTGCCCAGGGCTCCGTAGCGGGACGATTGCTAATGACACCCTCAGCCCCTTCACCGAAGCGCAGCGCGCCGGTCGTCAGCGACTCAGCGACGCCACCAAGCAGCTTTGCAACGCTGCCAGTGGGCGGTTCAACACGCAGCTCAATTTGAGCGGACGGCAGATGCGCTTTGCTCAGCTCCGAAACGCGGTTGCGCCGTGCGTGCTTTTGAGCGGTAGTGACCTCACAGCAGCAGACCTTTTCGGCGCCCACCTGGCCAAGGCGAAACTGCCTTCAGCCAACCTCACCCATGCTGATCTCACCCTCGCCAATCTGTCTGAGACCGACATGACATTGGTCACATTTGACGGCACGGTCTTGGCTGGGGCCAATCTCTCCGGCGCCTACCTTGGCATGCATGGCATGAGCTTAGACCAGAGGCCGCAGCTTCAGGACATCAACCTGATAGCAGCTGATTTATCAGATACCCGTTTGGTCGGCGCCAATCTCAGCGGCGCCGATATGAAGAGCGCCAAACTGGTTGGCACGATCCTCAATGGTGGCAGACTCCAGCAAGCAGAGCTTCAGTTTACTGATATTGTGAATGCTGATTTTTTTGAGGCAAGCCTGGAAGATGCCAGACTTGAGCAAGCCTATCTCTCTGGTTCTCACTTCAGCAACGCCAGTTTGCGTGATGTGAATTTTTATAAAGCCCAGGTGGTGAACTCCGTCCTGCGGGGCACCACCTTGATCGAGGCAGATTTCAGATTCTCTTTGCTGTTCGGCGTCGATATCGCAAAGGCCGTTGCCTCTGGTGCGCAATGGCCAGAGTCCATTCCGGCCAATGAGCATCTTCTGATTGCTGACAATGCCTGTTTTGCACCCCTTATCAGGATGGCAAACAGCAACAGCCCACCAGCGAGCCTTTGCGTCCCTCAATACACCGGACGTGACTATGAATTGGGCGAAAGCAACGCCCAGGCCCTCGCACCCCTCACCCCTGAGACCGTGCTCGTCAGCCCAGAACATCAACAAAACGTCGAGAGCTTTATGCAGGAAGCAGCATGCGTCCGCAGCCCCATCAGCCAACCTATCGGCCCTGACGGTCAGCCGATGAACCTCAAACCTTGCTTCCACCAAAACTTCCGCGAACGCATCCAGGCCTATGCTTGCGGCCAGTTGCGGCGCCAAGGTGTCCAAAGCATGCAACCCGGCAGCCTTTTCGGACAACCGTTTGAAAGCGAGTACCTCGCCACGCCAAACCCTGTGATCATTACGGAAGACAGCTGTGCAGCCATTGGCCTGGGGACCGAATGGGAAATGGAGTGGCTGCAAGCGCGCTTCCCCACGCTAGAGCCAAGGACAAAGCTCGACTACACGGGCGCTCGCATTCCTACGTGATAGCTTAACACCCCCCACACCTTTCCTTGGTAGACCTACGCTGTTGCGGGGTCGGTCTTGGGAGGGTCACGCACATGGCGTCCATCGCTTTGATCGATGATGACGAGAACATCCTGACCTCAGTCTCCATCGCGTTGGAGGCTGAAGGCTATGGCGTCACCACCTTCACGGATGGGGCGTCGGCGCTGGACGGCATTCTTGGTAAATCACCCGATCTGATTGTTTCTGACATTAAAATGCCGCGCATGGACGGGGTCGAGCTCTTGCGCCGCTTGCGCCAGGACAGCTCCGTTCCGTTCATCTTTCTGACCTCCAAAGACGACGAGATCGACGAGGCCCTCGGCCTGACCATGGGCGCGGACGACTATGTCCGAAAGCCGTTCAGCCAGCGCCTGCTGCTTGAGCGCGTCAAAGCCGTCCTCCGTCGCGCGACCACCGCGCCGAACGAGGCCCGCGACGAGCAGAACCAGATCATGCGCCGCGGCAGCCTCACCCTCGACCCGCCGCAGCACGCCTGCAGCTGGAAAGGTGAGCGCGTCACCCTGACGGTCACGGAGTTTTTGATCCTCCAGGCCCTCGCCGCCCGCCCTGGCTTCGTCAAATCCCGCGACGCGCTGATGGACGCAGCGTATGACGACCAGGTCTATGTCGATGATCGGACCATCGACAGCCATATCAAACGGATACGGAAGAAATTCCGCGTCGTCGACCAAAGCTTCGACGGTATCGAGACACTTTATGGCGTGGGCTACAAATATAAGTGCGACTAACACCTCGCGCACCCGGCACGCGCGCCCCATGCGGGCCACGCGGCGGGAGGCCCCGCGTCAGCAATGGCGCGGGTTTGCGTCTTATGTGGCACGGCCCAGCCGGTTCGGCGCGGCGCTTATTCTCGGCAACACGATCGGGCTGATCCTCCTGGTCTTAGGCGCCATGGGGCTTGGCGCCTATCGCGATGCCTTGGTCACCAACCAGATGGAGCTGCTTGAGCGCCAAGCGGTTTTCGCCCGTACACTGATCGAACATGACCGGGTGTGCGGGGGACGTGGATGTTTCGAGAACCCAGATCGCGCTGGCCAGGTGCTGCTGGATGCTGCGATCGGGTTCGAGGGACGCATTGCGCTTTATCAAGGCGTCGGCGGCCGCCCGGCGCTCATCGCTGAAACCGAGGTCGCCGGCGACTACGCCCCCAAGGCGCAGCCGATCCCCGACGCGCTGCCTGCGCAAGCGCTGCCGAGCGATCTCTCCCGCAGCCTCGCCTCGCGGCTCGAGACATGGATCTTTGATGCGCCCTTGCGCGAGCGGGCCACCGAACGCACGCTTGAGGATGAACTCGCCGCACCCGTCCTCGCAGAGGGCACGGATGTGAGCTCGCTGCGGCTCTCGGAAAATGGCGTCCTCACCGCAACCATCAGCCTACCCATCACCGACAAAGACACAGGGGCCATCACAGGCGCTTTGGTGGCAGAGACGCGGGACTTCGAAGTGGCCAGCCAACGCGTGCGCCGCGCCCTCTTGCCGGTGGTGATCCTCACCCTGGCAACGGCATCCATCTCCGCCCTAATCTTGACAGCGGCCGTCTCGCAACCGATCCGTGAGCTGTCGATTGCCGCGGACCGGATCGCCGCCTCGGTCGGGCGCGCAGGACGGGTACGGATCCCCGATTTTGATCACCGTCCTGACGAGGTGGGCCGCCTCAGCCGGTCGTTCCGTGCCATGACCGCGGCGCTGGTCGAACGCATTGAGAACATCGATAGCTTCGCCGCCGATGTGAGCCACGAGATGAAAAACCCGCTCACATCGCTGCGAAGCGCGGTCGAAACACTCGATAAGTGCAAAACGGACACCCAGCGCGAGCGGCTCCTTGAGGTGATCAGCAACGATGTCGATCGCCTCGACCGGCTGATCTCCGACATCTCCAGCGCCTCTAGGCTCGATGCCCAGCTCGCCACCGAAGAGCGCCGGGTGATCAGCGCCGCGCAGCTGATCAGCGATGTCACCAACTCCTACAAAGCCGTCACCGACGCAGGCGGCCCAATCGTCAATTTTTGGAACGACACCGAGGACGACCCGAAGATCTTTGCGACCCCCAGCGCCTTTGGCCGGGTGATCCGCAACCTCGTCGATAACGCCATAAGCTTCAGCCCGAAAAATGGCGCCGTCACTGTGGCCCTTGAGAAAGATGACGGACACCGCCAGGGTCTTCTCCTGCTGACCGTTACCGACGAAGGACCTGGCGTGCCCGAGGAGAACCTCGAGAGTATCTTCAACCGGTTTTACACCTCGCGGCCGGATGGGGCGACGTTCGGCTCGAATTCAGGCTTGGGTCTCGCGATCGCACGGCAAATCGTCAAAAGTCATGGCGGCTACGTCTGGTGTGACAACGTCAAGGATCCCGACAATCCTGACGCGACCGGCGCCTGTTTTTCCGTTGAAATCCCGATCCATAAGGGCGGCTCTGCCTGATGGCGCTGCACGGCACCGCGATTGGTGTGGCACTGGATCTCGAAGGCCCCTTGCGCGGGGTGCTGCTTGTCGGACCGCCGGGGAGCGGGAAGTCCCGGCTCGCCGCGGAGCTGATCGCCCATTGTCCTCATCAGCGCACGGGGCTCATCGCTGACGATATCATCACCTTTGATAGCTGCGGCTGGGCCGTGGCGCCCGAGGCCGGGCCGCTCCTCCATTTGCGCGGGGTTGGCATCGCCAAGGTCCGCGGCGCGCCGCCGATGGCAATCGACTTCATCGTCACCCTCGGGCCGGTTGATGATGAGCAGGAAACGACCATGGGCAAGGAAGCGGCGCTTTTGGGTGCACAGACGGTTCCGGTGGAGCCAGACGGCGCCAACGCCGCGGCCCTCAGATTGGCGCTCAGGTCTCTTGCATCCGGGCAGTCTCTGTGGTGCGGTTTTGAGCCCGGACCGACCACCATTTGAGGACCAGCATGATTGGGATCGTTGTCGTCACCCACGGCAATCTGGCCAAAGAGCTTCTTCTCGCAGCACTTCACGTTGTGGGGCCGCAGCAGGGCCTCCGGTCGGTGTGCATTGGCGCTGACGATGATATGGAAAAGCGCCGCCGTGATATCGTCCGCGCCGCGAAGGAAGCAGGCGGCGACAATGGCGCCATCATCCTCACCGATATGTTCGGCGGCACACCCTCCAATCTCGCCATCGCGGTGATGGAGGAGGCCAAGAGCGAAGTGATCGCTGGAGTTAATCTTCCCATGCTGATCAAATTGGCGCCGCAAGCCTATCGCGAGAAGACGGCTATCGCCGACGCCGTCAAAGACGCCCATGACGCCGGTCGGAAATATATCAACGTCGCCTCTTGGGTTCTCAAAGGCGAAGAGGCCAGCGAATGAGCGAGGTGGCGGAAGCGTCGGTCACCATCGTCAATGTCCGAGGGCTTCATGCACGCGCTGCCTCCAAGATCTGTGAAGAAGCGGCAAAATTCAGTGCTAAGATGACCGTCAGTAAGGACGGCACCACGGTGGGGGCCAGGTCACTGATGGCGCTCTTGATGCTGGGCGCGGGCAAGGGCTCAAGCGTACAGCTAAAAGCCGAAGGCGATGACGCGGGCGCAGCGCTTGATGCGCTTAAAACGCTGATCGAAGCGGGCTTCTATGAGGAAGACCCGGCGTAGCGCTCTTTAGACTGACGACTTAGTTCAGCTGGAACACCTTGGTGGGGGCGAGCGTCAGCCCCTCAAGCTTGCAAAGCGCCACCGCGCCCGCGTCGTCTTCGGCAAGAACGGCATCGAGAGCACCCCGTTCTCCGGCCCGAAGAGTCTTTGCGCGCGGCGGCGCGAGCACAATCCCCTGTCCCGATCGTAAGCGGTTGGCCTCGCCCGCGTTCACCTTCTCTTTGGGATAGTCAGCAAGCGCGTCACTGAGCGGCACCAGACACTCATCGAAGCGGTCGTGATCCCGTGCCTCGGCGCCGATCCGTTCGGTGGCGGCGTGACCCGTGACCTCTTCCATGGTGACCGCGTCGTCCTCGCCAAACGGGCCGACCTGGGTCCGTCGAAGTTGGCTGACATGGGCCACCGTACCCAGCGCCTCAGCAAGATCACGCACCAGAGCGCGAACATAGGTGCCTTTGCCGACCACCGCCTCGAAGACGGCGTGATCCGCATCGGGCTGCTCGACCAAATCGAAGCTCTCGATCTCCACCGTGCGCGGCTCCAGTTCCGGGGCCTGCCCATCCCGCGCCAGATCATAGGCACGCTCGCCATTGACCAGGATGGCCGAGAAAGCGGGCGGGCGCTGCTCGATCGTGCCTTCGAAAGCAGGCAATGCGGCCTCGATCGCATCCCTGGTCGGCCGGACATCGCTGGTCTCGACGACCTCGCCCTCGCGGTCATCGGTGGCCGTGCGCTCGCCCCAGCGCGCGGTGAAGCGATAGGTCTTCGCGCCGTCTTGGACGAAAGGCACGGTCTTGGTCGCCTCGCCAAAGGCGATCGGCAGGATGCCCGTCGCGAGCGGATCGAGCGTGCCCGCATGGCCCGCTTTCTGGGCCTCACCGAACCATTTCATGCGCGAAACGGCCTCGGTCGATCCATAATCGTAGGGTTTGTCGAGCACCAGCCAGCCATGCACCCGCCGACCCTTTTTACGCCGTGCCATCACGCCTCCTCAGGCAAAAGAAAAGGCCGGGGGTCTACCCACCGGCCTCGTTCCGTCAAGAGGATGTTGCGCCCCCGCGCGCTTATGCCTGGACGTCGACGTCGTAACCGTAGCTGCGGAGAAGACGGGTCAGGTCGTTGGCGCTTTCTTTCTCGTCCATCGCGGTGAGAACAGCACGGTTGAACATCGCCGGCATCGTGAACCACGAGCCGCCGTCCTTCCAGCGCATCACCAGGGCCGGCGCGCTCACGTCAGCGGCAAAACCCACTTCGAAATCTTCGCGCTCAAAGCCCGGGAACAGGCGAATGGTCGCCTCGCTCGAAATCGGCGCAACAGCGGTGCCCGTCATCGAACGCTCAGGCTCTTCAACGGCTTCCGGCTGTGTGCCTTCGACGGTTGCCTTGATGACTTCGAACTCTTCTTGAGCATCCAAGTCATCGTCACGGTTCTTACGTTTGAAAAACATCTCCACCCTCCGTCAGACAAACGTCGCCTCAACGTTGTTGCGTCTGCCAGCCCAGCAATCAACCCTATATTAACAATTCGAAGGGGTGAGCGCTAGGAATTTCCTTTCAACAGTTCGGTGATCCGATCTGCGCGGTCAAAACTCTCATCTTTTTCAAAGCGAAGCTGCGGGATGAACTTCATCGACAGCTTCGGCGCCAGGACGCCGCGAATTTTCGATGCCGACTCCCGCAAGGCGGTCACGGTTTCCTCGACCTCAAATCCCCCAAGCGTGGTGACATAGACCGTCGCTTGTTTGAGGTCTGGGGAGGCTGCGACCTCCGTCACGGTCACATTGCGCCCGGTGAGGCGGTCATCATGGACCTCCTCGCGCTGAAACATCTGCGCAAGTTCATGGCGAACCAGCTCGCCTGCGCGCAGCTGGCGCTGGGATGGTCCTTTGGCGGTGCGATGTGCTTGACCCATCCCTCCGAGCTAAGCCTCCAGCGAGGCGACCGCAAGGTGGTGCCGCCGGGGCGCCTTAGCGGACGTGGATACCGCATTCGGTCTTGGCCTGGCCGCGCCAGCGACCGGCGCGGACGTCATCGCCCTCCGCCACCGGTTGGGTGCAGGGCCAGCAGCCAATCGAAGGGTAGCCCTGCGCCATCAGCGGATGCGGCGGCAGGTCATGGGCCTCGACATAAGCGCTGACATCGTCCGGGGACCAACTGACGATCGGGTTCACTTTGAAATGGGTGCCGTTCCACTCAAAGGTCGGAAGCAGCGCCCTGCCCTCGCTGTGGAACGCCTTGCGACCCGTGATCCAAGCATCAAACCCATCAAGCGCACCTTTGAGCGGTCGCACTTTGCGCAAGTTACAACAGGCATCAGTGTCCCGGCGCCAGAGATCGCCGCCGGGGTCCTCAGCCGCCACTTCCTCCGTAGCAGGTTTGATATCCCGGACATCGGTGAGGCCAAGTTGCGCTGAGAGCTTCTTCCGGTAGCTGATCGTCTGAGCAAAGTGCTTCTGGGTTTCAAGGAAAACCACCGGTGTGCCAGGGTTCACCCGGCTCACCAGGTGCAGCAGCACCGCCGATTCCGCACCGAAGGAGCTGACGAGCGCAATCTCGTCCAAAAACGCGTGATTGATCGCGTGCTCAAGAATGTCCTCAGCACGCGCGCCGATGAATTGCCGCGCCAGCTCCGCTGCCCTGTCTTCAGGATCAACGCCGCCATGGCGCATCGGGATCACTTGCGCCGTCATTGAGTGCCGCCTCGCAGGCTGTGTGCTGGCGCACCATGCTCCGCAGGCTGATAGGCGAACCGGTACGCCTTGAGGGCGAAATGGAAATCCTCGAGCCGTTCGGCCTTGATATCCTCAACCGTGTCGATGCCCACCCGCCGCGCAAAAGCGGCCTGGTCAGGAAGAAGATCACCGCTCGCGCGGATCTCGCCTGTGAAACCATATCGTGTCCGGAGCACCCGTGCCTGGCTGAAGGCGCGGCCATCTTTGAACTTCGGAAAAATGAGACGCACCGCGGCGACGCCATCGAGTGCCGGCGCTTCAGCCATGATATCCTGATCATGGGCGATGTCGAGCACGTCCCCGACCGGCGCATCAACCATGGCGCCGTCGCTCAGCCTAAGCAGCTTTGTCATAAAGCGCCTCCTTGAAAGGCTCCGCACCGAGACGACGATAGGCATCAATGAACCGCTCATCCGGGCTAAGCCTCAGGGCAAGATAGGAGTCGACCACCCGTTCGACGGCGTTGACGACATCGTCTGTGGACAGACCACGGCCAACAATCTCGCCAATCGCTGCATCCTCATCAGCACTGCCGCCGAGGGTGAGCTGATAGAACTCCTCGCCCTTTTTATCGACGCCGAGAATGCCGATATGGCCGACATGGTGGTGCCCGCAGGCATTGATGCAGCCAGAAATCTTGATCTTCAGCTCACCGATCTCCGCCTGACGCCGAGGGTCGGCAAAGCGGGACTGGATCCGGTTCGCCACCGGGATCGAGCGGGTGTTGGCGAGGTTGCAATAGTCGAGACCGGGGCAGGCAATGATATCGGAAATGAGGCCCGCATTGGCTGATCCAAGACCGGCCGCCTCTAAGGCCTGCCACACCGCATAAAGATCATCGAGCTTCAGATGCGGCAGCACCATGTTCTGCTCATGGGTCGTGCGAATGTCCGAAAAGCCATAATGGTCCGCAATCGCGGCCAGCGCATCCATTTGATCCGCGGTCACATCGCCAGGCGGCTCATCATTGGGTTTCAACGAGATCGTCGCCGACACATAGCCAGCCTCTTTATGCGGATGAAGGTTGAAGCGCGCCCAAGCCGCAAAAAGCGGATCGCTCGCTTTGGCCTTCTCAAACGCGTCACTGGTCTCCGGTAGCGCCTCAAAAGCGGGTGCCTCGAAATACTGCGCGATCCGCGCACGCTCCGCCTCGGGCAGGTCGATGCTCCCGGCTGGGCCCATAGCGCGGAAACCGTCGAACTCACGCTCAACAGCGACGCGGAAATCTTCGACGCCCATCTCGTTCACCAGGATCTTGATCCGTGCCTTGTAGATATTATCACGTCGTCCGTGGACGTTGTAGACGCGCAAAATCGCTTCGAGATAGGAAAGAAGTTCCGCCTGCGGCAGGAACTCGCGAATCTCCTCAGCGATATAGGGCGTCCGCCCCTGGCCACCACCGACCAGCACCTTGAAGCCCGGCTCGCCGGCATCATTACGGATCATCTGCAGACCGATGTCATGGACAGCAATCGCCGCGCGATCCTCCTCGGTGGCGCTCACCGCGATTTTGAATTTGCGCGGCAGGAACGAAAACTCAGGGTGAAATGTCGACCACTGACGAATAATCTCGCACGTGATCCGCGGGTCCTCGACCTCGCCTGCGGCCGCACCCGCAAACGGGTCGGTCGTTGTGTTGCGGATGCAATTGCCGGACGTCTGGATGGCGTGCATCTCAGCATCGGCGAGGCGGTCGAGAATATCCGGCGTGTCAATCAGCTTGGGCCAGTTGAACTGCATATTCTGCCGTGTGCTGACATGACCATAGCCTTTGTCATAGTCACGGGCGATGGAGGCGAGCACCCGCAGTTGATCCGACGACAGCGTACCGTAGGGGATCGCCACCCGGAGCATGTAGGCGTGAAGCTGCAAATAGAGGCCGTTCATCAGCCGCATCGGCTTGAACTCATCCTCAGTGATATCGCCTGAGATGCGGCGATCGACCTGGCGGCGGAACTCCGCCACCCGGTCTTTCACCATGGCTTTGTCGATGTCATCATACTGATACATCAGTATACACCTCTTTGGGCCTGACGGCCAAATTGCGGATGAATGGTCGGGCCCGCATCTCGAATTTCTTCCCGCAAGCGGCCTCGGCCCGACGGTGTGTGATTGGCCTCGACATCCATAAGATAAGGGCCAACCGCGCGCGACTCGTCTGCGGCGGCTTTTTGAAGCGCCTCGAGCGCAGCGTCACCTTCAAGGATCACAGCGGAGACGAGGTCCTCCGTCCAAGAACCATCCGCCTTCCAATAGATCACCTCGCCAGAGAAAAGATCATTGGCGGTGATCACCTTGATACCGGTGTTCTTGCCCTTTTTGACGCCGCCAGCGGCGATTTTGACAGGAGCGGTCATGCGGCCTCCTGCGCAGCAAGAAGCGCATCGAGCTCGTCACCGCGCGCCTTGGCGGCAACGTCACCGATAACAAGAAGCGCCGGTGCCGCGATCTGAGCGGCTGCGTCGCCCAGGCGGCCGAGCTCTCCGCGCACGATGCGTTCGTTCGGCAACGTTCCGTTGGCAACAACAGCGATCGGCGTGGCAGCCGCAAGGCCGCCTTCGATCAGCGCGCTGCCCACATCGCCCGCGCGGCGCACACCCATGAAGACGACGATAGTGCCGCCGAGCTGGGCGAGGGCCTGCCAATCGACATCGGGCGTTCCGCCGCCGCCCGCCTCAGCGGTGACAAAGGTCACCGCCTGGCTGAGCCCGCGATGGGTCAGCGGCACTTCAGCTGACGCCGCACATCCAAGAGCGGAGGAAATCCCCGGCACCACCGTGGCGGTGATGCCTTCGGCGCGCAGAGCGTCAAGCTCCTCACCGCCGCGGCCAAAGATAAACGGATCCCCGCCTTTCAGGCGCACAACGCGTTTTCCGTCCCGAGCCAGCTCCGCCATCAGCGCGCCAATCTGCGGCTGGGGCAGCGCGTGCTGCGCTCGTTTCTTGCCGACGTAAATGCGCTCAGCATCGCGGCGGCAAAGCTCCAAGACGCCATCCGAGACGAGATTGTCATAGAGAATGACATCGGCCTCCTGGCAGACGCGCAGCGCCTTGAGGGTCAGAAGTTCCGGATCGCCCGGTCCCGCACCGACAATATGGACATGGCCGGGCTGCACCGGCGCCCTGAGGGCAGCATCAAAGGCGCGCTCCGCTGAGGCCTCGTCACCCGCGAGAATCGCCTCGGCGGCAGGGCCTTCAAAGAAGCGCTCCCAGAAGCTCCGGCGATTGCTCGGCTCTATCGCGTCCGAAACGATCTTGCGGCGCGCTTTGGCAAAGCTGATCACCTCGCCGAACCGCTTCGGCAGCAGCGCCTCAAGCTTCTCGCGCAGACGGCGGCCGACCACAGGAGCCGCACCGCCCGTCGAAATCCCAACGACCAGGTCACCGCGATCGACGATCGATGGGATCACGACATCACAAAGGTGAGGCATGTCGACAGCGTTGACCGGGACGCCATGCGCGCGGCCGAGCTTCGCCACCCGCTCATCCTCCGCCTCATCGCCCGTCGCCGCGACGATCAATTTGGGGTGATCTGCAAAGGCTTCGTCTTCCATCGGCGCCGCGCGTAGGATCACTTGTCCACCCAGCTCGTGCGCCAGTGGACCATCCTGTGATGCGTTATAGGCCACGATCCTCGCGCCGGAAGGGAGCAAGAGCCGTGCTTTCCGCAGTGCCAATTCGCCGCCGCCGCTCAAAAGAACGGTGGCACCATCTAAATCCATAAACGCTGGAAAATAGCGCATCGTAAGAAAACCTATTCCGGTGGACCGAGACCACCTATGTGGAGTGACCAAATGGGTTCAGCAAACGAATGTTCGCAAGACTGGCGATTAGGTTTCCTGATAGATAAGGCCGCGTATTATGCGTAAACTGCCTCCACTCAATGCCCTCCGCGCTTTCGAAGCCGCCGGACGGCATTTGTCGTTTAGCAGAGCTGCAGACGAGCTCGCTGTTACACCGGGCGCGATCAGCCAGCAAATGCGAATCCTCGAGGACTGGCTCGGCGCACCGCTTTTTCGCCGTGACCCCAAGGGCTTATCGCTAACGGAGGCGGGCCAGGCCGCGTTGCCGCATATGCGCGAAGGCTTCGACCGTTTGGCCGCCGGCGTGCGCCTGATGAAGGCAAGCGACGGACCCTGCCGGGTCACCGTCTCGGTCGCGCCGTCTTTTGCCTCCAAATGGCTCGTCCCGCGGCTCGACCGGTTCCAGGAGCTGCATCCGCAACTCGATGTCTATGTCCACGCCGACATGAACCTGATCGATTTTGCTGACGATGACGTGGATGTCGCGATCCGGTTTGGCCCTGGCGGCTATGAGGGCCTGATCTCCGAACGTTTGATGAGCGAGACGATCGTTCCTGTCTGCGCTCCTGGCCTCATCAACGGCGACCCGCCGCTGAAGGAGCCGGACGACCTCAAAAACCAGACGCTGATCCATGACGACAGCAACCGCGACGGCGTCGCCACCTGGGCGATGTGGCTACGCGCCGCAGGCGTCGATTGCGATGGCAATCGCGGCCCACGCTTCAACCAGTCATCGCTGGTGCTGGAAGCAGCGGTTGCTGGCAAAGGCGTCGCCCTCGCCCGCTATGCGTTGGCTGTCGCCGACCTTGAAGCCGCGCGGCTCGTTATCCCCTTCAACTATGAGACCCCGACCGATTTTGCCTATTGGGTCGTCTACCCCGAGGCCAAAGCGGCCCTGCCGGAGGTTGCGAGCTTTATTGCGTGGCTGAAGGCTGAGGCGCAGGAAGCGGAGCCGAAGTGATCCCTGCCTTCTCAAGCTCCGGCTCGAGCTGGCCTGCCATTTCGAGCCAGAACATGCGGTAGTCGCTGATCAGCGACCACAGCGGATAGGTGAAGGTGGCTGGTTTGTTGCGCTCAACAAAGGCGTGGCTGGTCCACGCAAAGCCGTAACCCACGACCGGTATCAGCAGAAGAAGCAGCGCGGTGCCTGCGATCAACGCCCATCCCGCAACAGCAATGGTGAGCGCGGTGCCCACATAATGGAGCGTGCGCGTCTGCGGCTTTGCATGTTCTTGAAGGTAGAACGGCCAAAAGGACTGATAGCTCTCGTGACGCATCGCCTGGCTCCTCTGGTGATAGCAAAGGCTACCATGCCGAATGCGCGGCACCAACTAATGCGCCCGCGGCGATGCCTTCGCGGCCCTCAGGCCAAGGGCGGCAAAGAGGGCTGCGTCGGTCTTGGGCTGGGGGTTCGAGGTCGTCAGAAGGGCATCACCGACAAAGATCGAGTTGGCGCCAGCCATGAACGCCATGGCCTGGGTCTCCTCACTCATCTGCTCGCGCCCCGCGGAGAGGCGTACAACGCTCTTGGGCATCGTGATCCGCGCCGCCGCAATGGTGCGCACCAGTTCAAAGGGCGGGATCGGCTCGCTCATCGATAGCGGCGTGCCCTCGATCGGCACCAATGCGTTGATCGGGACCGAGCCAGGATGCTCAGGCAGGGTCGCCAGCGTGTGGATCATCGAGACACGGTCCTCATGCGCCTCGCCCAAACCCAAAATCCCGCCGCAGCAGACATTGATACCGGCTCGGCGCACCACCTCCAGCGTGTCCAAACGATCGGCAAAGGTCCGTGTGGTGATGACCTTGTCGTAGTGCGCTTCGGACGTATCGATATTGTGGTTGTAGTAGTCGAGCCCCGCATCGGCGAGCTCATCCGCCTGGCTTTCCGTCAGCATGCCAAGGGTCATGCAGGTCTCGAGGCCCAGACCCGAGACCTCACGCACCATCTTGGTGAGCGCCGGCATATCGCGATCTTTCGGGCTCCGCCAAGCCGCACCCATACAATAGCGCGTCGCGCCGCCCGCCTTGGCCCGGCGTGCGCCCGCAAGGACCTCTTCAGCGTCCATCAGTTTGCTAGCCTTGAGGCCTGTCTCGAACTTTGCTGACTGGCTGCAATAGCCGCAATCCTCAGGGCAACCACCGGTCTTGATACTGAGGAGTTGGGCCGCCTCGATCTCCTGCGCGTCGAAGTTCTGGCGATGCACCGTCGCCGCCTCGAACACCAGATCGAGGAGCGGACGCGCGAACAGCGCCTCCACCTCATCAAGGGACCAATCCGTGCGCGGCTGAGCGATAAGGTTCATCGTCACTCCCAAAAGAAAAAGCGCCGCGAGCCTCGTCGCGACGCCCTCTTTAAATGAGCGATTATGCCTTGTCGATCAACCCTCTGGCGTGAGTTTGAGAAGACGGCCCTCGCCGCCGCGCTCGCCGCCATCCTCAAGGACCCAGAGGTTACCCTCTGGCCCCTCTTCGATCTCGCGGATGCGGGCACCCATGTCGTAACGCTCGACTTCGCAGATGGGGTCCGATGCATCATCGCAATCAAACCCTACACGAACAATCGCCTCAGACGATAGACCGCCAATAAACGCCGACCCGGTCCATTGCGGGAAGGTGTCGCCCTGATAGATCATCAGGCTCGATGGGCTGATCGCGGGGACCCAATATTCATCCGGAGCCCGAAATTCTGGGCGCGTATCGTGATCAGGAATCTCGCGGCCTGAATAGTGGTCGCCGTTGGACACGATCGGGTAGCCATAGTTCTCACCGCGCTCGATCCGCTGGAACTCGTCGCCATGGGCCGGGCCCATCTCAACCTCCCACAGCGTGCCGTCACCGTCGAAAGCAATCCCCAGCGGGTTACGCATGCCCAGGGTCCAGACCTGCGCCATCACGCCGCCCTGATCGACAAAGGGATTATCCTCCGGCACCGAACCATCCGGGTTCAAACGAAGGATTTTGCCAAGGTTCATCCGATTGGACTGCGCCGGGGTGAACTTCTGCCGGTCACCGGAGCTGATGAAGAGGTGCTGGCCATCGGGCGAAAACGCAAGCCGGTGACCGTAGTGGCCACGGCCCGTGGTCTTTGGCTCTTGTCGCCAGACAACCTCAAGGTTCTCAAGGGCATCGCCGCTCAGGGTCGCCATCGCCACAGCTGCGCCGCGGCGACCGCGGGTGCCTGCCTCGACGTAAGAGATATAGACCGTGCCGCTCGACGCAAAATCTGGCGCCAGAATGACATCGCCCAAGCCGCCCTGGCCGCCGAAATCGACCTCGGGCACACCGGCGACCTCCGTCTCAACCTCGCCCTCTTGATTGACAATAAGCAGGCTGCCCGCCTTCTCCGTCACCAAGAGGCGGCCATCGGGCATAAAGGTCATGGCCCATGGATGCTCTAGATCTGCGATGATTTCGGTGTCGAAAGGTTTATCAGCAGGCGCCGGCTGCACCATCAGGGCGGCCGATAGAAGAAGGCTGGTGATCACGCTTGGTTCTCCCGGGACAATTTGCGGATGACATAACGCCAATTGGGCCTGCGGCGAAGAGGCATCAATCGGCAAGCGGGCCGAACGGTCGAACGTCTTTCACGCCCAGAACGTCGAGCGCGAAGGCATAGTCCGCCGCCCGTTCCTTGAGGCGCTCAAACCGCGCGGCCGAGCCACCATGGCCTGCTGTCATGTTCATCCGCAAGATGAAGGGACCGCCCTTCGCCTCGTCCCTTAGGCGCGCGATCCATTTTGCAGGCTCCCAGTAGGTCACCCGATAGTCGGTGAGACCGCCGGTCGCGAGAATGGGCGGATAGGTCTTGCCCTTCTTCACATTGTCATAAGGAGAGTAAGACTTGATCGTTTGAAACGCCGTCTCATCCGTGATCGGATCGCCCCATTCCTCCCATTCGGGCGGCGTGAGCGGTAGCGACGCGTCAAGAATGGTGTTGAGAACATCGACAAAGGGCACAGCGCCGATGATCCCTGCATAGAGCGAGGGGTCGAGGTTCACTGATGCCCCGACGAGTAGCCCGCCCGCGCTACCGCCATAGCCGACGATCCAGCCACGCTCCGTGTACCCACGATCAATCAGCGCCCGGGCCGCGTCGTTGAAATCGGTGAAGCTGTTCTTTTTGTGCTCAAGCTTGCCGTCAAGATACCACTGACGGCCCTTCGCCGTGCTGCCGCGGATATGCGCGACAGCAAAGATCACGCCGCGATCCACAAGGCTCAAGACGCCAGTTGAGAAGTCATCGTCGATATGAATACCGTAGGCGCCATATCCGTAGAGCATCACAGGCTGCTTGCCGTTCGCCTCGACGTCGTGACGGCGCAGCACCATCACAGGGATCGTCTCGCCATCACCCGCCGGTGCATCGAACCGCTCGACAGCGTAGGAATCGGGGTTGTGACCTGAGGGTACCTCTTGCGTTTTCCTCAATGTCCGGATCTTTGTTGCCATGTCATAGTCGAAGACTTGGCTCGGCTGGTTGGGGCTCTCATAGGCAAAGCGGATCATGTCCGTATCGAACTCGCCCCACCCGGCCAGAGAAAGGCTGTAGGCGTCCTGATCAAAGCGGATCTCATGCTCTCCGGTGCGGTCATACCGGCCAACCACGATGCGCGGGCGGGCGTCCCGCCGTTCTTCGCGGACAATCCAATCCTTGAACGTGACCATGCCGGTGACATAGGTTCCAAGCTCGTGGGGGAGCCAGTCCTTCCAATATTCCCGGCCCGGATTGTCCTGGGGCGCCGTCACGATTTTAAAGTCGATCGCGCCGTCATGATTGGTGTGGATGTAGAAAAGCTCGCCGCGGTGGTCGACAGAATAAAGCTCACCCTTGACCCGCGGGGCGACCAGCCGCGGCTCACTCTCGGGCGCATCGAGCGGGATGACATAGGCCTCCGATGTGTTCCCGTTCCCCACACCGATGATGAGAAACGTCTCCGATGACGTCTCATCAATGCCGAGGAACATGCCGTCATCCGCCTCCTCATAGACCAAGCGATCGGCACTCGGATCAGCACCAAGGACATGGTGCTTCACCCGCTTCGGCCGCTGATGGTCGTCGCGTTCGACATAGAAAAAGCTCTTGCTGTCCGCGGCCCAGACAACGTCGCCGTCGGTTGAGGGTATGACCTCGTCGAGTTCACTGCCGTCAGCGAGGCGGCGGACCCTGATGTCAAAATACTCCGATCCCAGCGTATCAATCCCGTAAGCCATCAGCTGGTGATCTCGCGAGACGTCGAGCCCGCCAATCGAGAAGAAGTCCTTGCCCTCACCTTCCTTGTCGCCGTCAAGCATCAGCTCTTCCGCCGCGCCTTCATCGGTGCGGCGGGCATAGATCGGGTACTGACCACCCTCTCGATAACGGACATAGTACTCATAGGGCCCATCGCGCATCGGAACGGAACTTTCGTCCTCTTTGATCCGCCCCCGCATCTCTTTGAACAGGGTCTCACGGAGGGTCGTGAGGTGGTCTGTTTGCGCCGCATAGTACGCGCCCTCAGCCGTCAAATGCTCATGCACGTCCTTACGCAGGATCGACGGGTCACGCAGCACCTCCTGCCAATTGTCGTCGCGCATCCACGCATAATCGTCCGTCCACGCCTCACCATGCCGGGAATTCTTGGTCGGGCGTTTATCGGCCTTGGGCGCGTTGGTCATGGAGGCTCCTGGTTCGAACGATCAGAGGCCATGAGATAGGGCAACGCACCGGGCGGGGAAAGCCTAGAAGCCTCCGCCCCCATCGACCTGGGCGGCATCAGCCTCGCCCCTCGGCACAGGCGCAACATCAGCGGATTCCAGCGGCGCAGGCAGCTCGCTCTCCACGCGGAAGAGCTCGAGCTCCGCTGCTGGCTCGATCAGCGCTTCACCGCCGATCGACGGCAGGACAAAGGTCCGCTGCTCATAGCTCAGCGCGCCCTCAGCTGCGCCAGCAAGCATTCGCCCCACACGATCCTCGCCGTAGAATTGCCTCAGATAGGTGACGGTCCACTCGCCATCTTCGTCCGAGATCAGACGATAGGCCTGCAGCGATGCCGCCCGGCGAACAAAGAAATATCCGCTCGCGCGGTCCTGGTCGAACACCACCGCGGCGTCATTGGGGTCGTCAATTGACCGGCCGAGCCGGTGCTCCAGACGTTTCGCCAGCGCGTCCTCAATCGCCGCATCCGCAGGAAAGACCGTGAAAATGCCGTTCTCGCGAAGCGTCTCAAGCGTCAGCTGCATGGTATCCTCGGGCGTGCCGCGACCGAGCTCAGCCAGGGCATAGGGGTCTTCGAGCCCGTCAGGCGGGTTGGCTTCCAGTTGCTCGAAAACCCGCTCACCCACGGGCCCAAGCTTGTCACGAAGATACCGAATATCCGCGCCCGTCGTGGCAGCGGGGTCTCTCGTGATTTGTTCGAGCTGCGAAACGGCCGACCAATCCTGAGGCGCATAGACCGGCGTTTGCACCAAGACAGCGATCAGCATCAGGAGCGCCGAGACAGCGATGTTGCCCTGGCGCAGGATCGCCCACTGCTCCGAAAGCGCCGCTGCGGCATAGATCGGCGCGTAAAGGCCAACCACCGCGACCAGGATCGCCGCATGGACGCGGTTCGGCGTCCAGCCCTCAGCCGCGACGCGCATGTAAAGGCCATAGATCGCAAGACACATTAGAAAGAGGAGCACCACGCCCAACAGCCGCGCCGTGGCCCCGAAGAGCGCGCTTTCGGGCCGACCCTTATCAGCGACGATCGAGTTGATCATGATGATCGCGACAATCGCTGACATCGTGAGCACGCTCATCGGCGAGAGGTCGCCAAGAAGCGAGCCAAAGCCGCGGATCATCACCGCAACGACGAAAATCGTGATCGACACAGCAAAGACCGGCGCAGCAACCCGCAGCAGAGCCATCTTGATGCCCCGTGCGGCGAGGATCGCCGACTCCCGCTGGCGCGTGACGCCAATGCCGACGCCCTGGAGGAGGCCAAGATAGCTGCCGATGAACCATCCCTGCTCCATCAGGTCGCGGAGGAAGGGCAGCCCGACAAACACGAACAGCGCCGCGACCAGCGCGGCCAGGGCCACGCCTGCCAAAACGAAAAGCTGCGCCACCCCAACAATGACCGGGATGTTCCAGGCATCGGCGTAAAGCGTGGGGTAGTGGTTCAGCGCCACGCCGCGCGAGCGGGCCCGCAAGAACGGTAAGGCGACCGTGACCAAAACGCCGTTCGCCAGGAACGAGATCAGCCCCGCCGCGCCATCGGGAGACTGGTTGAACGGCGCGATAAAGGTCAGCGTAGCGGTGACCACCCCAATGACGCCCGCGGCGATGGCGCTCGCCGCCACTTGGCCCTTCAAGACGGTCAGAAAATACGTTCCGAAACCGAAAATAAGCCCATAAGCCAAAGCCAACGCCGCTGGGTAGGTCAGCTCGATCCCGGGAAAAGCCTGCCCCGCTGCCTCGGTGCCGCTGACGACGTCGTCGAGCAGCTCATAGGCGAGATACGTGAGAAGCCCAAACACGACCCCCGGCACAGCGAAGACGGTGACCAAGGTGCCGCCGCCCCGCGGAATTCTCTCGTCGACTTCGTTGTCCATTGCCCGTCGATGCTCCATGGCCCTCCAGAAGAGGGTAGGAACGCTCGGCCTCGCTCACAATAAGAGGATGCCCGGATGTCGCAGGTTTTCTGCAGAGGCTGATAAGCGCACAGAGCAAACGCTCAAAGAGGATGACGGGGATGGCTGAAGGCACCGTGACAATCAGCACAGCAACGATCAACGATATTGCTGTTTTGGCGCAGCTTGGCGCGGACACCTTCGTTGAGACCTTTGGCGCCATGTATGCCGAAGAAGACCTCAACGCCTTCCTCAAAGAGCATCACAGTCACAACGCATACAGAGCAGCGTTCAACAACCCAAAGGTGTGCACGTGGCTCGCGCGCGCTGGCGACGGGACAGCCGTTGGGTTCGCCTCGGCAGGACCTTGCCACCTCCCCGTGCCCGATATGCCGCCCGGATCAGGCGAGCTGATCAGGCTTTATGTCCTGAAAAGCCATCAGCGCGGCGGTCTTGGGGTCCAACTGCTTGAAAGGTCGCTCGATTTTCTCGAGACCCATTTCGATCATATCTATCTCAGCGTGTTCTCCGGCAACACTGGCGCCCAGCGCCTCTATGTGCGCTATGGCTTTGAAAAAATACATGATTATCACTTCATGGTGGGCAATCACGCCGACGATGAGTATCTGATGCAACGCACACGTCTTATCAGGCCGTCGTCGCGCTAGCGCCTTTTCTCCACCCTCACTGCCGAGCGGCATTCCCTCAAGCGACAATTCTTGAGACAATACCCGCTTGGGTTCTGGAGGAGGACACGTTGCCCACGACCATTTATAACATCGCTCAGATTGCAGATGACGTCTACAACGCGGAAAAGAAGGTCCCGTTCAACCGGGTCCACTATAAGAACAATCCGACAACAGATTTTAGTGGCGCCATCTATGACGTGCCAGGTTTCCGGGTCGTGGCGTTCGCAGGCACCAACTCGCTAAGGGACGCACTTGTCAGCGACGTGCAGCTCGCCACGGGCTGGCTGCCGGAGCAGGAAAAAGACGCGCGGGAACTTCTTTTCAAAGCCTATGAAGGCGGCCGCCCGATCATGATGACCGGTCACTCCCTCGGCGGGGCGCTTTGCCAGATTCTTGGGTACGAAGACGTGCCCTTTGTCTCGTTCAACGCACCGCCAATGGCGACCAATATGGCGGCGAGTTGGGCGAGCACCGGCGCCCGCGCGACCGCCACGACCGCAGCCGCGGTTGTCGGCGGGGGGATCCTTGGCCTGGTCGCCTATATTGCGTCGACCAAAGCGCGGCAGGCGGCGATCGGTAACGTTAAGCCCGACTCCGGGATCAACATTCGCCTCCCCTATGATCCGGTAAGCAGCTCCTCCTGGGGCGGCGGCCATGTTGGCACGGTGATCGAGGTCCCCGCGCCCTCTTGGACCGTGAACCGTCACTCTATGGGCGCGCTCGTGAAGTCCCTCAGCGGTGATGGCGATGCGGCCACTGTCGGCGCGGTGCAGCTGGCATCGTAAGCGCTCCTTCACCGGTATGACCGGATAAGGCGCTGATCTCCCAGTTGTTTTAGCAGGACGCTTCCAAGGCCATACCGCGCGATGAGGACGGTATGGCCGCCGTGAGAAGGGGCGTTGGTTGATCAGCGTGACGATGCAGAGCTTGGCCGACCGTGATCGCATCTGGGCGCCTTGACCGGTCCACATGTGTAGATACATGTCGAGCTCAAGCCGGAGGACGCCATGGATCAGCTGCGGATCTACTTTCACTTTCGGAGCCCCTACTCGCGACTGGGCCTTCATGTCATCGCGCGGGCGGAGCTTCACGATTCCATCGACGTCCGGCTGATCCCCTTCACCAAAACCGCCGGTGACGCAGCGTTTTTGAACCCCACCGACAGCATGCCCAAGATCCGCTACATGATGGAGGATGCGCCCCGCATGGCGGCACGGATGGGCCTGCCTTTTTCCGGACCTCGGCCCATGGAGGTGGACTACGAGACGTCACTGAACGCCTTCTACGTCGCCCGTGCCGAGGGCCTCGCTTTACCCTTCGCGTTGGCTATCTCCGATGCCCGCTGGGGTACGGGACAGAACATTTCGGATCCGGAATTGCTCAAGACGGCTGCCTCCGATGTCGGCGTCGTGGGCGATGTCGGCGCCGCGCCCAACCGGGGCGAGATCGAAGCCGATGAGGCGCTCATCGATGCTGACGGCGTCTTCGGCGTGCCCTTCGCCACCCTCGATCTTGAGGGCCAAAAGAAGCAGCGCTTTTGGGGCCAGGATCGGTTCGCGCTGCTGGTGGAGGCCCTCGGCTAGGACGTCGTCTCGTCGCTGGTGGCGCGCGAGGCCCGCCTTGCGTCAAGCCGCGACTTCAATTGGATCAGCTCCGCCCGGGTCTGGTCACCAATGGCCGTCTCACCAGCCCGCTCGCGGGCGTAGACCTGATCGATAGCGGCCAGGCAACGATCCACCCGCTCCTCGGACTCCCACACCGATGACGGCGCATGGTTCAGAAGATAAGCCACGTTGAACCGGCCCTGCACGGTCAGATCCCCAAGCCGGCTGGGATCTTCAAGCTCGCCGATTAGAGCATCGACAAATCGATCGTCACTGAGGTTGTTGCGTTCGAGCTCCGCCACAGCGGTCCGGCGAACGCTGCGCGAGCCGTCATTGATGCGGGCAAGCAGGGTATCAGGGCTAAAAGCTGGCGGCTGGTCCTGTTGATCAACCGCAGGCGTATCGGGATCGGCCGCCTCCGCGTCGTCGCTGGGGGCATCATCAACCACCTCGGGCGCAGCCGTTTCCGCAGCCGACACATCAAGCGCAGCCATCGCCTCCGCGACTTCAGCCTCACGGATGGCGCTGATCATATTGTTCAGAATGAAGCGGTGGTGGGTGCTGAGGGGGCAGAAGATATCGCGGATGCGCTGCGCCTGGAGATCGGTGGCCGCCTCCCCGCCGCAATCAACGGTCATCAGCTCCATGGTCTCGGCCGCCGTCGCCGCGACATTGGCGTCGCTGCTGAGTGCGAGGTCTGCCACCGCCTGATAGTTATCGGCGCGGCGCGATTCCCAGCTGAAATAGAGGCCGATCACCGCGATGGCGATCGTCACCGTCCCTTGCACAAAAGCGTTGATACCCATGGATAGCTCTCCCCCCAGAGATTGCCTCTGGGTTAGATGCGAAATGGTATCATCTCAATGCTCAGGCGGCGATGTTTATTCAGCCCTCGTCGCTGACGGGCACGCCGTAAAGTTCGAGGCGATGGTCGACCAGGCGGAAACCGTGCTCCCGCGCGATCTTCTCCTGCAGCTTCTCGATCTCTTCGTTGAAGAACTCGATCACCTCGCCGCTTTTGACGTTGATCAGGTGGTCATGGTGCTCCGCGCCGGCTTCTTCATAGCGCGCGCGGCCGTGTCCGTCCTGGAAGTCGTGGCGCTGAACGACATCGAAATCCTCAAGCAAACGCATGGTCCGGTAGACGGTGGCGATGGAGATTCGGCTGTCGATCTCTGCCGCACGGCGATGGATCTCCTCCACATCCGGGTGGTCATCAGAGGCAGAGATCACTCGCGTGATGACCCGTCGCTGCTCGGTCATCCGGAGGCCTTTCTCAGCGCAGATTTTCTCTAAACGATCCATGGATCAATCCTCCTGCCGACGAAGGTTGAGCGCCATCACCTCGGCGTCAGACCCGTCGCGATAATAGCCTGGGCGCGTGGCCAGGCGAACAAACCCCATCCGGCTGTAGAGCCCTAATGCGCTCCTATTGGCCGCGCTTACCTCTAGAAACAAGCGTTCTGCGCCCAAGTCGAGAGCTGCCTTGGCCGATGCTGTTACAAGCGCCCCGCCGTCGCCTTGACCTGGGATCGCGGTACCGATCGTCAAGAGCTCCGCCTCGTCCGCTGCCGCCCGGACCAGGGCAAAACCGCGAGGCGGCTGACCGATCACCAGCACCGCATCGGAGGGCCGCTCCATCGCTTGACGCCAGAAGCCGCGGTCCCAAGGGCCCTCAGGAAAGAGCGTGAGATGCAGCGCCTCGAGCTCAGGCGCGTCCATGACCACGGCCCGCCGCACTGTCATAGCGGCGCCTTGGAGGGCGGCTTGGCGTCCGGCGCGCGCAGATAGAGCGTCTTGAGAGGGGCTGCTGCTCTCGTTTTTGTGATCGCCAGCAGCGCCTCTGGCCGAGCCGCGATGATCGTTGGCGCGGCGCGTCCAGGGTCCACTGCCTGGACACCAGACCCCAAAGCCAGCCTCCCGTCATCCAACAAGGTGAGACCCTCCTCGTAACTGATCAACGAGGGCTCAGTTTCAGGCTCGCCGTCAGCCGTAAAACGCTGCGCATAGACCTGGCCGCGCCGAGCATCGATCAGCGCCTGGGCGGCTTCGCCTGCGCCCTCCGCGATCGCCTCAAGCGTGGTCATCGGCACGGTCGCCGCGCCTGAACCCATCGCCAGCCCCTTGGCAAAGGCGATGCCCACCCGCTGGCCCATAAAAGAGCCGGGACCAACGGTCACGCCGATCCGGGTGAGGTCCGCCGCCTCGATACCGGCCTCTTCGAAAAGCTTGGCGCAGGCGGGCGCCACCTTCTCCGCATGGCCGACGCCTATCTCTTCCGAGAACGAAACGGCCCTGCCCTCACTTGTCTCAAGGGCGAGGGTCAGGGCGGAGAGGCAGGTATCAAGGGCAAGGATGGCTATAGGAGCGTGGCCGCTTTCTCAAACGCGAGCCTTGGGCTGCGCGGGAACAGATCTTTGTCACTGCCATAGCCGATATTGCAGATAAAGTTGGATCTGACCGTGGTGCCCGCGAAGAACGCCTGATCGACGCCTGCCTTGTCGAAACCAGACATCGGCCCGCAATCAAGCCCCAGCATCCGGGCCGCCAGCATCAGATAGGCACCCTGCAGCGTGCCGTTGCGGAACGCCGTCTCCTCGATCAGCGGGTCGTTGCCCACAAACCAAGCCTTGGCGTCGGTGTGCGGGAACTGCTCGGGCAGCTCTTCGTAGAATTCCATGTCATAGCCGATGATCGCCACCACCGGCGCCTCCATGGACTTTGCCTGGTTGGCTTCCAGCAGCAGCGGTTTGAGCTTTTCCTTCGCCTCTTGTGTACGGAGGAACAGGGTCCGCATCGGCTGACAATTGGCCGAGGTCGGGGCCCATTTCATGAGGTCGTAGATTGCCTCGATCTGTTCATCCGTGACCGGCTTATCCAGCCAGCCATTGCGCGTGCGCGCTCCGGTGAAGACTTGCTCTTGGGCGGAAGCGGGGAGTGGGGTGTCGTAAGCCATGCGCCTCAGTTAGCCGCATGGAGCAGCCCGCACAGCCCCTCTCCTGTGCACAGCTGCCGTGCGTCTAAATCACGGCCTCAACGGACGTGACCTCGGGGACATAGTGTTTAAGGAGGTTCTCGACGCCGGACTTCAAAGTCATCGTCGAGGACGGGCAGCCTGCGCAGGCGCCGCGCATGGAGAGGAAGACGATCCCGTCGCCGGGCTCATAGCGCTGGAAGATGATGTCGCCGCCATCTTGCGCCACGGCGGGGCGGACGCGGGTCTCGATCAGATCGATGATCTGCTCGACGATCTCGCGGTCCTCGCCTTTGTAATCAGCGGCCGTGGTCTCGCTCTCCTGCGCCTCGCCCGCGCCGGTGTCGACAACTGGGATGCCGGCGGCGAGGAAGTCCGCCAGCGTGCCGAGGATCGCAGGGCGCAGATGCTCCCACTCGCTCGTCTCGTCTTTTGATACGGTGACGAAACGATCACCGAGATAGATGGACGTCACGCCATCGACATCGAACAAAGCGGTGGCCAGAGGAGAGATCTTGGCCGCCCCCGGTGAGGGGAAATCCATCCCCAGCTGCCCATCGCCCAGGACCGGCAGGTCAGGCAGGAATTTCATCGACTGCGGGTTCGGCGTGTCTTCGGTACGAATATGCATGAGGTGGAGATGGCGCGCGGCATGCCCCCTGGCAAGAGGTCCTTGGCGCGGTCCTTAAATCCCCCATCACATCTGCACCACTGCCCTTGCCCAGGCTCGCCGCACCGCACAAACGAGATCGTGTGGTCGCGCGTGAAGAGTGAGGAGATCTTGGTCATGTCGCAGGAGACGGGGGGGCGTGTGCAGGTCCCTGATTTCAACGCAACGGATTCGATCGTCGCGGGCTTTCGCCATATGGCTCAGCGCGCAGTCCCCGGTTTGCAGCAATATCTCGCGCTGCTGATCGCCGTGATCGCGATCACAGTGTTTTTGGATCTCATGGTGATGGACGCCAAGCGGGCAGCCATCTTTGGTCAGATAAGCGGCCGCGGTGTCAGTTTCGGCGACACAACGACGATGCTCTTTATCGGTCTTCTCCAAGGCGCGATTGGCATCCTCTTTGGCTCGATCATCGCGATGGAGGAATATCAGCATGCGGTGGGTCTTAAAGCCCGCGGCTATCGCTTTAAGCTTGGCACAGCGGAGCCGCCGGTCTTTGCCGTCTCCGAAGAAACAATGACCCTCATCACATCAGGCCTGCGCAAGCTTCCAGCGATGTGGCCGGGCCTGATCCTGATCCCGATCGTGATGGTCATGGGCGGCTTGCAGGCCCAGGTGATGATGAGCAATCTCTCCGGCCAGGGCGGCGGCGCGGGCTTCTTCCTGCTGATCGTCCGGCTCATCGCAGCCTTTGTCGGCCTCTGGGTCTTCCAACGCTTCGCGCGGCATTACCTCTTCCGCGTGCCGGTGATCGCCCATCAAGGGAGCGCTGACGAGGCCGCGATCAGCCAAACGTTCGCGGGCAAGTTCCCCGATAGCCTCCGTACAGCGATGTTTTGGAAGTGCCTCGCAGCGGTTGCTGCGTCCTTGCTCATTGGCATCGTCGCTGACTGGTTCACGCAGACCATTTTGACGTTCTTCAACGTGTTCGAGAATGGCGGCGCGGGCTTTACCATCCAGAGCATCTTCGGCGTCGTCACCACCGTGCTGTCCTCGATGTTCTTTGCCGGTTGGCTGGCGCTCGTCTGGAAACCGGAGGGGGTCGCGGCGCCAGAAACGCCCCCCGCCGCCAGCGATGCGGCATCCTCCTCAACGGATACAGACGAACCGTCCTGATCCAAGCGCGCCGAGCCAGGCGAACGAAAAAATGCGCCTGGCCCAGCCGTTATCGTTACTGGTCCATCAACCCTAGGCCCGCTAAGGCCTTGGGCATGGATGATACGACAACAAAATTCACCGACCAGGAAGCGCTCGACTTTCACTCCGTAGGGAAACCCGGAAAGCTTGAGGTCACGCCGACCAAGCCTATGGCGACGCAGCGGGATTTGTCCCTGGCCTATTCGCCGGGCGTCGCTGTCCCGGTGGAGAAAATCGCCGAGGACCCCGATAGCTCCTATGACCTCACCACCCGCGGGAACATGGTTGGGGTGATCTCGAACGGCACCGCGATCCTGGGGCTTGGTAATCTCGGCGCGCTCGCGTCCAAGCCGGTGATGGAGGGCAAGTCGGTCCTCTTCAAGCGCTTTGCCGATATCGACTCGATCGACCTTGAGGTGGACACGGAAGACCCCGACGCGTTCATCGACGCGGTCCGCCATCTCGGCCCGTCTTTTGGCGGGATCAATCTCGAAGATATTCAGGCGCCGGACAGCTTTTATATCGAGGAACGCCTCAAAGAGCTGATGGACATTCCCGTCTTCCACGATGACCAGCACGGCACGGCGATCATCGCGGCTGCGGGCCTTCTCAACGCCCTCGACATCAATGGCAAGTCGATCGGCGATGTGAAGGTTGCCGTCTCCGGCGCCGGGTCCTCTGCCCTATCAGTCGTCAGCCTAATGAAGACTCTCGGCGTCAAGCATGAGAATGTCCTGGTCTGCGATCGCGCCGGCATCCTGCGGCCTGGTCGCGAGAAAAAGATGAACCAGTGGCAGTCGGCCCACGCGGTTGCGACCGATAAGGTCAGCCTGGTCGATGCGATGGACGGCGCTGACGTCGCAATTGGTCTTTCTGTGGGCGGAGCGATTACGCCCGACATGGTCAAGTCGATGGCGTCGAACCCGATCATCTTCGCGATGGCGAACCCGACCCCTGAAATCACGCCGGAGCAAGTGGCCCAGATCCGCGGCGACGCAATCATGGCCACCGGGCGCTCGGACTATCCCAACCAAGTGAACAACGTCCTCGGTTTCCCTTACATCTTCCGCGGCGCGCTAGACGTCAGGGCACGCACGATCAATGAAGAAATGAAGGCCGCCTGCGCCCGCGCTTTGGCCGAACTCGCCCGAGAGGATGTGCCCGACGAAGTCGCTAATGCTTACGGTACACGCCTGCAATATGGCCCGGGCTATATCATTCCGACCCCGTTCGACCCCCGTCTGATCGCTAGGGTTCCACCCGCTGTGGCCAAGGCTGCTTGCGAGACAGGCGTCGCCCGCAAGCCGATCACCGACTTCCCGCAATACGAAGCGACACTCGCCACCCGCAACGATCCGTCCGCGGGTTTCCTTCAGAAGATCCACGCCAACGTCAAAAGCTCCGAGCCCAAAAAACGTATCGTCTTTGCCGAGGGCGAAGAGGAGGTCGTGATCCGCGCCGCCTACGCCTTCCAGAACCAAGATCTCGGCCAGGCGATCCTGATCGGCCGCGAAGATCAGGTTCGCCGGTCGATGGAACGCCTGGGACTTGGGCGCAATCATGGCGTCGAGATTTGGAACGCTCGCGAGTCAGCGCAAACCAAACAGTACACCGACTACCTTTATAGCCGCTTGCAACGGCAAGGTTTTCTTGAGCGTGACTGCCGGCGGATGGTGAACCAGGATAGAAACGCCTTTGGGGCCTGCATGCTCGCTATGGGGCACGCGGACGGTATGGTGACCGGCGCCACGCGGCACTACAATGTCGCGCTGCGCCACGTGCAATACGCGCTTGATCCGCGCGAAGGCGAGCGTCTGATCGGCATGTCGATCATCTTGGCCAAGGGCCGCACGGTCTTTATGGCCGACACATCGATTACGGAACTTCCGACCTCTGAAGAGCTTGCGAACATCGCCATTCAAACGGCCCATGCGGTGCGCGCCCTCGGGCATGAGCCGCGGGTGGCCTTTGTCAGCCACTCAAACTTCGGTAATCCGCGAACGGAGAACATGCTCCGCGTCGCGCAGGCCGTCAGCATTCTTGATGGCCGCGATGACGTTGACTTTGAGTATGAGGGCGAGATGACGCCGCGCATGGCACTCAACAGAGACCTACGCGACATCTACCCCTTCAGTCGGCTGACGGGTAACGCCAACGTGCTGATTATGCCTGGGCTTCATTCAGGCGGGATTGCGTCGAAGCTTCTCGGTGAGATTGGCGGCGCAACGGTGATTGGCCCCACACTGATCGGTCTCGAAAAGCCGGTGCAAATCGTTCAGACCGGTATGCAAATGAACGACATTCTCACCCTCGCCTCCATCGCGGCCTATGATCTCGATGAGCATCACCGCGAATGGGTGGCCGAGCAGACGTCCTAGCGCAGCAACGGACTGCCCCAAGGACGCCATCCGTGCCGGGCGACACAACATAGCCTGGAAACGGTTATCGAGCTTCGGCCCGCAATCACACAAAAAGAAAGGCCCGATGCGTCACCTGCGCACCGGACCTCACGTCAACATATTCGCTCTTAGTTGCCCGTCAGTGCAGCGAACTGTGGATCGCTCACAACCTGTTGAAGAAGGTTCGCAACCGTTGGTTGGAGAGCATCAACGACATTTTGGCACGCATTGACGGCGCTGTAGCTTGTCTTGAAAGTTTGCTCCGTCCGCACCGTATAGCCATCTGGGAGGCTCTCGGAGGTCACCTTGAGAGCGATTTTCCAATTGCCGGTGCCCAGAGAGTTGAAAGTCATCTCAGTGACTTCGCCCTGGATCGGAAGGCCATCCGTATCAAGAATGCCAGCTTGGAAAAGCTCCGCCTCGAACGCACCCTTGATATAGTCGATGGGCGTTCCGCCTGGGATCACCTCCAGAGCACCGAGCAACCGGCAGGTCTGCTCCGTCTCGACACCTTCGCCGGCAGTGAACTCGCCAACCGAAACCTTGGTGTCATCGCTGGTGACCCTTTGTACCTGCATGATGTTCGCGGTCGCCGGATTGTAGGGCCGCGTTGAAGTGGTTTCACACGCAGCGAGTGTGAGTGCCGCCATAGCCGGCAGCGCAAACGTTTTTACATTCATCAGGATGCCCCCGTTACATAAAAACGGGCCTAACATGCCAGATTTCCCGTGCAAAGAGAGGGTGTCGCGGCGAACTACTGCGGGGCGCGCTTGGCGAGGATCCGCTGCAAGGTCCGGCGATGCATGCCAAGGCGGCGGGCCGTCTCCGAGACGTTGTGGCCGCACAGCTCGTAAACCCGCTGGATGTGCTCCCAACGCACCCGGTCGGCGGACATCGGGTTCTCGGGCGGGTCGGGGAGCTCGCCCTCTTTCGCCATCAGCGCCTTGAAGACATCGTCAGCATCAGCTGGCTTAGCGAGGTAGTCGATCGCGCCAGCCTTCACCGCCGCCACGGCGGTGGTGATGTTGCCATAGCCGGTGAGGATCACCGCGCGAGCGTCGGCACGCTGCTCATGCAGGAAGTTGACGATGTCGATGCCGTCGCCGTCCTCAAGCCGCAGATCAACGACAGCAAAGGTCGGCGGCTTTTGCCGGATGAGCTCTTTCGCTTCGGCAGCGCCTTCCGCCAGCATCGGGGTGAACCCACGCTTCTCCATTGCGCGGCCCAGGCGCGTGCGGAACGGTAGATCGTCGTCAACGATCAGGCAGGATGCGTCTTCCGGGAGGAGGGCTGTTTCACTCATCAGGCGTTCGCCTCTCTTTCTTGACCATTGTACGTAGATGTGGGCCGTTCACGCAAATTGACCAGTGGCCAAGAGATCGCAACCCAAGCGCCTGGCTTGCTTTGCTGGTTGCCAAAGGTGACCGAAGCGCCGGTGCGGTCAAGCAACGTTTTCGCGATGAAAAACCCCAGGCCCAGGCCGCCTTTGCCATCACCCGATCGCGCAGAAGGCCGAGGATAGGGCTCACCAAGGCGCATGAGCGTGTCGGCTGGGATACCCGGGCCATCATCGGCGATGACGACCTCAATCGCCTCCTCCGTCCAAGAGGCGCCGATATCGACCCGTTCGGACGCATATTTCGCCGCGTTCTCGATCAGGTTGCGCAGCCCGTAGATGATCTCCGGACGGCGCATCAAGCGTTCAGGAACAGCACCACTTTCGGGATCGAAACGAAACTCAACATGCTTGTCGCCAGGCTCCATAAAGGGCCGTGCCGCTTCCCGCAGCATGGCATCGAGCGATATGACATTGTGAACCGCATCGCCCGATGCCCCTGCCTGGCTTAAGCGCTGGAGAATCGCCTGGCAGCGCTGGGTCTGACTGATGAGGAGGGTCGCATCTTCTTTGAGCGGCCCATCGGGCAGCTCGCGTTCCATCTCGCGGGCAGTGACCTGGATGGTGCCAAGCGGGGTGCCCAGCTCATGCGCCGCGGCAGCCGCGAGGCCATCGAGGGCGGACAGACGCTCCTCCCGGCTCAAAGCGAGCTGGGTCGCCGTCAACGCGCGATTGAGCTTCGTCCCCTCGACCGCCACACGGTAGGCATAGGCGCTGGTGAACCCAACGCCGAGCATCAGCGCCGACCACATCGCCATCTTATAGACCTCGGGCACGTTGAACCCGTCCGCGGTGCGCCAGGGCAGCGGGTAGTGGAAGAACGTGAGGAACGTGATGGCGAGGATGACGAAGCCGATCACCAGACTCGCGCGGCGGATGCTAAGGCTGCTCGCCGCCAGCATCGCCTGCATGATCAACCAAAGGGCGAAGGGGTTCTGAATCCCGCCGGTGAGAAAGAGGATCGCTGAGATCTGCGCTGTGTCGACCATCAGGCTGAAGACGACCTCATTGGGACGCAGCGGCCGGGCGGGACTGAAGGCGAAGGTGGTGTAAAGGTTGAGCCACACCCCCGCGGCGATGACCACGAGCACCGGCCCCAACGGGATCTCGAAACCAAAGCCGAACTTCACGGCGATCAGCACGCCCAGCTGACCTGCAGCAGCAAACCAACGAAGGCCGGTTAGGGTCCCTTGGCGAAGAATGGTGGGCGGGTTGTTAGTCAGAGGCATCTTGTCATTCGGCATCCACGGCGTCTCGGTCTATATCGCGCGCTATGATGATGAACCAACAGCGCCTTTGGCTGGCGCTCGCCTCGACCCTCTCTCTGACCCTCGCTGCCTGCGGTGATAGCGGACCGGTCCCTGGCGAGATCACCCTCACCGATGCCTTTGTCGCGGACTTCGACCTCGTTGATCACAACGGTGAGGCCGCTTCGGATGAACGTTTCGAGGGCAAACCGATGCTGATCTATTTTGGCTTCACCCATTGCCCCGACGTCTGCCCGGCCTCGCTCTCGGTGATGACGGCGAGCCTTGATGCGCTTGGCAGCAAGGCCGACCAGATCCAGCCGCTGTTCATCACCGTCGATCCCGAGCGCGACACGCCGGAGGCGCTGCGCCAGCATTTGAGCTTCGATGACCGTATCTTAGGCCTCACTGGCGAGGCTGAGGCGCTGGAAACCGCGCGCAAGAACCTGCGGATGTTCGCCGCCAAAGTGCCGCTCGACGACAGCGCCCTTGGCTACACGATGGACCACCAATCGTTGTTCTTCCTCATTGATCGTCAAGGAAATGCGGTCCGCGCCTTTGACGATGGGATGGATCCCCGTGTGCTCGCCCGCGCTGTTGAGCGATGGCTTTGAGCAATTTTTAAGGGGTCTTAGCTAAGTGTTGCAGTGTTCTGTCGTTACGTGCTGCACTGCGCGTAGGACGCACTGGGTTAGTGGGGTTCTTGAGTGATTTATCCAACTTATGAAGCGGCGCATCAAATGGTCGGTCCGGCACGGACCTTTGCCCGCGCCTTCGCCAGCGTCGTTGATTCACCGATGAATGTCTTCCGCGAGAGCTGGGCCGCCCGCGCAGCCATCGCTGGGCACAATGTCTTTGAGATGGCCACCCGTCGCTACGGCAAGCCCGACTGGCGCCTCGATACGACGGAGATCAACAGCGTTGAGGTTCCCGTCACCGTCGAGACGGTGCTGGAGAAGCCCTTCGGTCGCCTTCTCCGCTTCCGCCGCGACCCGGCAGTGCTTGCCGACGTGCCAGGCGTTGAGCCGCAGCCGCGGGTGCTGATCGCCGCACCTATGTCCGGCCACCACGCGACCCTGCTGCGCGGCACGGTCGAGGCGATGCTGCCCGGCCACGAGGTCTTCATCACGGACTGGACCGACGTGCGAGACGTCCCGGTTCTCTTCGGTCGTTTCGATCTCAACACGTATATCGATTACCTGATCGAGTTCATTCAGCTGATCGGTCCTGGCTGCCACACCATCGCTGTTTGCCAGCCCGGCCCAGCGCTTCTCGCCGCCTGCGCCGTGATGGCCGAAGACGAGGATCCCGCCACGCCGCGGACGATGACCTTCATGGGCTCGCCGATCGATGCACGGAAATCGCCGACGGTCACCAACCTCTTGGCTGAGCAAAAAGCCTTTGAGTGGTTTGAGACCAACATGATCCAGACGGTGCCGGCGCCCTATGCGGGCTTCACGCGCCGGGTCTATCCAGGGTTTCTCCAGCTAGCGAACTTTATGTCGATGAATGTCGAACGGCATGTGGAAGCCAATTTCGACTATTTCGCCAATCTGGTATCCGGCGACCAGGGCGCAGCGCGCAAGCACGAGACCTTCTACAACGAATATCTCGCCGTCTGCGACATGACCGCGGAGTTCTACCTCCAAACAATCCACGATGTGTTCCAAGAGTATCTGCTGCCGCGGGGCCTCTTCACCCACCACGGCAAGGTGGTGGACCCCTCCAAGATCACGAGCACCGCGCTGATGACGGTCGAAGGCGAGCTCGACGATATCTCCGGCATCGGCCAAACCCAGGCGGCGCACGATCTCTGCACCGGCCTCAAGGCCAAAGACCGCATCGACTATATCCAAAAAGGCGCGGGCCATTACGGCGTCTTCAGCGGCTCGAAATGGCGCCGAGAGATCCAACCGCAGCTGGCGAAGTTCATCCTCGAACGTTTCGACCCTGCCGAAGAGCGCGACTCGATGAAAAGCCACGGCCTCAAGGTCGTTTCGGCTGCGTAAGCAACGAGGCACTGCAAGCGCAGCGCCTTTGCTTTTTGCTTAGCGAGAAAACTTATCCCTTGCGGCGGCGGAGCCCTGCAAGGCCAGCGAAGGCGCCTGCCATCAACAGGCCAGCAGCCGGAATGGGGACGACCTCGGCGTCTCCAAAGTAAACATTGTCGACAAGAAAGCCGTCGGTGTCGCCCACCAGGATAAACCTCACGCTCGTAAAGGCCACATCGGATGTGACCCCAAAGAACGAGAGCGCGGTGCCGCTGGCGAGGATCGGCATGATGATGCTTTCGCCATTCACCACCAGGTCCGTCCGCCTCTCGAGATCATTGAGCGCACGAAAGCTGGCGGCAAACGCGTTGACCGCCGTCGGAAGCGTGATCGTGAAAATGTCATCCGAGGAGTTCAGAACGACATTCGCGTGGGCCGTTCCATCAACCGCGGAGGAGGCGTTGAGCGGTTGGTTGATCGCGTTGCGGAGCGGGTTGCTGAGCAGCGTGCCCGTCGTGGTCAGCGACACACCACTTGGCGTGGCCAGCGAGGTGTTGGCAAAGCTCGGCTCATCAGTGAAACTGTTAAAGTTTTCAAGCGTTAAGGCGCCGGTATCAGCCAAAAACGCGGCTTCTGACGTGTAGGTGGTGATGGCCGCGGATGCTGCGCCTTGCGCCAGGCCGAAAGCCCCGGCGGCTGCGATCAGTAGCTTTTTCATAGTCCCCCCAGACGAACGCTATGGTCCAATTAGATCAGATTTTACCGATGTTGAAAACCTTGGCGCCTTGCCCTGCCGTCTCGCCAGGGCAAGCGGCGCAGGGTAACGGGGGCGAATGCCTAAGACGACGCCCCTTTCCGCCCACAGCCGCCTCTACCTGGTTGATGGCTCCGCTTACATTTTTCGCGCTTTCCATGCCTTGCCTCCGCTGACGCGGAAGTCCGACGGCATGCCGATTGGGGCTGTTTCGGGCTTTTGCAACATGCTGTGGAAGCTCCTTTCGGATGCCTCCAACGATGCGGTGGAGCATATCGGCACCCCGACCCATTTTGCGGTGATCTTTGACCATTCCGGCTATTCCTTCCGCAATGATCTTTATCCAGACTACAAGGCCAATCGGGATGAGCCGCCCGAAGATCTGCGGCCTCAATTCTCTGTCATCCGCGACGCGACCCGTGCCTTTGGCCTGCCATGCCTCGAAGAAGAAGGTTATGAGGCGGACGATCTGATCGCGACCTTTGCCCGGCAAGCTGAAGAGCAGGGTGCGGAGGTTGTCATCGTCTCGTCCGACAAGGATCTCACGCAGCTTGTGACCGACAAAGTCGTGATGTTTGATCCGATGAAGAACAAAATCATCGACACCGATGGCGTGATCGAGAAGTTCGGCGTCGGCCCCGACAAAATGATCGACCTCCAGGCGCTGATGGGCGACTCGACCGACAATGTGCCGGGCGTGCCGGGCATTGGCCCGAAGACGGCCGCGACCCTTCTTGAGGAATACGGAACACTCGAAGACCTTCTCGAGCGCGCCGAGGAGATCAAACAGAAAAAGCGCCGCGAAACGATTATGGAAAATGCGGAGGAAGCGAAACTCTCAAAGGAACTCGTCACCCTCCGCACCGATGTTGGTGGTCTCGATGATCCAGCGGGCTTTGCTTTGGCGGACTTTGATCATGCCCAGCTGATCACCTTCCTTGAAGAGATGGAGTTCACCACCCTCACCCGCCGCATTCGCGAGGCCGGCGGGATCGAAGAAGCCGCAAAGCCCGTTGGCGCGTCCGCCGCCGAAGGGCCGATCGATACGGCGAACTACAAAACCATCCTTGAGATGGACGACCTCCACGCCTTCATCACCCGCGCTTATGAGTACGGTACTATCGCCGTTGATACGGAGACGGACGGCCTCAACGCTATGCGTGCCCGACTGGTGGGCATCAGTCTCGCCGCGGCGCCCGGTGATGCTTGCTACATCCCGCTCCTCCATGGCGGCGACGGGCTTGATCTTGATGGTCAGGGGACGGAGCCGCAGCTCGCCACGGGCGATGTGCTCGAGGCGCTGCAAGAGATCTTCACCGATCCGTCCGTGGTCAAAGTGGGCCAGAACCTCAAATTCGACCTGGTGATCCTCGAGAACCACGGCGCCACGCTGACGCCGATTGATGACACGATGCTGATGTCTTATGTCATCGAATGCGGCGCTGAGAGCCATGGCATGGACGAGCTCTCCAAACGCTATCTCGACCATGAACCCATTCCGTTTACAGAGCTTGCGGGGAAAGGGAAAAACGCCAAAACCTTCGACCAAATCCCCATCAAAGAAGCCACGGCTTACGCGGCGGAAGACGCCGATGTGACCCAACGTCTTGGCCTCATTCTCAAAAAGCGGATGGTCGAGGAGTCGATGGTTTCCGTCTACGAACGGATCGAGCGGCCCCTTGTGCCCGTGATCGCTTCGATGGAACGTGAAGGCATCAAGGTGGATAAGGCCGAGCTCGCGCGCCTTTCCTCCGAGTTCGCCCAAAAAATGGCCGCCTTCGAGGATGAAGCCTTCGAAGCGGCAGGCGAAAAATTCAACCTAGGCTCCCCCAAACAGATCGGCGAAATCCTCTTTGGAACGCTCGGCCTGCCTGGGGGCAAGAAAACCAAAACCGGCGCCTGGGCCACGGGCGCGGAAATCCTCGATGACCTTGCGGCGCAAGGCCACGACGTGCCGAAAGCGATCCTCGGCTGGCGGCAGATGTCGAAACTCAAATCGACCTACACCGACGCCCTTGCGACCGCTGTTCATCCAGAGACAGGTCGGGTGCATACGAGCTTCTCGCTCGCCTCCACCCACACAGGGCGGCTGTCGTCGAACGATCCGAACCTGCAAAACATCCCGATACGGACTGAAGAGGGAAGAAAGATCCGCAAGGCCTTCATCCCGGAAAAGGGCAACGTCATCATCTCCGCTGATTACAGCCAGATTGAGCTGAGGCTGCTTGCCCATATCGGTGATGTGCCTGAGCTGAAACGCGCCTTCGCCGACGATATCGACGTCCATGCGCTGACCGCGTCGGAGGTCTTTGGCGTGCCCCTTGATGAGGTGGATGCGGACCTTCGCCGGTCGGCCAAGACGATCAATTTCGGGATCATCTACGGGATCTCGGCCTTTGGGCTCTCCTCGCGCCTGGGGATCGAGCGTGGCCGCGCCGCGGACTACATCAACAGCTATTTCGACAAGTTCCCTGGCATCCGTCAGTATATGGATGACACCAAAGCGCTGGCGAAAGAGCAGGGCTATGTCGAGACGATCTTCGGCCGCCGCTCCTACATCACCGGTATCAAGGCGAGCAATCCGAACATGCGCGGCTTTGCCGAGCGCCAGGCGATCAACGCGCCGATCCAAGGCACCGCCGCCGACATCGTCAAGCGGGCGATGGTCCGTGTACCGCCCGCGCTGGCGGAGGCAGGGCTTCGGGCGAAAATGCTCCTGCAGGTGCATGACGAGCTGGTGCTCGAATGCCCCAAAGCCGATGCCGACGCGACCTGCGCTTTGGTGCGTGAGGTGATGGAAACCGCGCCGCTGCCCGCGCGCGACGTGTCCGTGCCGCTGAAGGTCGAAGCCAACGCCGCCAAGAACTGGGACGAAGCGCACTAGCCGCACCAGACAGCTTCACCCCGCCCCCAAGACCCGCTAGCGCGGCTGGACGAAGCAGAAGAGGGCGGTGATGACCGAACTTGTGGGCCGGTTTTTGAGCTTTGAGGAAACCATGGGCCGCGGGCTTGTGACCTTCGGCTATTACCTTCTTCTCTTCTTGCTGGTGGTGACAACACTCTACGATCTGGTCGTCGCGTTTGCTGGGTTCTTTGGCGCCGGGTTCCTGGGCAATCTTGGCAAATTCCTTGTGCTGATCCCGGTGCGGTTCGTGGTCACGCTGATTGGCCTGAGGGTCGCAACAGAGTTCTTGCTCGCTGTGCTCAGCATTGATGACGGGCTAAGGGGCGAGACCTTGGACGACGATGTCCTATCCTCTGGTCTCAATCCTGTGCGCCACCCATCAAGCCGAATGACAAGCGCCCCTCCGCCTGAGCCGGCGCCTGCGGCAGCAGAAGCCGACGCGCCAGCGCCCGCCAACGACCCTGCGCCATCAGGTGACAAGCCCGCGCCCGAAGAGGGCGTTTAGCCCCAAGGGCCGCGGCTTTGCGGCGCCGGTGCCGAGCCGCCCATCAGGTCGAGCCTGCGAATGCGCTCCTCCATCGGCGGGTGGGTTGAGAAGAGGCTCTTGGCCGAGCCCCGCCCTGAGAGCGGGTTCACGATCATCAGCTGCCCGGAGGCGGGATGCCGCTCGGCCACGGGGTTCGGCGTGCGGGCAGCAACGCCTGAGATCTTTGCCAGCGCTGAGGAGAGCCATGCCGGGTTGCCGCAAATCTCCGCGCCGATCTTGTCCGCCTCATACTCCCGCGTCCGGCTGATCGCGAGCTGGACCAGGCTCGCTGCCAAAGGCGCGATCAACATGACGATGATGAGGGCGAAGGCGTTGCCCTGGTTGTCACGGTTGCCACCAAAGAAGAATGCGAAATTGGCGAGCGCTGTGATCGCCCCGGCCAGGGTCGCGGTCATCGTCATGGTCAGAGTGTCACGGTTCCTCACATGGGCGAGCTCATGGGCCATCACGCCCATCACTTCCTCCTCCGTCAGCCGGTCGAGGAGGCCTTGGGTCGCTGCCACCGCCGCGTGGGAAGGGTCCCGGCCCGTGGCAAAGGCGTTGGGCTGGTCCTGATCGATGATGTAGACCTTGGGCATCGGCATCTGAGCGCGGGCAGCGAGCCCTGCGACGCCTTCCGCGAACCGGCGTAGCCGCGGGTCTGCCTCGTTGGGGGCCACTTCCCGAGCCTTGTACATGCGCAGGACGATCTTATCGGCATTCCAAAAGGCAAAGAGATTGCTGAGACCGGCGAAGCCAAGCGCCAAGATCATACCGCCTCGACCGCCGATCACAGTGCCGATGACACCAAAAAGGGCGGTCATCGCCGCCATAAGAAGAAATGTTCGGAAATTTGCGTTCATTTGTCTCTTGCTGCACCGGAGTGATGTTTCCGATGAAGATGGGCAGAATGCGGCCCAATGCAACGAGGAGCGTGATGCGATGAACGATCAAAACGCGCCAGAAGAAGGCGACGAACCCATCCCAACGACCGAGGACGGCATCCCGCTGATGGCGAATGGGCGGAAGCTGACCGAGCAGGAAGTCGAAATCCTGCGGGAGGCCAAAATGCGCCGTGACGAGATTGATGCCCGCGCCAATGTTCCCAAAGAAATCAATGGCGGGAAGCGTAAAGCCGAACCCACACGTTACGGCGACTGGGAGAAGGACGGGCGAACCTATGACTTCAGCTAACGTCGTTTAATCTTTACCAACCACGTTCAGGCACGGCATGAGCCATTATCAGTCGGGGGGCGAACGAGCCCGACGCAACAGGGACGACCCAACATGACAGTCTTGAAACGGCTTACAGCGTCCATCGCAGTTCTTGCGCTGGTGGCGTGTGAAAGCCCTGAGGAAAAAGCGGCTAAATTTGCCGCCAATGCCCAGGAGTATTTGGAAGAGGGGGAACTGCAGCGCGCCCGGCTGCAATTCGCCAATGCCCTTCAAAACGATCCTGACAATGTCGCCGCTCTGCGCGGCGCTGCCGAAGTGGCCGAGCTGCGGGAGCGCTATGGCGAGCAGATGCGCTACCTATCGCGGATCGTCGAACTCGTCCCTGATGATATGGATGCAAGCGCGGAGCTCGCGCGGCTGCAGCTGCTCTCTGGCGATATCGACAGTGCCATGGAGCGTGCCGACGACGTCCTCGCCAACGAGCCCGAAAATGTGCAGGCGCTGACCGTCAAAGGCGCGTCCCTCGTCCTCGAGAACGACCTTGATGGCGCCACCGAAGTTCTCGACCAGGCGCTCGCCCTTGATCCGGCCAATGCTGAAGTGCGCAACCTTCTGGCCGCTCGTTTCGTCCGTGATGAGAACTTCTCAGAAGCGCGGCGGATCATTGAAGAAGGGCTCGAGGCCGACCCTGCTGCGGAAGAGCTTCTTGCTGTCAAACTGATCCTTGCCCAGCGGCAGCAAGACCTTGATGAGATGGACGAGACATTCCAACGCCTGATCGAGGTCAACGCCGAGAATGGTCTCTACCGGGAGCGTTATGGCGAGTTCCTGCTGCGAGGTCGCCAAGATCTCGATGGCGCGCTTGAGCAGTATCGCTCCGCGCTGCCACTGGTTGAAGACAAAACCGATCTTGTCTCGCGCCAGATTGGCGTTGTCCGCGCTGTCGATGGCGATGACGCCGCCGAAGCTGAACTTCGCCAAATCGTTGCGGATTATCCGGATGCAGAACTAGATTTCGCCATCGCGGACTTCCTTTGCCAAGTGGGCAAAACCGAAGACTGCGTCGCTGAACTTGAGCGGCTGACAGGCGAAGAGATTGAAGACATCGCCATTCGCAACGAAGCCATGGTCCGGCTCGGTGAGCGCAGATTCACGGAACGCGATCTTGAAGGCGCTATGGCGCGTGCGGATGAAGCACTGGCTCTCGACGCCTCCAACCCCAACGCGCTAACACTCAAAGGCAAGGTGCAGCTGGCGAGCGAGGAGGTCGAGCCCGCGATCGAAACGCTGCGCGAAGCGGTGTCGGGTGACCCTGATAAAGAAAGCGCCCTGATCCTCCTCGGCCTGGCGTACGAGGCCGACGGTCGTGCCTCGTTCGGTCAAGCGCAGCTCGCCCAGGCCATAGACCGGCTCGGGCTGACCCCGACGCTTTATCAAGCCTATCGCGGTATGTTGATGAGAGCGGAGCAGACCGACGACGTCGCCGACCTCACCTTGCGATACGCCCAGGGCGAGTTCGCAACACCGGAGGTGCGCCGAGAGAGCGCCGCCCTTTTGATTAATGATGGCCGTACGGAGGAAGCTGAAGGGATCCTGCGGAGTCTCGTGCGGACCGACCCAGCGGACGACGAGGCGCGGCAGCTGCTTATTGCCAACCTGCTCCAACAAACTCGGACAGAAGACGCGCTCGAGCAAATCGATCTGTTGTCGGAAGAAGGTCAGCGATCGACCAACGCTCTGCGGCTCAAATCCGAGGCACTCGGACGGATGGAACGGTTCGATGAGGTTCGTTCCTATCTCAACGAGGAAGCCGCCGCCGGCGAGAACGAAGCCGCCTACGCCCTCCTCACGCAATTCGAGCTCAACCAAGGCGAAAACGATCGCGCTTTGGCGGCCGCTGATGACGGCGTCACAGCCTTCCCGGGCAATGAAGGCCTCCATCTCGCCCGCTACAACGCTCTTCTGGCAAGCGGCGACCGCGACGACGCCAAGGCGGCCCTTCTCAAAGGGATTGATGAGGCCGACAGCACCATCAATCTCCGCACGCTTCAGTCCAATGAGCTGATGCAGGACGGCAGGCGCGAAGAGGCACTCGAAGTTCTCACAGGTCTCTACGAAGAGAATTCGCTCAGCGATCTGACCGCCAACAACTTCGCGTCGCTGACGCTTGATCTGGGCGATGATCCCGCCGCGGCCCTTGAGGTCGCCCAGCGCTTCGAAGGAACCCAGCAGCCCTTCTTTGCGGACACCCTCGCCTGGGCCTATTACAACAATGGGGACGTCGAGAAGGCCGCTGAATACGCAACCATCGCAGCGGAGGCGGAGGTCAACAACGCGGAGATCCACTACCATCGCGGCGTGATCGAAGCGGCCCAGGGCAACGTCAACGCGGCGCGTGAGGCGTTCACGCAAGCTTTGGAAGCGCCAGGTAAAACTGACTCAGTTAGCGATGAAGTCATTCAGGCGGCGCTCGAAGCACTGTAAAGAGACGACACCGCAGGGTTGCTTTCGCGATCGCGGTTCAACCAAGGAAAGCCATGTACGAGAAGCATTTCCGGCTGAACCGCAAACCGTTCGCCACCCACCCCGAACCGGACATGCTGTTCTGGTCCGACGGCCACAAAATGGCCCGGACCATGCTCGCTTATGGCCTGACGTCGGGCAACGGCACGGTGGTGATCACGGGGGAAATCGGCAGCGGGAAAACGACACTGCTGCATGACCTTGCGCGGCGCCATAAGGACGGCAATCGCTTTGGCGCCCTCACCGGCGACATTGGCTATGAGAACGATGTTGCGACTTGGATCCTTTATGGTTTCGGGATCGAATCAAAAGCGACGTCGGCCAGCCAGTCCCTCGCTCATCTCGACAAGTTCCTGCACCAAAACCGCAGCGCTGGCCGCAAAGCGATCCTCTTTATCGATGAGGCACAGCTCCTAGAGCCGCGGCTGCTCGAGCGGGTCCGGGTGCTGGCTGAACGCCAGTCCAATGGCCGTCCCGTGTTGCAGCTGGTCCTGTTCGGCCAACCCGAGCTTGGGGCCCTTCTCAACATGCCGCAGCTGGCGCAGTTCCGGCAGCGCGTGGTCGCTCACTACCACCTGCGCGCCTTCAGCCTGCAAGAAACAGCGGACTACATTGCGTCACGCCTCAGCCTTGCCGGGGCGCGCAACGAGATTTTCACGCCCGGCGCCATTGATCGGATCTTCGACGCCTCAGGCGGGATCCCGCGCCAGATCAACATCATCGCCGACACGGCCCTCGTCTACGCCTTTGCGTCCGAGGCCCGCGAGGTGAATGCCGATATCGTCATGCGCGTTCTACAAGACCGGCGTGACCACGGCATTTTGAAGGTGGACCCACCCGGAAAAGCCTAGGCCGCGCCGCCGAGATCCTTGAGCCAAAGCGGCGTGCCGAGCTCTTCGACAAAGGCGCGATGCGCTGCGCGCTCCTCATCGGTGACCAATGAGGCGAGCGGCTTGGGGCGCTGCCGCGCCGGAAGGGCCTTGCCGGACGAGCCGCCACGGGGATCGGAAGCCGCAGCAAAAGACAACCCCGCCTGCGCGCCGCCTGTCAGCTCAACGTAAACCCGTGCAAGAAGCTCGGAGTCCAGGAGCGCGCCGTGGCCCTTGGCCTCCCGCTCCTCCTTGCTGATCCCAAAGCGGCTGCAGAGCGCATCGAGCGAAGCAGGCGAGCCCGGGAACATCTTCCGCGCCATCGGCACCGTGTCGGTCACCCGGTTCTTGAGGCGCGGCAGGCCAGCGTTTTCCATCTCCCAATTGATAAAGCGCATATCAAAAGGCGCGTTGTGCGCGACCAGCTCCGCCCCTTGCACAAACTCCGCAAAGGCGGGCCCGACGCTGGGGTCAGAGAAGATCGGCTTATCCCGCAGCATCTCTTCGGAGATCTTGTGGATGCGATAAGCCTCGTCCGGCATGTCACGCTCGGGGTTCACATAGACGTGGAAATTCGCGCCGGTCATCGCGCCATCGATCATCTCGATCGCGCCGAGCTCCACCAACCGATGGCCCTCATCGGGCGATAGACCGGTCGT
>JBCDLG010000001.1:0-76816 GCA_038745625.1 Pseudomonadota bacterium | reverse complement strand
GCGCCGGTTCCGCCGCCACCGCCGCCGCCGCGGCCAAACCGCTCACGGCCAGAGCGTAGGAGCTCTTCAAGATCGGGGGCACCACCGCGGCCGCCGCGAGGGCCACCGCCCGTGCCATTGCTTCCTTCGGGACGGCCCCATGGGCCGGAGTTTTGTGAGCCTGAGGGCTTATCAGTCCAGGGCATTGATCCGCCTAGTTACGCAGCGCCGTTGGCGCGCTTTCGTGAAAAGACTTTGTCTTTGAGATACCGGGTATATGTGGCGTTCAAAGGACAACGCAATGGAAAGGCGCCATCTGCCGCTATGATCGACCGTATGCGAGACGCAGCCCGCAAGGGCCGGGCCGAAGCCGCCATCCGCCGGGTGCTTAAAGCTGAAGCTGCGGGCGGCGATATCGCGCTGCGCAGCCGGGACGGTGTGCTGACGGCGACGGTGCTGCTCTCCGCGCCCGTCAGCGACGCAGCAGCGCTGGAAGCCAAGCTCCTCAAAGAGACCGGCCTTGAGCGGATCACGCTTGTGGAAAGCTCCCATGGCCAAGAGGCACCGGCGCCGAAGGCGGCGCCACCTCCAACGAAGAGCGGCGGCGGGCATGCCGATCCGCTTAGGCTCGGTGCGAAAGCGCCGCCGACACCAGGGCTCAGGCCGGAGCCCCGACGGCCCGACGGCGTGGCGCGCGTGGTCGCTGTGGCCTCCGGCAAGGGCGGTGTCGGCAAGAGCACCGTTGCCGCGGGCCTGGCGCTCAGCCTGGCGAAAAGCGGCGCGCGGGTGGGTCTCCTCGACCTCGATATCCACGGGCCGTCCCTGCCCGTCCTCTTCCCCGTCAAAGAGCGGCTCAAGGCGGAGAACGGCAAGATCATTCCCGCTGAGACGGCCGGTCTGAAACTCGTCTCGATCGGCTACATGGTGGATGAGCGCCAAGCGGTCGCCTGGCGCGGGCCGATGGTGATGAACGCGGCCCGTCAGCTGATCGAAGACACAAAATGGGGGGACCTCGATGTCCTCATCGTCGACACCCCGCCTGGCACCGGCGATGCGCACCTTTCCTTGGTCCAAAGGCTAAAGCTCGACGGCGCGCTTCTCGTCGCCACCCCGAGCCCGTTGGCGACCGCCGACGTCCGCCGCGGTGCGGCCCTTTTTGACAAGGTCGGCGCCCCGCTCCTCGGGCTTATCCTTAACATGACCGGAGGTCCTTTGGGCGATGACCTCGACCCCGCGCTGATCGCGGAAATCGGCACGGACATTGCCCTCAGGCTGCCATTGACCACCGATCTCGCGGCCACACCGGCGACCTTCCGGCCCGAATTTGGCCCCGCTGCGGAAAGGATTGCGGAGCTGCTACGTGACACCGGCGCTGCGAAGCACTAGGGCCTCAAGCGATGTCCGACAGCACTGAACTTGACTACGCCTGGCTCACGCAAAATGCGATGCGCGGCGTGGTGCGCGATGTCCTCAAGATCACCCGTGATCTGGGGAGCCTGCCTGGTGAGCACCATTTCTACATTGAGTTCGACACCCTCGCCTCCGGCGTCGACATCGCTGATCGGCTGAGAACACAGTATCCGGACCGGATGACCATCGTCCTGCAGCACCAGTTCGACGACTTGATTGTGGACGAGGACCACTTCACGGTGACTTTGAAGTTCAAGGGGATCCCCGAGCGTCTGGTCGTGCCCTTCGACGCAATCACCCAATTCGCTGACCCATCGTCCAACTTCGCGCTTCAGTTCCAGTCCGTGTCTGACCTGCCCGAGCATGTCGCCGATGACCCTGACGAGCAGGCCGAGGATCCCGACAGACCACCGGACGATGAGCCCCCCTCCGGCGGCGCTGATGTCGTCAGCCTTGATCGGTTTCGGAAAAAGTAGGCCCAGGGGCCTGCTGATCCCCAGCAAAATCATCGGTGTGCAGCCTTGCGCAGAATCGCGACGCAACCTCTACTGGGTTGATGGAAGATGACCAAGCGATTCGAAAATTCGCGACGTTAATCTTTATGAAAGTAAATATTGGTTAGCTTTAACATATTCGAGTGCCGCCTATGGCGGTGTGAGGCCTACACGGACGAGGAGGACGGGTTCCATGCGGGTTCTGCTGATCGAGGATGATGGCGCCACGGCCCAGAGCATTGAACTGATGCTCAAGTCGGATGGCTTCAATGTGTACACGACGGACCTTGGTGAAGAAGGCGTCGACCTCGGCAAACTGTACGACTACGATATCATTCTGCTTGATCTGAACCTTCCGGACATGACTGGCTTTGATGTTCTCAAGCAGCTCCGTGTGGCGAAGGTCGCAACACCGATTTTGATCCTGACGGGCCTCGGCGACACAGAAAACAAGGTCCGCGGCCTTGGCTTCGGTGCTGACGACTACATGACCAAGCCGTTCCATAAGGACGAGCTGGTTGCGCGCATCCACGCGATCGTCCGCCGCTCGAAAGGCCACAGCCAATCGGTCATCAACACCGGCAGCTTGTCCGTGAACCTCGACGCGAAGACGGTCGAAGTTGCTGGCCAGCGCGTGCACCTGACGGGCAAAGAATACCAGATGCTGGAACTCCTCAGCCTTCGGAAGGGCACAACCCTGACCAAAGAGATGTTCCTCAATCACCTTTACGGCGGCATGGATGAGCCCGAGCTGAAGATCATTGACGTCTTCATCTGTAAGTTGCGGAAAAAGCTCTCCTCGGCCACCGAAGGTGAACATTATATCGAAACGGTCTGGGGCCGCGGCTATGTCCTGCGTGATCCAGCCGAAGAGAAAGCGGCGTAAAACCGCTCTGCTAAAAGATCGAGAAACGGGCCTATGGGCCCGTTTTTTTTGGCTTCTCGCGGGACGAACCCGTCGACACCGTCACTTGCCTTGTCGCCCTTGGACGCATTAACTTACGCGGGAGCTGGGTGAGTGGAGTGGTACGATGCGCCGATGGCAGCGTCTGGGTGGAACGTGGGCATGTGTCGCGTTCCTCGCGCTAACAGCTTGCAGTGGTGGTGGCGGTAGCGGCGGCAGCGCAATCAGCAGCTCGCCATCGGGTGGGAGTGGAGGGACGACCACCAGCTCCGGCCCCACATGGACACCAGGTGTCTATGAGCCCGCCTCTGATTTCATCGCGCAGTGCGAGAACCCGCGAAGCGGCTTTGACATCGAGGGCAACGCCTTCCCCGACGAGCCCGGCTCGACGACGATCGAGAATTTCTGGCTCCGGTCATGGACCAATGAGACCTATCTCTGGAACGATGAAGTCCCGGATCTGAACCCAGCTTCCTTCAGCAACCGGGTCGACTATTTCAATCGCTTGAAGACCTCGGCGGTTGAACCGTCCGGCGAGGATCGTGACGATTTTCACTTCAGCCAGTCCACCGAGGAGTTCCTTGAGGAGCGAAACTCGGCGCCGTCGGCGAGCTACGGCGTGAGCTATGCAGGAATCTCGACGACACCACCGCGAGACTTCCGCGTGCGTTATACAGATCCAGGCACACCGGCAGCGGCTGAAGTTGGGGGCCTTGTGAATTTCATCCGCGGCGCGCAGATCCTAACCGTCGACGGTGTCGACCTTGTCAGTGCGAACAGCGAAGCCGACGTCGACGCGCTCAATGCGGGCCTTTTTCCGGAGACGGCCGGCGAGACGCATATCTTCGAGGTCCTTGATCCCGGCGCTGTCGCATCACGCACTGTGACGCTTGTGTCCGAGAACCTGACGTCCGACCCGGTGAACACCGTGGAGGTGATCAGCACGGGGACGGGCAATGTCGGCTATATTCTCTTCAACACTTTCAGCCCGTTCGCGTCCGAGGCGGAGATCGTCGACGCGATCCAGCAACTGCAAGCGGCCAATGTCACCGATCTCGTTCTCGATCTGCGCTACAATGGCGGAGGTTTGCTCGCCATCGCATCGCAGCTTTCCTACATGATCGCCGGGCCGAGCTTCACCGCCGGTCGCACCTTCGAAGACCTTCGCTTCAACGATGACGCGGGCGGGGTGAACCCGGTGACGGGCGAGACCAACAACGCGGTCCCTTTCGTCGATACCACCCTCGGCTTCAGCGTGGTGGCCGGAGCGCCCCTTCCCGTCTTAAACATCAACCGCGTCTTTGTTCTGTCGACGGAGAACACGTGCTCCGCGTCCGAATCCGTGATCAACAGCCTGCGCGGCGTCGATTTTGAGGTGGTGCTCATCGGCGATGTGACCTGCGGCAAGCCCTACGGCTTCTACCCCACCGACAATTGCGGCGAGACCTATTACACCATCCAGTTCCAAGGCGTGAATGATAAGGGGTTCGGTGCGTATGCCGACGGGTTCGTGCCGGGCAACAACAGCTTCCCCTTCGGTGTCTCTGTCGACGGGTGCACGGTGGCGGATGATCTCGACAATGCCTTGGGTGACGAGAGCGAAGCGCTGCTCGCAGCAGCCCTGTCCTACCGCGATACCGGCACATGCCCCGTGATCACCTCATCGATCGTGGCCGAAAGCAAGACGTTGAGCAGCGGCGGGCCCGCGCTATCCTTGCCTGTCAGCATTCCGTCCACCAACAGAGACATGCGCCTACCGGAGGGATCGCTGTGAAGTTCTGGCAGCTCGTTGCAACAGCAGCCCTCGGGGCGTGCGTGAGCCAAGCGTGTGGCAGCGAAAAGGCTGCGATCCTCGCCCTCGACCCCAGCGATGATTTGGGTGTGGTCGCCGCGGCCCTGGCGGAGGCCGAAGGGCGCGCCAACTTGATCTATGGCTCGCCCGACCCCAGAGTACAGCCCGTGCTCAGCGTGCTGCCGCCACGACCCACGAGCTATGAGACCAGAAGCCCCGTGCTCCCGTCGACCTATGACATTCTGATAACGGACGGCCGCTGCGTTCTCCGGCGGCGCGCGGATGACCACGAGGTCACCCTGCCACCAGATATTCCCTGTACCGCTTACCAGCCCTAGAAATACCGCGTCACGCGGAATGTCACGACGCTGTCGTCTTGAAAGACGCTCAGGAGGTCTTCCTCGTCGACATTGTAGAAAAAACGCGCCTCGAGTTCGGCGGTCCAGTTCTGGCCAAAACGGCGCTCAGCCTCGACCAGACCCGATGAGCTGCCATTCTCAAGATCGGTGATGGCACCAACCAGGATCGAGGTGTCCTGAAAATCGTTGAGCGCATAGCGCGCGCCATAAAAGAGATCATTGTCCGACGCGGTCGGCGGCGCGAGAAACTCATCCCTTCCGTCATAGAGGTGCTCGACCAGGATACCGAGATCGGCGCCGCCGTCGGTCACACCGAAAAACGTGTACTCAAAACCAGCGACGGTGGCGGCGAAGGTGTCGCCCTGCCCTTCACGGACGATGCCCTCGAACTTCCAAAGCCACGCTTCGTTTGTGTACTGGACGTCCACGCCGACCTGGTTGATCTGATCATAGATCGGCACCAGCTGGCCATTCGCATCGAGACCTTCGGGGGAAAAGGTGAAGCGCGGCTCGCGCGACGTACCGGTAAAACCGCTCACACCGACATCGAAACTACCGAAGAAGTGGCTGTAGCGCACAGCGAAATCCGTGTTCCACTCTTCGTCGGCGTCCTCATAGATCGGGTCATCAGCGTTGATGACCGGGTCAAACCGTAGGCGTCCGCGTGATCCAGGAAAGGTCCGGGGGCGGAAATAGGGCAACGCAAAAAGATCGATCGTGCCCCAGTCTTTCAAAAGCGAGACTTTGACCATCGGCTGGCCAAGCTTGTCCTCCTCGTCGATATCTTCGACCGCATCGGTTTGGTTGACGATATCAACAAGGTGGCGGCTCTCGGCAACGCCCCAGAAGACTTTCCCCGCACCGACCAGAATATCGACATTGTTCCCGGAGTAGCGGTAGTAGCCCTCGCGTAAATCTGCGTGGGTCCGCTCGTCATCCTCCCCATCCAGACGATAAAAGGGAACGGCGACCAGCTGATGCTTCCCATTGTCCGATGTCCAACGAACATCGCCGAGAACAACCGCTGAGGGCTGGAAATCGCTGAGCTGTTCGTCGAGTGCAGGCTCTTGCGGGAAGGCCCGCAGCTCGCCCGCGACCTCGCCGCCAAACTCCCACTCACCCGCAAAAGCGAGCGAGGGGGCGAGCGCCGCCAAGGCGACCCATGTGCCAAATGCCCTCATAACGTCCCCTCAGATCCTTTATCGGATGCGCGACAGCACCCCTTTGTCGAAGTCACCGGCATCGAGCTCTTGGGAGAAGTCGTAGGTCTCGTAGACCAAATCCGTCTCTTTCCCGTTTTGATGATTGACCATCGAGAACGCGTGCGAACGCCAAATACCGTCATACTCACGATAATCCGTGAGCGTCAGGGTTTTGAGAAGCGCGTCTTTGCGGTCGTAAAAATCGACCCGCCGGAGCTGGAACACCTCTTGGTCGATATAGCTCACCTGGCGGGTGTAGCCGGAGCGCTCGTAGCGAGGGAAACGCTCGATCACATCGGTCATCATGCCGTCGATCTCTTCCTCACCGACATACCGGTAGGTGTATTTGTTGAGCTCAGTCGCGGTGAAATCCTCAAAGGCGAATTCCGATCCCACAAACGGACCAGACTTGTTGGCCGAGCTGATGCGTTTCACGCGTTTGAGCGCTGGCAGGTAGAGCCACTGATCATCGGGCTCTAAGATCTGTGCGTGGCTGAGAAGCGCCGTGCCCTCCACGTCCCGCGGGCTTTCGAAGATGACGAGCGATTTGTCGCCAACATTCTCATTCTCGCGCTCGAGAGTTTGGAACGAAAGATCTCGGACACTCTCCTGCCCGGCCGCGTTGCGAAGGATCATCTGCGCCTCGACGACGGAGCCGCCGAAACCGTTGTCGGACTGATCCGACCGCGCCGCGATCTCGTAGCCGCGCCGCTCCTCCTCGCTCATGGCGGCGACATCTTGGGATTGAGCGATGGCGACCGAAGGCAGCGATGCCGACAGCGTGGTTGCGGCAAGAAGACTAAGCAGCAGAGAAGTTTGGCGCGGCATCAGCGGCCTCCAGGTTGGTTTTGGGTGCGCGGCCACCATCGGTCCAAATCAGGAGCGCAGGCAGCAGCAGAAAATCGAGGATGAGGGCAAAGACAATCGAGAGGCTCGTCAAGAGGCCCATGTCCACGGTCACTTTGAAGGTCGAGAACATCAACACACTGAACCCGATCGAGAGAATGATGGTGTTGACGATGATTGCCAGCCCCACTGTGTTGAAGGAATAGCGGATCGCATCCTCCGCCGACAGGCCCTGCTCACGGCGGGCACGGACATATTTAGTGATGAGGTGCACCGTGTCATCGACCACAATCCCGAGGCTGATCGCGGCGACCACGGAGACCGAAAAGCCGATCTCTCCCACAAGCAAAGCCCAAGCGCCGAATGCCGTGGCTATTGGTAATGTGTTCGGCACCAGGCTCAAAATCCCGAGTTTCACGCTGCGGAACGTGAAGATCATGATCGCGGAGATGGCCAGGATCGCGATCACCGTGCCTTGGATCATCTGCTGCACGTTCCGGTCGGTGATGAAGGTGAACATCACCTGGGTCGAGGTTGGCGTCGGGCGGAGATTCTCGGGGAAATTTTCCTCAAGATAGGCCGTGGCGGCGATCAACAGGTCCTTGGTCTCCTGGGTCGGGCCATCTTCCATCGTCACAGTCAGGCGGGTCGCCGACTTGTCGATGTTGATCCTGTCATTGAGATCGAGACCGTAAGGCAGCGACAGCTCGTAAAGGAGAAGATACTGCGCCGATAGCTCACGATCATCAGGCAACCGATAAAAGGATGGGTCGTCAGCATTCAGATTCTTGTTGAGCCGCTTCATGATGTCCGACATTGAGTAGACATGCGCGACATTGGGCTGCGTCTCGAGCCACTCCGCAAAAGCATCAAGGCGCTGCAGATATTCGGGCTCATAGATGCCGCTTGGCTCACCGGCTTCAACCGAGAAATCGACCGTAAAGAGACCAAAGTCCCGGGCGATGACGTCGGTGTCGCGGCGGAACTCGATCCGTTCACCAAAATACTTGGTCCACTGGTCGTTGAGCTCCATGCGCGGGATCATGGCGACCAATGCAACCACGCCGCTGAGCGCGAGCAGCGCAAAGATGTTCCTGCGCGGCAAGATGACGTCGGCGAACCGGTCCATCACCGTGTGTCGGTCGACGTAATCCTCCCGCTGGGCCGCTTTCGCAGGCAGAAGGCTCAGCATCGCTGGGAAGAAGGTGACGGACAGGGCCCACGCCGCAAAAATACCGATGGCTGACATATTGCCAAGGTGCCAGAATGGCGGCGAGTCAGAGAAGTTCAGCGCCATAAAGCCAACAATGGTCGTCAGCGACGTGATGCCAACAGCCAGGAAGTTGACGCGAATGGCATCGACCAGCGCCTCGCGCTTCGGCATCCCCTTCTGCATGTTCTGCCTGAACGTGAGAAGGATATGGATGCCGTCCGCCACCGCCAGGGTCAGAACGACAATGAGCGAACTCAGAGAGATCGGTGTTAGCGGCACGCGCATCACACCGGCCGCGCCCACCGTGACGAGGACGGACAGAACGATCACAAGGAAAAGCGAAATCGTTGCGCTGAACGACCGCACAGTGACGAAGCTCAAAAGCACGACCACGAGGAACATGAGCGGCACGAGTGTCGTGTTGTCGGCTAGACCGCTCTCCATGAAGGCCATGTTGAGGAGCCCCCCGCCAGAGATGGCGAAGCTCAGATCGGGATACTTCTCTTCCATCCGATCGCGGATATCCCGCGCAGCATAGGCAACGTTCGGCACCTCATCATTGCTCAGTTGCGGGAATTGAAGCGTCACATTGATGGCCGTGGCGCCAGCATCTTCGGTGACGAGCTGCCGCGACAGGATCGGCTCGGCGAGGGCGATCTCGCGCTTTTTAGCGTAGTCGTCCGGTGACAGCGAGGCCGGATCGTAGATCAGATCCTCCACGATCAGGTCGTCTTCTTCGGCATAGGTGTACTGAAAGTTCGTCACACTATCGACGCGAATGGAGTGAGGAAGCTGCCACGACTCTTCGGTGATGTCGGCAACGGCGGACATGGTCTCCGGCTCGAAGACATCGCGCCCATCTTTCGGCTTGATATAGAAAAAGACGTTGTCGGTTTGCGTGTAGGTGGCCTGCAGATTTTCGAACGCCTGCAGCTCGGGGTTCTCATCGCTGAAAAAGACCCGGTAGTTGTTCTCAAATGTCAGGTGCTTGGCCTGGGTCGCCAGCGCAAAAACCGCCACGACGGTCGCTAAGATCACCAAGATCCGCTGCGACAAGACAAACTCCGTAAAGCCAACCGCGAAGCGGTCAACAAGCGTACGGCTTTTCACTGGCATACCGGTATCCCCAACAAGGCTCCGGTGCCCATATCAGAATGATCGTTCTGGAATCAATGCCCGTCAGGAAAGTTTCAGGCTGTCGATCGTTGTTCGCAGGGCCGCTGACAGGGATTCCCGACTCCTCCCCATCCGCGCCTGAACTCCCAGGGAGAAGTAAAGCGACGTCGCAAGTTCCCCAAAAGCTGTGGGATTTTGCTCCGCCGAGACGCGGCCGCCGCGCTGGGCTTCGGCAAATCTGGTCGAAAACGCTTCGTTCATGCTCATGACGGTGTCATTGAGAATTTGTGCCACTTCGGGGTCTTTGGCCGCAACATCGACGGAGGTGGTGCACATCAAACAGCCCGCCGGGAACATCTCAGGGTCCAGCATTTTGCTGTAGAGCGAGTGATAAAGCGCCTCGTAGGGGCTGTCATGATGGTGCGAAAAGGCCTCTGCCACCTCCGCAAAGGACTCCTCAATATAGTGCAGCAGCACCGCGATGAAGATCTCACGCTTGCCGCCAAAGGCCTGGTAGAGGGTGTAGCGGTTGAGCCCTGTCGCTTCGACGAGGTCGCCAATCGACACACCGTCATAGCCCTGGCGCCAGAAAAGCTCCGTGGCCTTCTCGATCACCAAGGTTCGTTTGTCTCGGGCCTTATCTGCAGACATCGGCATATCCATGATGTGGCCGTTACTGAGCAGCACCTCAAGTCTTCTGCGTTTGTCGATGTATGATGGCTGCGCGCGTGCTGTCCCATGCTGGCACACGGGGTCCTCAAGACGTCTGGGCGACTACCGTGCTCGCAGCAGCGGGCTTAGTCGGGCGAGACAGCTGCGGCCCGATTGGTGCCCGAAGTCCGGCACGAGACGGCGCTCTATTTGCCAGGTTTCGTCGGTGAAAGGACCGGGAGGTGGAGCTGTGTCGACGACACCAGCGTCGCCAACGCGGCATCGAGCTCCATCAAATCAGCCTCAAGCGTTTCGCGCGGCACTTCCCCCTGTGTTCGATAGGAGACGCCCAAGCGCCTCAACTCCTTTCGAACACGAACAATTTCCGCCTGATGGGCCTCGCAGTTCAGCGTCTTGTGCACAAGCACAAGCGCGCCAGCGGCCAAAGACAACCACGGCGCCCATTGAGCGGTCGTCCCATCGTTGATGAAAATGTCCGCGCTCGCCAGAAACGCTAGGAGCGACGGCAACATGACCGTGATCCAATTGAAGCGCTGAAATGTCGAAAGACGCCCTCTTAGGTTGGCAACTTCGCAAAAACACTCATTGCTTCGATCGAGCGCTAGAGATGCAAGACTGGAGCTGGTCATGACTTCTCACCTCGCCGACCAACCTAGTGAGCATCAGCTCTCTTTGTCGACCTGGTTGTACTCGAGCTCGACCGGCGTGGCTCGGCCGAAAATCGACACAGACACTTTGAGGCGCGCGTTTTCTTGGTCGACATCTTCGACCACGCCCGAGAAGGACGCAAACGGACCATCGATGACTTTGACCATCTCGCCGACCTCGTAGATGACCGCCGGCATGGCTGGCGCCTGCTCGCTCTCTTCCATCGTGCCGAGAATACGGTCGACCTCTTTCTGGGTGATCGGCAGCGGTTTCTTGCCCTGCCCAAGAAAGCCTGTGACTTTGTTGGTCTCGTTGACCACGTGATAGGTCTGGTCATTGAGGACCATCTTCACCAGCACATAGCCGGGGAAGTAGCGGCGCTCCGTGTTGACCTTCCGCCCCCGGCGCACCTCGACGACCTCTTCGGTCGGCACCAGGACGTCCTCGAAGAGATGATCGAGGCCCTTTTCCTCCGCAGACGCCTTGATTGACTCGGCGACCTTCTTCTCGAAGTTGGAGTAAGCGTGGACGATGTACCATTTCGCGTCGGACATGAGACGGGCCTTAGGAGAAGTTGAGGGACAGGATCAGCGGCACGATGAAGCGCAGGAACTGATCGACCGTGAAAAAGAAGAGGGACATGATCGTCACCATGATCAGCACCATGATGGTCGACACCGTTGTCTCGCCGCGCGTGGTCCAGGTGACCTTTTGCATCTCGGAGCGCACCTGACGGAAGAACTGAACCGGGCCCACCGAGGTCTTTTTCGGCGCTGGCTGTTCGGCGCGCTCAGACTTCGTGCCCACCGTTTCGGCCTCAACAATTTGCGTGTCTGCACTGGCCTCAGCTTGAGGCCGGTTCGACTTGGGCTTCCGGCGGTTCTTCGACTTGGGCATGACCTTCCAGGCTCACTTTGGGGACAGCCGCCGTCGCCCTCAAAAGGAGGGTCTGATGATGACGGCATGTCAGGAGAACGCCTGAGCTACGCCTTCACCGGCCGAAGTCAAGGGGCGAGAACCTCGGAAGCGAATGGCTAACGCAGCCGCCCAGATCGGTAGGCATCGACGCTCTCACGCTCCACACGTCGACTGCGCCAGTAAATGTAGCCGCCAACGGCGACCAAAATCAGCAGCAGCAACAACGTCCAATTGCCTGGATCCCGCGGATCGAGGGCCGACCAGACGCGCTGGAGAAAGCCCATCGTCTCTTCGTCAGACACCACCTCCTGCAGCTCAGCGACAGGCGCGGCCAAGTCATCAATCGCCTCAACGCCAGCGGCGACAGCGCCCGTCCCTGCCACCGATGTCCCAGCTTGGCCGAGTGATTTACCGTCCACCGCTTGGTGCAGACCCTGGTCCGCCATACTGCGCTCGGGTTTCTCGTTGCGTTCGCGCTGCAACGCAGAGGTCTCGAGACGCTGCGCCTGCTCGGCGAGCAGTTGCCGATCCTCTGCCGACGCCACACCATCCTCGGGCAAATCGTTATCGCGCTCGAACCGGCGAAGGGCATCAAGCGTATCAGGACCAAACACTCCGTCTACGGTACCATCCAAGTAGCCAAGAGCTTTCAAATCCTGTTGGATCTCGCGGACATCGTCGCTTTCCTCGCTTGAATGGACTTCTCGACTGGGATCGCGCGGCGCCGTTACCTGCGTGCTGGTCTCGCCAAAGAACCGGACACATTCGAAAGACCATTTCTTGCGATCTGCCAAGTGATTGGGCTTCTTACGGCTGTTGGGGTTCCCAAGATTGACCGCGCGAGATATCGCGACCGCATCATCCTGGTCTGCGTAGGCATTCAGCTCACGGTCAGCCCAATAAGCAGCCGCAACTTTGATCGATAGTAGAAGATCATCTCCTAAGACATCCGGGTTCTGAACCAGATCGACGCCGGGAATGAGGCCGTTGTAACGGCCATAGTTGTAGCGACCCGTGAGCTGAAAAAACCCCCGTCCGCGGAACCGCCATCCATCGCCAGACGCCTCGTCGCCATTCCCCAGGTCAGAGACATACCGGCTAGAATAGATCCGATTGGCAATGCGCTCCTCGCTGCCAAGATATTCGTGTTCGAACTGTTCACGGCTATCAAAGCGATTCTGAAACCAACCGGTTTCGTCATAGTTTTTGAGGCTGTAGTTCAGGCGCTCGACGCTCGCCCTGAGATAGCTTGTCTCAACGAGGCCTTGCGCGAAGAAGAAACCCAAGCGATTGGGTGTGTTGATGCCATAGTGATCCAGCACCCGCCAGGACTTGCTCAGCGCGGCGACCCAATTCGCTCGGTTTTTGTTCTGCCAACCAACCCATGCCCCAGGAAGCTCCCGGACCAATCTCTTGATATCGACGCGTTTTCCATTGGGTAATTGAAAACTCGGCATAGCGACCCCCTAGCCCGCTTGGAAGCTTACCAAACGCGGCCAATAGAGCCAGTCACCACACAGCAAACAGCGAAAGAGATTACATATTGGGGTAGTTCGGCCCCCCGCCGCCTTCAGGCGTGGTCCAGGTGATGTTCTGCTCAGGGTCTTTGATATCGCAGGTCTTGCAGTGGACGCAGTTCTGCGCATTGATCTGGAAAGTCGGCTGACCGCCCTCCTCCACATATTCGTAGACACCTGCCGGACAGTAGCGCTGCGACGGCCCAGCATAGATCGGCAACTCCACCTTGTTCGGCGCCGATGCATCGGTCAGCCGAAGGTGTGCGGGCTGGTCTTCCTCATGGTTGGTGAAGGAGAAACTGACATTGGTCAGCCGGTCGAACGTCAAGACGCCGTCCGGCTTCGGATAGTCGATCGGCTTATGCTTTGATGCTGGTTCGGTCGAGGCAGCATCGGTTTTGCCGTGACCAAGTGTGCCGAACACAGACAAACCACGCGTTAGGACATTGGTCCAGATATCGAAACCAGACAGCGCGATCGCGCCGAGAACGGTGCCGAACTTCGACCAAAGTGGCTTGGAATTCCGCACAAGGCGTAACTCTTGGCGCACCCACGACGTATCGTAGCGCTGCTGATAGCCAACCAGCTCATCACCTTCGCGGCCCTCCGCGATCGCTTCATAGGCCGCCTCCGCCGCCATCATGCCCGTCTTCATGGCGTTGTGGTTGCCCTTGATCCGCGGCACGTTGACGAAACCGGCTGAGCAGCCAATCAGCGCGCCGCCAGGGAAGGTCAGCTTCGGCACCGACTGGAACCCGCCCTCAGAAATCGCCCGCGCGCCATAAGCGACGCGCTCACCGCCCTCTAAGAAATGGCGCACCTCGGGGTGGGTCTTAAAGCGCTGGAATTCCTGATACGGAGCAAGATAGGGGTTCTTGTAGTTGAGGTGGACCACGAAACCGACGGAGACGTAATTGTCGCCGAAATGGTACATCCAGGAGCCGCCGCCGGTGGAGTTATCAAGCGGCCAGCCGAACGTGTGCTGAACATAGCCCTTCTTGAAGTTCTCGTCCGGCACCTTCCAGAGCTCTTTGATGCCGATGCCGTATTTTTGCGGCTCTTTGCCGTCGGCCAGGCCGAACTCTTTGATGATCTCTTTGCTGATCGATCCGCGCACGCCCTCGGCGAGCAGCACATATTTACCGCGCAGCTCCATCCCCGGTTCATAGCCGTCCTTCTTCTCACCATCCTTCCCGATGCCGACCTCACCGACGATGACGCCAGCGACCGAGCCGTCGTCGCGGCGCACCGTCTGGTTGGCAGCCATCATCGGATAGATCTCGATCTCCATCGCCTCGGCTCTTTCCGCGAGCCAACGGCAGACCATAGCCATCGAGGTGGCATAGCAGCCATGGTTCTTGAGCATTGATGGCAGAGCGAGGTTCGGTAGCGGCATGGAGCCCGCTGGCCCCAAATAGAGAAACTTCTCGTCCGTCACTTCGGTGTCGATCGGGCAGCTGTCGTCTTCGCGCCAATCGGGGATCAGCTCATCGAGAGCACGCGGATCGAGCACCGCACCGGAGAGGATGTGGGCACCGACCTCTGATCCTTTTTCCACAACAACGACGGAGATATCGTTGCCTTTCTGCGCCTCAAGTTGCTTCAGCCGTATCGCGGCAGCGAGGCCCGCGGGGCCCGCGCCGACGATAACGACATCAAATTCCATGCTTTCGCGTTCTACTGGGGTGTCGTCGTACATTGATAGTTCAGCCTTATTGATTGCGCGAACACTGCCCTGACTTGGCTCAAGATTCCATGCGCCGGAGCATCGCATCAGCCTTGAGGTGGCGCGCGCGCCGCGGCACTGTCCTGTCGATGAGCAAGGCGATGACCGGCGAGCAGGCGCGCGCCCTCCTCCAGTTCTACGACGACGCCGGGGTGACCACGGCGGAAGCCGAGACGCCGGGCGGCCTCGCGGCCTGGCCAGATGCGCCCAAGGCAAGCGCCGCGCCGGCTCCGTCATCGCCCTCGCCGCCACAAAAACGCGCCGCACGGAAGGCTGCCGCCATTCCGGCCGATGAAGCAATCAGCGAGGCGGAACAGATCGCGGCTGGCTGCCACGACCTCGAAAGCTTGATCAAGGCGATCGCCGCGTTTGAGGGCTGCCCCCTTCGCGAGGGCGCCAAAGGCCCCGTGATCTATGACGGCGTTCTCAAGGCACCGGTCCTGGTGATGGGCGAAGCGCCCGGAAAGGAAGAGGATCGCCTCGGCAAACCCTTTGTCGGTCGATCAGGTCATCTTCTCGACCGGATGCTCGCAGCGATCGATTTTTCGCGGGCGCCGAGCGAGGGACAGACGCCGGTCTGTATCTCCAACGCGATCTTCTGGCGCCCGCCTGGCAACCGAAACCCGTCGAAGGCCGAGGTGGCCACCTGCCTTCCCTTCATGCGCCGTTTTATTGACCTTTCAGAGCCCGCACTCGTCATTCTGACCGGCAACGTGCCGACCCAATCGCTTTTTCCTGACGCCCCGGGCATCACCCGCTCGCGTGGCACATTTCGGGACATCATCTCCGAGGGCCGCAAGATACCTGCGCTTCCGATGTTCCACCCCGCGTTTTTGCTGCGCCAACCGCAACAAAAACGGCTCGCATGGCGTGATCTTTTGGCCGTGAAATCAAAGCTTAACGAAGTCCTGCCCAAATCCTCAGTTGAGCATGAGTGAGCCCCCCATTTGGGGGTTGTCGAAGGAGCACGATGTTGGCCCTACGCCATTTGATCACGGCCCTTGCCGCCTGGGGTGTGGGAGCTGCCGCCATCGCAGCGCCCGATATTCTGTCCCCGGAGGATGAGGCACGTTATCGCGAGATTTTTGCACTGCAAGAAGCCGGCAAGATGAGCGCGGCTGACCCTCTTATTGAAGATGTCGAGAACCCGATTCTGCTCGGCTATGTGTTTGAGCAGCGCTATATGCACCCAACCGCCTATCGCAGCTCTTACAGCGAGCTGGCGCGCTGGCTCTCGTCCTATGCAGATCATCCGGATGCAACCCAAATCTACCGCCTCGCCATGCGCCGCCGCCCATCCGGCAGCAGGCCGCAACGCCCTGTCGCCCGCAAATGGCGTCAGTCGGTGGATGTGGACCTCAACCCCGCGCTTGAAGCTGACTATGACCAGCTAAGCGAGAGCCGCCGTCGCCAGGTCGCGCGGATCGAGTCGCGGATACGCTACCTTTTGGCCAAAGACCGGCCGACCCAGTCGCTCAACTATTTGAACGATCCGCGCCAGTTCAATGCGCTGACCGCGCGTCAGACCGACCGCATCCGCGGCTGGATTGCTGAGAGTTACTACGTCAACGGACGGCTTGATAAAGCTGGCCCTCTCGCCCGCGAAGCTGCGGACCGTTCAGGCGGCAGCGCCGTGCTGGCGCAATGGACCGCAGGTCTTGTGGCCTGGCGCCAAGGCGATATGGAAGCCGCTTACAGATATCACAGTGCCATGGCCGCTGAACCGCATCAGCAAAGCTCGCTGCGCGCGGCAGCAGCCTATTGGGCCTCGCGCTCAGCGCTGGCGCTTGGCCAGGCTGACGACGCGATGGAGCACCTCGATCTTGCAAGCGGCTACCCTTTGACCCTCTACGGACAATTGGCACTCGGTCAGCTCGGCCGAGGATCCGGCATCGATTGGTCTCCGATTGACGCGGATGATTTCCGCATTGCCGTATTGATGGAAGACAACCCGCGCCTGGAACGCGCGGCCGCCCTGGCTGAAATCGGCATGGAGGACGAAGCATCCCTTGAGGTGCGCTACGCCCATGGCGAGCTGTCGCCCGCGCAAGATGCGGATCTTTTGGCCTTCGCTGGCGCGCTGGAGTTGGCCTCCGCTGAGGTGCATCTCTCCGAAGGCCTGGCCATTCGCGAGACCGATGACCGTGCCCTTTGGTCAGCGCTCTATCCGGTTCCTGACGATCTCGAGCCGACCGGCGGGTACTCTATCGACCAAGCCGTTCTCTACGGTCTGATCCGGCAAGAATCGAAGTTCATGACCCATGCGAAGTCGCGCGTGGGCGCTGCGGGCCTCATGCAATTGATGCCGCGGACGGCCTCCTACATCACTGGCAACCGCCAGCTCATGCGCAGGGGCACCGCCGCGTCCAAGCGGCTCTATGACCCCAGCTACAACATGCAGCTCGGCCAGTCCTATGTTGAAACCCTCTTGACACGGTACAATGACGGCCGCGGCGATATGTTCGAAATGGCGCTCAGCTACAATTGGGGCCCTGGCAATTTCAGCCGCTGGCATGCACGCACGGGGATCGACGATCAGCTGCTGATGCTCGAAAGCGTGCCGAACAAAGAAGCGCGCCACTTCGTCGATCTCGTGATGACCAACATCTGGGTCTACCGGGACCGGATGGGTGAGGCCGCCCCGAGCCGCGACGCGGCCTCGGCCGGCGAACGACCCTTGTATCAATCCGTCCGGTGACAGTCGTCACAGTTGAGCAGCAACACCTGATTCCAGCAGAGGTCATGTGGCGCAGCATTATGAATTATGGGGACTTAAAATCCGTGCTCGGTGCGCAGCCGGGCCTCGGTGCTCTGCCTGACCGCAACGCTGCCGTCGGCGACCGCTTTGTCTTTCCCCTGAAGGTGCTAGGGATCGCGCTTGGCCAATGGTCGATCGAGGTGATCACCGCTGATGATGACGCGCGGGTGCTCGCAAGCCGGGAGCATGGCGGGCCGCTGAAACGGTGGAACCACACACTGACGGTGATCCCCGATGGCGAGCATGCTTGCACCTATCGGGACGAGATCGACGTCGATGCAGGGGCCCTCACGCCCCTCTTCAGCAGCTATGCGCGCAGCCTCTACACCGCCCGGCAGGAGGCCCGCGGCGTTCTTCTTCTGCGGCGTTCATAACAAGCAAAAAGCACATTGCGTCGCGCGCCAGAGACGCCTATGGGCCCTCCTCCGGTCGGGGCGTGGCGCAGCCTGGTAGCGCACCTGTTTTGGGTACAGGGGGTCGCGTGTTCGAATCACGCCGCCCCGACCAGTTTTCTCTCTCAATCACAATGGACCCCGCGCAGCGCCGCCCCAGCGCCCGGCGAGACCGTGCATCGGTCGACGCAAAACTCTTCACAAAAACCTTGACCTCAACTTAGGTTGAGGAATTAGCATTGGTCTCGCGGACTGAACGCTCGACCAAGGAGATCCCCATGACCCAAGCCAAAGCCGTTCTTGAACACGCGAACCTCACGGTTCGTGACCCCAAAGCGACCGCCGACATGCTGGTCCAGCTCTTCGGCTGGCACATCCGCTGGGAAGGCCCCTCCCTCCTCGGCGGCTACACCGTGCATGTCGGCAATGATGACGACTACCTCGCCGTCTACGCACCGACAGAACCGCGCGAGCCGACCAAAGGCGGGCTCTATCAGCTCGGCGCGCTCAATCATATTGGCATCGTCGTCGATGACCTCGATGCAGCCGAGGAACGCGTGAAGGCCCTGGGTTTTGAACCCCACAACCACGGTGATTATGAGCCTGGCCGCCGGTTCTACTTTCACGACCATGACGGCGTGGAGTTCGAAGTCGTCAGTTATCGCGACTCATTTCGATCGGTCGCTGGCAATCCAAACGCGCCGTGAGCGGCCCAAGGACACAAACAAAGCCCTCACGACACCGCCTAAGAAACACCGTGTTACTGTAGCACCAACACGAAAGATCACGTATACGCTGTTCTTCGGCCAGGCGTTCTTCGAGAATTGGGGCGATGACCCTTGATTATCATCCCGTTATCTAAGGACCTTCATCGTGAAGTATCGGACCGAAATTGATGGTTTAAGGGCTGTCGCTGTCGTCCCCGTGATCCTATTCCACGCCGGTCTAGAGGTCTTTGGCGGGGGCTTCGTCGGTGTCGATGTGTTCTTCGTGATCAGCGGCTACCTCATCACGACAATCTTGATCAACGATCTTGAGAAAGGAAACTTCAGTATCACTCGCTTTTACGAGAGAAGGGCCAGGCGAATATTACCCGCTCTCTTTTTCGTTATTGCCGTGACGTTTCCTCTCTTCTTCATCTTCCTACTGCCGGATGAGTTAGCAAACTACTCTCGTAGCATCGTGGCGGTCAGTTTTTTCGTCTCCAATATCCTTTTTTGGCGCGAAACCGGATATTTCGCTGCCGCCTCTGAGGAGCAGCCACTCTTGCACACCTGGAGCCTAGCGGTTGAAGAGCAATACTATCTTCTATTCCCAGTCTTTCTTTTGCTCCTATGGGCCGCGGGTCGCGACCGTGTATTCTGGACCATCGTCGCTATTGCTCTCATGAGCCTCGCGCTAAGCGAGTGGGGATGGAGGCATAAGCCCGACGCCAACTTCTACTTGGCCCCCACGCGTGCTTGGGAGTTGTTCGCAGGATCGCTCGCGGCCTTCATGGTGGCCAAGCACGGTGTACGGGGGAACAATACTCTTTCAGCTGTTGGCCTGACGGCCATCATTGTTTCCATCTTTTTTTATGGAAGCGGCACCCCTTTCCCAAGTGTTTATGCGCTTCTGCCCGTTATCGGCGTCGTTTTGATCATCTTGTTTGCCGGCAAAGATACGTACACTGCTCGTATACTCAGTACAAAGCCTATGGTCGGCATCGGGCTGATAAGTTATTCGGCCTATCTCTGGCACCAACCTCTATTCGCGCTTGCGCGCATCACTAGCCCCGAAGACGTCTCAACCGGCGGCTTTCTTCTTCTGGCGGCTTTATCGATTGCTTTGGCTTATGGCAGCTGGCGGTTCGTTGAAGCGCCATTTCGAGGGAACGAATCGATCCTCAAGAACAGGAAGCACGTCTTCCTCAGCTCCCTATTCGGCCTGCTCACTTTGGTAGCTGTCGGCGTAACGGGCCATGTCACACGAGGGTACGAATTCAGGCTCACCGCAGCACAAAAAGAGATTCTTGCGTATAAAGACTATCCGCGCCAGGGCCCCTATCGCGAAGGCACCTGTTTTCTTACCGAACACCAGGGTCCTGATGCGTTTGATCCATCGTGCTCTGACATCGATGGTACGGGCTACATGATATGGGGCGACAGCCATGCCGCCGCCTTAGCAAGCGGCTTTTCAGCCACTGGCTACAGCTTTATCCAAAGAGCTGCATCAAGTTGCCCGCCGTTGATCGACTTTGACGTTGAGGTCCACCGGAGACCCTTGTGCCCAGCGGTGAACGCCACAAACTTGGAATTCCTTGCCCAAAATAACCAGCATACGGTTATTCTGCATGCTAATTGGGCCTCATACCGTGAGGAAGCGCTGGAGTCTCTGCACCGATCCATTCTTATGATGCGTTCGGTTGGGGCGAAGAACATCATCTTGGTCGGCGGGGTGCCGCACTACCGCCCCAGCCTCCCCAAAGTTCTTTTTCGTCAGCGTATCCATTTGAAAGGTCCTTACGCGAGCAACATTGACCAGTCGGACATAGCGGCCTTGGATCAGCGCCTGCGAAGCATAGCAGAAGACACCGGAATTGCCTTTGTCAGCGCGCTCGACGTCTTTTGCGACACCAGTCATGCCTGTGTTGTGGTCATTCCCAGCCACGACGGATTTGCCCCGGTGGCCTGGGACGAGGCCCACCTCACAGTCGATGGAGCAATCTATCTCAACACTCGGCTGTTCATCGCTGACAGCAGATACGCAACCGAATGAGGCGGCGACAGCTCAACGTCTTGCGCTGAACCGCGGCCTGCCCCATCACAAAAGCCATGTTCGCTCGCATCTACCGCCCCGCCCGCACCGCGATGCAGTCCGGCAAGGGGAAGTCGCAGGACTGGGTCCTTGAGTTCGAGCCGCGCTTTGCCAAGCGGGTCGATCCGCTGATGGGCTGGACCAGCGCGGATGACACCCAGGCGGGGCAGGTCCACCTGCATTTCGAGACCAAAGAGCAAGCCGTCGCGTACGCCAAAGACCACGGCATCCCCCATCAGGTCTTTGAGCCCGCTGACCAGACCCCGGTCCTCAAGGCCTATGCCGACAATTTCGCCGCGGCGCGCCGAAAGCCCTGGACGCACTAGCGCCCAGCCCAACCCGTGCTATGGGCTGCGACCCAATGGCCCCTTAGCTCAACTGGATAGAGCACCGGACTTCTAATCCGACGGTTGCAGGTTCGAGTCCTGCAGGGGTCGCCAGTCTTGGGCACGGCTGAAACGGGCCTATCATTCCCCTTGCGGATCGCCGGGGCCGCCTGGTGTGTCATCGGGGACATCGGCAAATGCGGTCTTAAAGAGGTTGACCGCGGTTTTGAAAAAAGCGTCGAGGTCGAGTTCCATAGCCGCGCTGAGAGCCAACGCCGCTGATCCGACGACGGATAATTCTATCGTCTTGATCACCCCCTTCTCAAGTCCCTCGCCGGTAAGGGCCAACATCTTTTTGCCAAACTTGCCGATCGGTCTGGGTTGGGCGGAGGTGGGCGGACCGAGGTCCTCACCATCGCATGTGAGGTCAGGCGCAAGCTGCCGCTCGATCGTTCGCAAGAGCGCCCGCAAGATCTCACGATCAGCCTCGGACACCTGATCGCAAAAGCTGTTCTCTGTCTCGATACGCTGCGCGATCCGGCGGAGACTGGCGATCAGCTCATCGACAAGGTCTGACGTCTGAGGAGTGTCGAGGATCGCCACCCATTCGGTGCGGTTCAGGATCGGGTGCGCGGCGCTCAGGCGCCATGCCGTCCCTTCATGGTCGTCTTCCAGTCCTGAGGGCGCAGGAGGAGTGTCTTCCGTGCTCGGCTCTTCCCCTCGCGGATCCACCTCGTCATTGTCGTCTGCCTCCAGATCATCGGTATCGCCGGGTTGCCATGCGGGCTCGCGCCCCTGATGGATCGCTTCGATATCGGCCATGACGGCGTCGGGGGCGTCCTTTATCCGCTCCCAAAACGCCTCAGGCATGGTGATCAGCTGCTCTTCCGCTGCCGGGTCAAAAAAGGGCGTTCGGTACCCCCCATTCAATTGATGCCCGTACCATTGCGCCATCAGCGCCCAGGCCGACTCGGCGGCCCCGGCCTCAAAGGTCTTAAGACGCTCTCCAATGTGGAGGGGCGCCTCATCCGAAGACCACAATGGTGCCCGTGCAAGACTACCACCTTTTACGAACACGGACAGATCGTCCCAGGCGGCGGCCCAGGCGGCGTCCCTGGCGGCGTCGCTGGTGGCGGCCCTGGCGGCCCTGGCAGCGCTGGCGGCGGCGCTGGCGGCGTCCCTGGCGGCGCTGGCGGCGGCCCAGGCGGCAGCCCTGGCGGTATCCATGGCGGCGGAACTGGCGGCGGCCCCGGCGGTGTCCACGGCGGCGGCCCTGGCGGCGGCCCTGGCGGCGACCCCAGCGACTAGCAGTGGAGCAACGATGTCAAGACCAGCGGGCCTGGCTTGCGCGCTGGTCAAAAGAAAAATGCGCCAGTGCGACAGGAGGGAGGCGCGATCCCATTCTGTCTTGAACGAGGCTGCATGGATCGGGAAGACCCGCAAGGCCGCTCGCTCCGCGATCACTACGCATTGGTCTTGCGTCAGCTTAAGCAGCGCTTCCTCAAATTCAGGACCGAGTTCGTCGTTCTCTGATCCTGGCGGCGTATCGGACATGGCGAAACCCTGCGCGGTTGATGTTCCACACTAATGCGCAGGCACAAGTGCGCCAAGACATAGCGTTTCACGCGTGGTCTTAACCCTCCTTCGCGGCGTAGACGCCCCGCGCAATCGCCCGGGCGAGCACGTCCCCTGCGATCGTGCCGAGCATGCCCGAGGCGATAAACATCGGCAGACTGATCTTTTTGGCCGCTGTCGTGACTGCGAAGACGACATCGCCGTCAACGGGCGCATGCGCCGGGCGGATCGCCCGGGCGAGGCCGTCCTGGGCCATGATGGCGAAGCGCTCGAGCTCCGTGACTGGAAGGTCAGCATCGGTTGCAACAATGGCGACGGTTGTGTTGCTCCTGGTGGCGGTGCCCATTTTGGTGTCAGGCGGCAGCCCCGATGCGCTCGCCTCGCTGGGGAAGCCCCTGCCGCCAAACTCGGCACCGACCTCGAAAGGCGCGGCCCAGAACTGGTTCGTCCCCGGCACATAAGGCGAGCCAAATGGGTTGGCCGCGACCAAGGCGGCGACTGTGAACCCGTCTTCTGTGACCCAGGACGCAGTGCCAAGCCCGCCGGGATAAGCCCCCGCCGTTGCCCCCAGCCCTGCGCCAGCATTGCCGAGCGGCACGTCGTCCGATGCGGCATGATAGGCCGCCTCGCCAAGCGCGGCATAAGGAGGTTCTGTGCCCCAGGCTTTGTCCCCGTCATTGGCGAGATCGTAGAGAATGGCCGCTGGCACGATCGGCGATTGCGGCACCCCTTCCCGCTGCACCATGCCGTAGCCCCGGCCGGCCGCACCCAAGATCCGGCACACCGAGTCGGCCGCCGCGAGGCCGTAAACCGACCCGCCGCTCAGGACGATGCCGTGCACCTCATCGGCCAGCGCGCCGGGGCGCAGCGTGTCGGTCTCGCGCGTTCCGGGCGCACCGCCGCGCACATCAACCGCCGCCCGCAAGCGACCCTCCGGCAAGAGGAGCGTCACGCCCGTTTTCGCCGCGGCATCTTCGGCGCAACCGACCCGTAAGCCTTTGATATCAGTGATGCTGTTCTTGGGACCGGTGGGCATGGCTTGCCTCTCTCGCGCACTCAGCCAAGGTTGTGCTCTGCCCGCCACCTTAGGAGCAAGCATGGACCGCAGACTGGCCCTCGCCGCCGCCACCGCCGCCTTCCTCGCCGCGTGCGGGAACCCGGCGGACAACAACGCGGAGGTCGCGCCCCTTGCGGTGGACGTGCCCCAGGCGGAGGACGCGGCAGCCCTTCCCTGGATCGTCTCGGCAGCACACCCGCTCGCCACCGAGGCGGGCGCCGAGGTGCTGGCGCGCGGCGGAACAGCAGCCGATGCGGCTGTCGCGGTCCAAACCGTCTTGGGGTTGGTGGAGCCGCAATCCTCCGGGCTCGGAGGCGGCGCCTTCATGCTCTACTACAACGCCGAGACGGGAACGCTCCACGCCTATGATGGCCGCGAGATCGCACCCGCATCGACGACGCCGGATGTCTTTTTAACCGACGACGGATCACCGATGGCGTTCTTTGATGCTGTGCGATCGGGCCTGGGGACCGGCGTGCCGGGCGCGGTGGAACTTCTTGAATTCGCGCATGAGCGGCATGGCGCCCTTGAATGGAGCTCTCTTTTCGACGCGCCCATTCGTCTGGCATCGGAAGGTTTCGCCATGCCGCAACGGCTGAGCTACTATGCTGGGCGCCTGAGCAATATCCGGCTTGAGCCCGGCGGTGAGATCTATTTTGGCGAGGATGAAAAGCCGCTGACCCCCGGTGAGACTGTGGTCAATCAGGCCTATGCGGACAGTGTGACCCTCATCGCCCAAGGCGGCGCCGCCGCTTTTTACGACGGCCCGATTGCCGACGCGATCATCGATCGGGTGAACAGCCAGACCGGCGAGGAGACCATGACCCCGGCTGACTTCACTGCCTATCAGGTGGTCGAACGCACACCGATCTGTGCGCCGGTCGAGACCTACACGATCTGTTCCATGCCGCCGCCAAGCTCGGGCGGCGTCACGCTCCTCCAGATCATGCAGATCTTCGACCACGCAGGCGTCGAAGGCGGACCGGAAGACAACCTTCTCGAATATGTCGAGGCGACCCGCCTCGCCTATGCCGACCGTAGCCGCTATCTCGGTGATCCGATTGCCATGGGAACTGATGATCTGTCTGCAGAAGCATTGACGACAGCGCTGATCGACAGCGCCTATCTTGAAGAACGTGCGGAAATGATCGGCCCCGCTCCGCTTCAAGATGTCGAGGCCGGTGCGCCGGCGGGCACCGCGGTGAAAGAGGGCTTCCTCGACGACCACTCTTACGAAGTGCCAGCGACCTCGCATTTCTCGATCCGCGACGCGGCGGGCAACATCATCTCGATGACAGCCACGGTGGAGATGCCCTTCGGCAGCCAGATGATGGCTGGCGGTATGATGCTGAACAATCAGCTCACCGATTTCTCCCGCGATCCTGGTCGCGACGGCAAACCGATTGCCAACGCGCCGGGGCCTCGCAAGCGACCGATGAGTTCAATGACACCTGTCATGGTCTTCGACGAAACGGGCGCGCCCTATGCCGCCATCGGCAGCCCCGGCGGCCCGGCGATCATCAGCTATGTCGCCAAACCCCTGATGGCCCACATCTTTGCGGGAGAAACGCTCAGTGAAGCGATCACAGCGCCCCATGTCGTGATCCCTCGCGGCCGCCTGCTGGTGGAAGAGGACGGCGGCGACGCGCTCGCGAGCGCTCTCGAAGCCAAGGGCTATGAGGTGACCAGGCAAGCCTTGACGTCGGGGATCCACGGCTTTGTTCTTGGTCCTGATGGTGTCGACACCTTCGCCGACGCGCGGCGAGAGGGCAGCGTCATCACCGCCGACGACTGGTCGTCGCTATAGCGCCGCGAGCCGCGCCTTGGCTGCTTCGAGCTGCTTCAGCTCCTCGCTGAACTTAGCGACGCGCGCCCGCTCCTCATCGACCACCTCCGGCGGCGCTTTCGCAACAAAGCGCTCGTTGCCGAGCTTGCCTTCGGCCTTCTTGAGCTGCCCTTGCGCGGCGGCGATGTCTTTGTCGAGACGCGCCATCTCCGCACCAAGATCAATAACGTCGGCCACGGGTAACGCATAGGTCACGCCTTCGCTAACGAACTGAATGGCGCCTTTTGGCGGCTCCGCGGCATGGGTGATCTCCTCGATCCGCGCCATACGGCCGATGGCGCTCGCCTGCGCTGCGAGCTGATCGCGGACGTCCCGCGGCGCGCCAACCGCCAGCAGCGAGAGCTTCGCCGCAACAGGCACATTGACCTCCGTCCGTGTGCTCCTGATCTCCGAGATCAGCGCGACCGCCATTTCCATTTCAGTGGCCGCGGCGGGATCAGAGAAGTCGCTGGCGGGCCATCCAAGATCATCGAAGGCTGCGCTGCCTTCATTCATCGCGGCATAGATCTCGCGTGAGACGAAGGGCATCATCGGCTCCAGCGCCACCAGGATCGCCTCGAGTGTCTCTCCGAGCACCGCCTTGGTCTCAGCGATCTCGTCTGGCGTGCCGTCATCAAGCACGGGCTTGGCAAGCTCGATGCACCAATCGCAATAAGTGCGCCACGTGAACTGATAGACCGCAGACGCCGCATCGTCGAAGCGGAAAGCCTCGACACCCTCGGCGACTGCCTTCGCCATCGCTGCCGCTTCGTGAGCCATCCAACGGTTAAGCGGCAGTTTCAGCGTGGACGGATCGGTTTTAACGCCCGTGATCGGGATCTCGCGGATCTGCAGGAACCGCGCAGCGTTCCATAGTTTGGTCCGGAAGTTTCGATAGCCCTCAACACGTGATTTCGAAAGGCTGAGGTCCCGGCCTTGGGTCGCTTGCGCGGCGAGAGCAAAGCGCAACGGATCCGCGCCGAATTCGTCGACAAACTCCATCGGGTCAATGACATTGCCCTTGGACTTCGACATTTTTTGCCCGTTCTCGTCGCGGACAAGGGCATGGATGTAGACAGTTTCGAAGGGCACGTCCTTTTTGAAATGGAGCGCCATCATCATCATCCGTGCAACCCAGAAGAAGATGATGTCGAACGCCGTCGAAAGCACAGCGGTCGGATAGAACTCCCGTTGCTCCCTCGTCTCCTCAGGCCAACCGAGGGTCGAGAACGGCCAGAGCGCCGAGGAAAACCAGGTATCAAGCACATCGCTGTCTTGGACCAGTGTCACCGACTCGCCCTCATAGTGCTCCGTCGCCATACGAAGGGCTTCGGACTCATGCTCCGCACAGAATGGTGTTCCGTCAGGGCCATACCACACCGGGATGCGGTGCCCCCACCAAAGCTGGCGCGAAATGCACCAAGGCTCGATATTGTCCATCCACTGGAAATAGGTCTTTGACCAATTGGCGGGCACGAACTGGGTTTTACCCGACTTGACGGCCTCAATCGCGGGCACCGCCAAGGTCTTGGCATCGACATACCATTGGTCGGTCAGCATGGGTTCGATCACCACGCCGGATCGGTCACCAAAGGGTTGCATAATGACTTTATCGTCGACGCCGCGGCCGAGGCCCAGCTCTTCGATCTCAGCCACCACCATTTTGCGGGCCTCGAACCGGTCGACACCGTGATAGCGTTCCGGCACCTGGTTCTCTGGCGTCGAGATCATCCGCGCTTCCTCGTCCATGAGGACGATCATCGGGATGTCGTGACGGCGCGCGACCTCAAAGTCATTGAAGTCATGCGCGCCGGTGATCTTCACAGCGCCGGAGCCAAACTCAGGGTCTGGATACTCGTCGGCGATAATCGGGATCAAGCGATCAGCAATCGGTAGACGAACCATCTTACCGATGAGGTCCTTATACCGCTCATCGTCAGGATGTACGGCCACCGCACCATCACCCAGCATGGTTTCAGGCCGGGTCGTGGCAATGACGATTTCACTGACGGCGCCAACAGGACCGTCTGCTAACGGATAAGCAAACCGCCACATATGGCCGTTCACCTCGGTGTTCTCGACCTCAAGATCCGAGATGGCCGTTTGGAACTTGGGATCCCAATTCACCAGCCGCTTGTCGCGGTAGATGAGGCCCTCATTGTAAAGCTCAACGAACACCTTCCGGACCGCGGCCGAGAGCCCCTCGTCCATGGTGAAACGGCCGCGGGACCAATCAAGGCTCGCGCCCAGGCGGCGGAGCTGCTTTTCGATCGTGCCGCCGGACTCGGCCTTCCACTGCCACACCTTCTCGACAAAGGCGTCGCGACCGATGTCACGGCGATGAGGCTCTTGACGCTCCGCCATCTGACGTTCGACCACCATTTGCGTCGCAATGCCGGCATGATCGGTACCGAATTGCCAAAGCACACGGCGCCCCTGGCGCCGGCGGAAGCGGCAGAGAATGTCTTGCAACGTGGTGTTCAGCGCGTGCCCGACATGCAGGCTGCCGGTCACATTGGGCGGCGGGATGACGATCGCATAGGGATCGCCCTCGCCCTGGGGCGCGAAAAGCCCCGACTTTTCCTGCGCTTGGTAAAGGCGCGGCTCGGCTTCTGCGTGATCGAAGGTCTTGGGTAGGTCCTGCATGGCGGCGCCTTAGCCAATGGCCCGTGACCCTACCAGCAAAAGAAAAGGGCGGCCGAAGCCGCCCTTCACCCAAACGTTGGGAACGTCGTCTGACTTAGAAGTCGTAGCGAACACCGAAGCGGATCGAGTAGAGCGACTGCTCACCCTGACGCGTTTCCGCATTCTGAACGGAGGATGCCACCGGTGGGAAGTCGGGCTCACGAAGGATGCCCCACTCATCGTTCAGCAGGTTTGTGAAGTTGTCGATGATCACGAACGCAGCTGCGCGGTGACGCTCATCAATGCCGGGCAGCTCCTGCTCGAAGCTGATGTCGACCTTGCCCCACCACGAACCGGATTCATCGTTCCGGCTACCAGGCGTAAGAAGCAGGTCCGGGCTCGTGAAGCGAACGGCCGACACTTCGGCATCCGGGTCGACCAGTGAGTACGGACGACCCGAGCTCAAAAGACCAACCGCCGAGATCCGCGTTGCGTAGTCGCGGAAGAAGCGACGCTCATAGTTCGTAATCGCGGTGAAGCGGTGCGAGGTGTTGTAGTCCGACGTCGAACGAACCTGTTCTTGAGGATCGAACGCAGCGCGGTTGGTGTAGTTCGTAAACGCCACCGAACTCGTCATCGGCTGCACGTCTTGGGCATCCGTGTACGCATAGCCAAGAGCATAGTCGAAGCCGTTGTCATACGACTTCTGAACGCCGCCTGAGATCGTCCAGACACGGTTCTGCTCACCATCCGAGTTGGTCAGGACAAAGCTCTCGCGACGGACGCTTTCGTAGATTGGGCGACCGTCGGCATCGACAGCGCCGGTGTCTTCAAGGTCGCCGCGAAGGATGATCGCGCTGTTTTCGCCTTGGCTGTAAAGGAAGTCCGCGTTGAAGGTGTAGTCACCACCAAGGAAACCCGGCAGGTTCAGAACCGGCGTATAGACAGCGCCGAGCGAGAACTTCCATTCAGAAGGAAGCACAAAGTCCGGGTCCAGATAGTTGATCTGGAAGCCGGTGCTGCCATTTCCTTCACGAATAGCCAGCGCCTGATCCTCAGGGATACAGTAGCCGGGACCTTCCGGAACGCCGGGCTCACAGTCGATATAGCTGACGCTCGGGTCGAGAAGCGACACTTCGGAACGCGCCGCAAGCGCCTGTTCAACCGTTTGCCCAGGCTGGACAACGATCTCATCGGGGAAATCGTAGGCGCTATCGCTGGCACCAAGGTTGGTCACGTCGTTGTTGGAGTAGTTGTTCGACACCCAGACGTTCGGATCACCACCGGAGTAGCGACCGACACCAGCGCTGATCGTCAGGTCGTCTTTGGCTTCCCAGGTCACAGCAAGACGGGGTTGGATCAGGTCCACACCGTCCAGGTTCTGCGCGTTAGAAAAGCCATAGTCGTTGACGAAATTGGCGCTCTCAGGTGGTGTGTCGTCCGAGGTGTAAAAGTCGTAGCGAAGACCCGCGATCACGTTGATGGTTGGGGTGATATCGTAAGAGTCCTGAACATAAACGGTGTTCAGCGCATACCCCCAGTCCGCAGCAGCATCATTCGAGTCTGAAGGAATGTTGATATCGCCAGACGGAGCGTTGTTATAGAACACAGCGTCGGCGAGACCCTGTTCGAAAGCATCGATCGCCGAGATTTCGAACACAGGATCACCCGAACATGTGTCGGCATCGCTGGGGTCGGTACACTGTGCTGCATCGAAGAACTCGATGTTCTCGAAGTCGATCTCCGTCTCTGCGTGCTGAACGAAGAGGTTGAAGATGCTCAGCTGCTCGCGCTCGTAACCGAAAGAGAGTTCGTGACGGCCAACTGTGTAGAAGCCTTTTGCGGCAAAGTTCCAGATATCGTACTCGAGATCATTACGCTGACGGCTATCGTCACCGCCCAAATAGACAGCAACACCAGGCGTCTCGACCGTGATCTCACCAAAGTCGGTTCCGCCGATCGAGTTTTGACCATTGTCGAGGCTCGAATGGCCGATCCGAAGCTCCGTCGAGAAGTTCTCTGTCCAGTCCGAGAAGACCTGGCCGACGTGCTGGTTCAGCTCAGAGTCGCGACGGTAGAGGTGGTTGACGAATTCGAACTCGTTGTTGTCGCCATCTGACTCCACCACCCGATCGCCATCGTTATAGTTATACGTGTACGTTGCACGGTGACGGTCATTGATGTTGTAGTCGAGCTTGATGAGAATCTTCTCATCGGTGTTGTTGAATTGGGTCGGCGTTCCGCCCGGATCGTAGGCGTAGACGTCGTTGGCAATCTGCGCGATCCGATCAAGATCCGCTTGGGTGATGTCAACAGCATTGACCGCATCAGAGTCGCTTGCGCCGCGATCAAAGATGTCTGAACCGCGCTGCGTTTCGTAGGCAGCAAAGAAGAACAGCTTGTCTTTGATGATCGGGCCACCAATGGTTGCGCCGTAGCGCTGCTCTTTAAACGAAGGCGACGTGACATCGCTGCCTTCCAGCGAGCTGCCGCGAAGATCATTGTCCGTGTAGTCGTAGAACAGGTTGCCGTGGAACTCGTTCGTACCCGACTTGGTCACAGCGTTGATGTTACAAGCGGAGAAACCGCCGTACTGTACATCGAATGGAGCGAGCTCGACCGAAACCTGCTCGATCGCGTCGAACGGATAAGGAATACGCTCGGTGGGATAGCCGCTGCCGTTCAGACCAAAAGCGTCGTTCAGGCGGATACCGTCAAGGGTGAAGGAGTTGAAGCGCGGGTTCTTACCGGCGCACTGGATGCTGTCCTCGCGGCCACCTTCGTTCACGAAAACCCGCGGATCGAGGCGGAGAACGTCGGTGATGTTCCGGTTGATGGTGGGAAGGGTCTGCAGGTCTTGCGCCGTGAACGTCGCGTTCGGACCAACGGCGACATCGGCAACCACCGAGCGCGTTGCCACGACAACGATTTCGTCACCGGTCGATGAGCCAAGGTCAAAGCTGAGGGTACTGACCGAACCGAGCGACAGCGTCACGCCTTCGGCGCGCTCACCAGCAAAACCGGGCGCCGTGACGGAGACGGAGTAGAACCCGTTCACCGGCAAGTTACGGACGCTGAAGTCACCATTGCTATTGGTGCGGACAGTACGTGACAGGCCGGTTTCCGTGTTCACGACAACGACGGTCGCGCCAGAAATCGAAGCGCCCGTTTCTGTCTCAACGTTACCCCGAATGCCGCCAGTGGTGTCCTGTGCGAGAGCTGCAGGCGCCATGGCTGCAGTGAGTGCGAGCGCAGCCACGCCGCTCGCCCAACGATTGTTGGTCATCTGATCAATTCCCCGAGTCTTTGCGAGAGGCCACACGCCCCTAACCGCCGCTAGTCTCGGTATATGACACTTTGCCGACAGAATCTGTGTCAGATTTATGACGCACTGCACAATGAGAGAGGGTGATGCGATTTGGCCACACCAAACGCACGCTTCTTCTACATTTTCTCCGGGGCCGAAATGCCGAGCAGCATTAGTCCGTAGTCGAGCTGAGATAACGTCGCGGAAACAAGAGCTAAGCGGCTCATACGAAGATCCGTAGACGGCTCATCAGCGATGCGGCAGTGAGCATAAAATTTCGAAAAACTCTGTGCGACTGCAAAGAGATGCTCGCAAAGGATATGAGGCATACGCTTTTGATGCGCGTTGCGGTGGGCATCACTATATCCGAGCAGGGTTGTGATAAGATCGCGCTCTGACGAATTTGTGATCGCAATCCGCTGCTTAGCGGCATCCGCAGGATCGATCACAGCCTTGCGCAACACGGAGCGCATCCGAACCGCAGCATAGAGCAGATACGGTCCGGTCTTGCCCTCAAACGCGATGAAGCGATCAAGATCAAAGATATAGTCCGTCGTGCGCGGATTGGAGAGGTCGGCAAATTTGAGCGCGGCAAGCCCGATCAGCCGCGCAACCCCCTGACGCTCCTCTTCGCTTTGGTCTTTGGCCACATCGCCTTCGGCGACACGCTCCTCAGCCTTGCTCACGACCATGTGAAGAAGGTCGGCGAGACGAAGAACACCGCCCTCGCGCGTCTTAAACGGGCGCCCGTCTTTGCCATTCATCGTGCCAAAGCCGGCATGCTCCAGCCGGTCTTCAGGCATCAGACCGAGCAAGGCCGCTGCGCGAAAAACCTGAACAAAATGCTCTGACTGCCGCTTATCGACGACGTAGACACACCGATCGAAGCCGTCATCGGCGCGCTCATCGATGGTCGCGAGATCCGTCGAGCCATAGCCAACCGAACCGTTCGACTTGATCATCAGGAGCGGCGGGATCTCTTTCTTATCGCCCTCGCGTGCGACGTGGACCACCTCCGCGCCATCCGAGAGCTCCAAAAGACCTTTCGCGCGAAGGGCTTCGGTTACCGGTTCGATCCGGTCGTGCACGCTCGCTTCGCCGCGCCACAGCTCATAAGAGACATCAAGCGCGCCATAGTCGCGCTTGAGCGCCTCCTGGCTCACCGTCACAAAATGCTGCCACAGGGCGCGATAGCCAGGCCGCCCCGCTTGCAGCTCAGCGGTGGCCGTTTGCGCCGCGGCCATGCGCTCAGGGTCCTCTTTGCAAGCGGCCGACGCCGCGGGGTAGATCTCGGCGAGCCCATCCACGGTCACCGGGCTCTCTTTGGGATAACCGTCCGTGATCTGCGGATCGAAATAGGGAAGCTCGGGCGAACGCCGCGCCATCTCTGCGATCAATTGGCCCATTTGGAGCCCCCAATCACCGAGGTGGATGTCGCCGATGGCGTCATCACCCGCCGCCCGCATGATGCGTTTCAGGCTCTCACCGATAATGGCGCTTCTGAGGTGCCCCACATGCAGCGGTTTGGCGACGTTCGGGCCACCATAGTCGAGCAGCACCTTCTCCGGGTGGGGGTTTCGCCAAGCACCGTGGTGCTCCGAGGCCTGAAGCTCCGCCACCATGCTTTCAAGAACAGCCGCCGAAGGCGTGAGGTTCAAAAAGCCCGGCCCTGCGAGGCTGACCTCCTCGAGCATCGGCTCATCCTCAAGGCGCTTGGCCAGAGAGTCAGCCAGCTGCCGCGGGTTGCGCTTGGCGGCCTTGGCCGCTGCCAGCGCGCCATTGCACTGAAACGGCGCGAGGTCCGGGCGATCGGAAACCCGCACAGCGCCAAGCGCTGGGTCGAGACCTTCCGCGGCGAATGCGGCGCCGACCGCTTCGCTGAGACACTCCGCTAACGACCGCATTTACGCCTCCGGGAACTTCAGGCTGACGCCAGCGCGGTTGAAAATGGTCTGCCGACGCGTCAACGCAAAGCCGACGGCAACTTCGAAATTGCTGCCGGAGACCTCCTCGCCTCGGCGCGGAATCACGACGCGCTTGATCTCCTCCTGAACGGAAATGATGCGTTCATTGCGCCGAAAGCGCACGGGTACGGTGAACTCTTCTTTGGCGATGAGGTCGCGATCGGTCCGCGTCACAGCGACGAAATAGGTCAGATCATAGACAGCCTCTTCGGCGGCAGGCCCGCGGCCGATCTCAAAATCGATCTCGATCTCGTTGCGGATCGGCACATCGGAAAAATACCGGCAGGATATCCGGACATCTTTGATTTCGCCGGAAAAAGCGACCGTCTCCAAGCTGCGTTCATCGCCATTGAACTCCACGAAGCGCGAGGCTTCTTCCAGCGCGAACACGTTGGGACATGGGCCCGGATTGGGCTCATCAGATCGGCGGGTGGTCGAGCAGCCAGCCAAAAACGCAGCGATCAACAAAAGAGCGGCGGCAAGACGCATGGGCGAAACTCCAAAAGGCATGGAAGAAAGGCGGTAGCCCGCCGAGTCCGTTTCCTATAGGTGATGTCCGGGCAATCGCGAACCCTGGCGAAGCCAATGAGCACTGAAAACACTGTCACCATCCGAATGGCCGCCCCGCGCGGCTTCTGCGCTGGCGTGGATCGGGCCATCGAGATGGTCGAAAAAGCAATCAAGCGGTTCGGCGCGCCGGTCTATGTGCGCCATGAGATCGTGCACAACGAGACGGTCGTCGCGCGCTTGCGCAATCTCGGCGCTGTCTTTGTCGATGAGTTGGACGACGTACCCGATGATCGTCCGGTTCTTTTCTCTGCTCATGGCGTGCCGAAGTCGGTCCCAGCGGAAGCCGAGGCGCGCAATCTCACCTATCTTGATGCGACCTGCCCGCTGGTTTCGAAGGTTCATATCGAAACCCAGCGCCACGCGAGCAAAGGGGCCCACGTCCTTCTGATTGGCCATGCTGGCCACCCAGAGGTCGAAGGCACCATGGGCCAGCTGCCCGATGATGCGATGTCGCTCATCGAAACGGCGGAGGACGCCGAGACGTTCGAGCCACCGGAAGGCAGACAGCTCGCCTATGTGACTCAGACCACCCTTTCTGTTGATGACACGGTGGAGATTGTCGCCGTCCTGCGCCGCCGCTTCCCCGAAATTTGGGTGCCGCATAAAGACGATATCTGTTACGCGACGACCAACCGCCAGGACGCCGTCAAAGTCATTGCTCCTGATGCTGACCTTCTTCTGGTCGTTGGCTCACCAACATCCTCTAACTCCCTCCGCTTGGTCGAAGTCGGCTCGCGCGCGGGATGCCCTGTGGGCAAGCTGATCGAGAATGTGGATGCCATCGACTGGGACATGGTGGACAAACTGCAGCCCCGGATCGTTGCCCTCACGGCTGGTGCATCAGCGCCCGAAAGTGCTGTGCAAGGCGTGATCCACGGGTTCCGGAAGCGTTACCCGATCCGAATCGAAGAGATTGAAACAACCCGCGAGGACGTCGAGTTCAAACTGCCACGCGAACTGGTCTAAGCGCCGCCCATGGCGGTGTTCACGGAAGTCTCGGATGACGATGTCGCGCGGTTTTTGCGCGGCTATGGACTTCCTGCGCCCGACTCGGTGACCGGGATCGCTGAAGGGATTGAAAACACCAACTATAAGATCATGGCTGGCGGGGTGCGCTACATCCTGACGATCTATGAGGCACGGGTCGACCGCGCGGACCTGCCCTATTTCCTTGGGCTGATGGACCACGCCGCTTCCGCCGGCGTGCCGACGGCCCGGCCCATCCGCACACTCGACGGCGAGCATCTCTCAAAGATCCATGGCAAGGCGGCCGCCCTCATCGAATTCCTCCCGGGACGGCCGAATATGCAGCCCGATGAGGACGCGGCGCGGCGGGCGGGCGTTTGTCTTGCCCGTTTTCATCAAGCGACCAGTGATTTCGGAATGACCCGGCCCAACTCGATGGGGATGACGACTTGGCGCGCCCTCGCGGACAGAGCGGGTGCCCGGTTCGAGGAGCTGCATGAAGGCGCCGCGGCTGAGGTCGAGAACGTGATGGCGGATCTGACGCGGCTTTGGCCCAGCGCCGGTGCGCAAGGAACAATCCATGCGGATCTTTTTCCAGACAACCTCCTTCTTGACCACGGCGAGCCCTCCGGCCTTATCGACTTTTATTTCGCGTGTACGGATCTTCTCGCTTACGATCTCGCCATCAGCATGAACGCCTACACACTTGAGGATCGCGATCTCGACATGACGAATGCGAGTGCCGTTCGGGAGGGTTATGAAACGATCCGCCCCCTGAACGAGGATGAGGCAACGGCGCTGCCAATCTTTCTCTGCGGCAGCGCGCTTCGCATCTTCCTCACCCGCGCGGTCGACAAGCTGTTCCCGCCGGAAGGCGCCGTCTATGTGGGAAAAGACCCGCTTCCCTGGCTCCGTCTCGTCAGGCATCACCATCGGCAGATGATGGAGGGGTCATGATCGAAGCGTATACTGACGGTGCATGTTCGGGAAATCCTGGGCCAGGCGGCTGGGGCGTCCTTATGATCGATGGCAACAACCGCCAGGAATTTTGCGGCGGCGAAGCGGAGACCACCAACAACCGGATGGAGTTGATGGCGGCGATCAGGGCGCTTGAAGAGGCTCCACAAAATGAACCGATCAAGGTCACAACCGATAGCCAATATGTGAAGAACGGCGTGGAAACCTGGGTCCATGGCTGGAAACGCAATGGCTGGAAGACCGCTTCCAAAAAACCCGTCAAGAACCAAGACCTTTGGCAAACACTTGATCAACTTGCACAAAGCCGGTCTGTCACCTGGGCTTGGGTGAAGGGACATGCCGGTCACGAAGGCAACGAAGCCGCCGATGCCCTTGCTCGCCAAGGCATGGCAACTTTTCTCAGCACCTAAACGAATTGAAATCCAGGGACGAGCGTTTACCGTCCATCCTACCGCGCTGACAGTTGGACTCAGCGACGTGGAGGGATGAGAGTGATGAACACGAAAGTTTTGGGAATTCTCGCTGTCTTGGCGGTGAGCGCATGTGCCACCGGCGGCTATCAACCCGTCGTGGACGGACCACGCGGCGACAAATACTACTCCGATCTGCAGGCCTGCCGATCGCTCGCATCGCAAGCGAGCCGACAAGACCGCAGCATCCTGAGCGGCGCGGCCGTCGGTGCAGCCATTGGTGGGATCGTCGGGTCCGTGGACGGCAATCTCGGTGATGGCGCGGCCGCAGGTGCCGGCGTCGGCGCTGTTCAAGGCGCCGTGAGAAAGAACAATAGCTCCAACTCCATCGTCCGCAACTGCATGCGCAATCGCGGGCACAACGTGGTGGGCTAACAGGCTCACCCTTCATCCACCGTCAACGGAGGAAAGCCCATGCACCGTCTCGTTACCGTTTTAGCCCTCGCGCTCTTGGCCGCTTGCGCCACCACCGATGAGCCGCGCCTTGATCGTTTTGATACGGTCGATATTGGCGAGCTAAGCGATTTTACCGCCTACGATTCGGTGTATCTGGTTCCCTCGATTGCCAATGACGAGGTGATGGAGCTGACCAACATCCGGACCTACCGGGCGACGCGTCCTGAGCAGCCCTTGGACGAGATGGACATCCAACGAAAACTCGCCGACTTTGATGACTCGTTGAAAGAGGCTCTCGACGAGAAGGTCACACTGGTTGATGCACCCGGACCTGGCGTTTTGGTGATTCGACCGGTGTTGACCGCACTGGAAGCCAACCGGCCCGACCTTACCCGCGCTGGCCGCATCTATCCTGGCATCACACGCGTCTTTGCCGTTGGCGACGCAGCCGTGATCTATCAGTTCGCAGCCGACGGTGAAACAATCGGTACACTCACCGATAGCACCAGCGATCGGGTGCTGAATGAACGCGGTTTCTTGCCCATCGGCGTTTGGGAAACGGCGGACCGTTTCTTCAACCGTTCAGCGTCCAGTCTCGCATCGCTGTTCTAACCTTCACGGGATGCCGATCAGCTTGTGCGTCTGCAGCGACAGGCGCCAAGCTGGGTTCTTACGGCAGTAATCCGCTGTGGCCACGATATGATCGGCCTGCCGATCATCATCCATAGGCTGCAGGAAGAAGTGCTCAAAGGCGAGATCAGCAAAACGTGCCGGATCAACGCCGTCTTGCGGATAGACGAGCTTTAGCTCGCTGCCCGCTGTGATCACGATTTTGGTATCAGCTTTCGGACTAACGCAAATCCAATCGATGCCCGTTGGCAACGGCAGTGTGCCATTGGTCTCAATCCCAATCTCAAACCCCTCCTTGTGAAGAGCTTCAATAAGGGCCGTATCGATCTGAAGAGCCGGCTCCCCACCTGTGCAGATGACGTAAGGGCGGCCCGGTCCGGGCCAGAAGGAGGCCACGTGCTTCGCAAGGGCCTCAGCGCTGCCGAAGCGGCCCCCGCCCTCACCGTCCGTGCCGACAAAATCAGTGTCGCAGAACTGGCAGACCGCATCGGCACGATCTTGCTCCCGACCGGACCAAAGATTGCAGCCTGCAAAACGCAGGAAGACCGCCGCCCGGCCGGTCTGTGCGCCCTCTCCTTGCAGCGTCAGGTAGGTCTCCTTGACCGCGTAGCTCACAAGCCCGCTCGCCAAGCGTCGTAACCTGCCGCGCGCAACTCGCAGGCGGGGCACTTTCCGCATCCATAGCCCCAAGGGTGGCGATGCTGCCGATCACCCAGATAGCAGGTATGCGTCTCTTCCTCGATGATGTCCGTCAGCCGATCTCCGCCAAGGTCATGCGCCAACGTCCATGTTGCCGCCTTGCTAAGGTGCATCAGCGGCGTCTCCACCTCGACGGACAGATCCATCCCGAGGCGGAGCGCTTGGGCTTGCGCTTGGATCGCGGCATCGCGGCAATCGGGGTAGCCCGAGTAATCCGTCTCGCACATCCCGCCGACAAGCACGTCGGAACCCCGCCGGTAGGCCAACGCGCCAGCCGTCACCAAGAACGCAAGATTTCGTCCGGGAACAAACGTATTTGGCAGGCCGTTCTCTTGCATTTTGATCGCGACGTCCGCAGTCATCCCCGTTTCGCCAAGCGCGCTCAAGAAGCCAAGATCAACCACCGTGTCCTGGCCGAGTTTGGCGCCCCAGGCGGGGAACGCAGCGGCAACCGCTGCTCGTAACTTCTGCCTTGCCTCCATCTCGACATCGTGGCGCTGGCCATAGGCGAAGCCTATGGTCTCGACCGACGGGTAGCGATCAAGCGCCCAGGCCAGGCAGGTCGCCGAATCCTGGCCGCCCGAAAACAACACCAATGCTGTCTCACCTGTCGTCATCGCCGGGGTCTAGTCCATTAGTTATGCACCGAAAAGGTTGTAGGGGTTTACGCCATCTTTAGGATTTGCAACCTATAGTCGAGTTGTTCGGGGCTGATCCTTCCCTCACCTAGCGGCCGCCTCCATGCTCTCTCCCAAGGGCGGCTTGGATGCTCCGAACCACAAGACTGACGGGCGTCCCACTTCCCCGGGTTGCCCTGCCCTCACAAGGGGCGCCCGTCAGCACTTTTTCGCTCATGTTCGTGGTGATCGTGCTCCTCATGCGAGTCGTGATCGTCGTGGACCTCATGCTCATGCTCGTGATGCGCATCATGATCGTGATCATGTTCAAGAGACGGGCCGTGATCATGCCCGCCGGTGGCATGACTGTGATCATGGGCGGACCAGAGCAGAATGACGGCGCCGACAGCGCCCAGAGCGTAGGTCAAGATCGCCGACCCGAAGGAAAGCTCTCCGATCTCTTCGGGCAGCTGACTGGCGCCAACGAAGAGCAGCGCTCCGGCCGCGTAGGCCAGCAGAAGCGAAAACGTCCCGGCATCGACCTCTGGCAAAAAAGCCACAGTCAGCACCGCGCCAACCGGCGTCGTCACCGCGGCCCCCAGCAGCGACAAGGGAATAGCGAGAGCTTTGCTAAATCCGCCGCCGCGCAGGATCAAAAACAGCACCACGCCCTCGGCGAACTCGTGAATGATGAGCCCCGCTGATCCTAACAGCCCAGCCATCTCGCTGGCTGCAAAAAGCAAGGTGTATTCAAAACCGTCGAGCGTGCTGTGCATCGAGACAGCGATGAACGCCGCCACGGCCCGCCCCTCAGGCCGCCGGGCGAAGCGGCCCAGGACAAAGAGCGTAAAGTACCCACCTAAAGTGGCAATCGACGCCAACTCGTGCCCACCAAAGGCCTCGGGCAAAAGGAAGATTGCTGTGCTGAGCATCACCCCTGACGCCAGGGCCGCAAAATAAGGGCGATTTCGCTCAGCCCAGTCACGGGTCAGGCTGACAGTCAGGATGCCAATAGACGCCATCAAAGCCGCCAGCACACTCGCAGCGATGGCTGGCGATCCGCCGACTAGGCTCGCCAAGGCATCCAATCCTAACAATTTGGCCTCCCCGACCGGGGCCCACCGGGCCGACCCATCTCGTCGCATAGCAAGGGTGCGGTGACAAGCATTCTGCGAAACACTGTAACGGATAAACACCTGGACGTGATGGGTCTGATTCGCCACAGGCGCTGCACGTTATCCGGGAAGCGGCCGTCATTCCTTACTCTTGGTCAGCTGCGGCGGCCTTTTTCCGTCATGGCTGACGTGGCCTGAACCAGCACGAACCAGCGTAGAGGTGGTGATCGACCGAACATCGACGATGCCTGCGTTTGAAATTGAGACGGGCCGGTCTTTTTACTTCAAGAAATCAAGCGCTTTTCTACACTGGCCAGCACCTGGGGCACCCGTTTCCGGCGCGGCGCCGTAGGTCCTGTACCGACACCTTCCCCAGAACTTTTGCACAGTCGCCATCCGGGGCGGAGGCACCAGCCCTAGCCGCCGATCACCCACTTTTGGTTGTGGCCAAAAGGACGGAGCCTATGGCCGCCCCCACAGGGCTTCGCATCGGCAGCAGCGCCCTTGGGGGGCCAGAGAGTTGCCTGATCAGCGGAATAGACGAGTATGGCAAAGAGGACGAAGCGGCTGCGGACGAGACGACATGACCCCACTCATTCTCCCCTTTGAGGGCAAAACACCGAAAATCCATGAGAGCGCCTTTATCGCTCCGGGGGCGGTTGTGATCGGCGATATCGAGATCGGTCCGGACGCGTCGGTTTGGTATGGCTGTGTGCTCCGCGGCGATGCGCATAAGATTATCGTCGGTGCTAGGAGCAATGTGCAGGACGGGACGGTCATCCATGTCGATCCCGAAGCGCGCGGCGGCACACCGACAGTGATCGGCGAGGACGTGCTGGTCGGCCATCGCTGCATGCTGCATGGCTGCACGGTTGAGGATGGTGGTTTTGTGGGTATGTGCGCCACGGTGCTCGACGGCGCGGTGATTGAAAGCGGCGCATTTCTTGGCGCTGGCGCCTTCTTATCCGCACGCAAACGTTTGCCTGCAGGCGAGCTTTGGGGCGGCATGCCTGCGCGTAAGTTGCGCGACCTTCGCGAGGGTGAAGACAAAATGGCGCTGATGGGCGCCGCGTTCTATGTCCAAGAGGCGCGGATGCACCGCGAAGCGATCAGCGCCGCAGGCATTGATGCGGCTCACAGCCGCCAGGGCTAGCGCCGTCGCTCGGGCGCGGTCATCCTAGCGCTAAACGAGAGCGTGATTGCCGGAGGATTTGACCGTGGAGACAACCATGAGGTTGTGTTGCGCCGCCATGATGGCGGCAGGGGCGCTTGCCGCTTGCTCGCCGGACGACGCAGACGATGCCCGTGAAGACGTGGTCGTTGCCGCGACGCCGATCACGGACACGGTGGGACAGCTGCCGCCTCCGGGCACCGCGACCGCCGCCACCAGGGCCGCCAATGCGGCGATCGCGGAGCGCCTGCCCCTCGGCGAGGCGTCCGACCCCAACGACGTCGAGCGCGGCTTCCTCGCAGCCATTGAGGACGACGCGATCCGCAACCGCGAGGGCGACGTCGTCTGGTCGATCCCACAATTCGCGTTCCTCGACGACGATGCTCCCGATACGGTCAATCCGTCCTTATGGCGGCAGTCGCGGCTGGCGGCGCGCCACGGGCTCTTTGAAGTCACCGACGGGATTTATCAGGTGCGCGGCTATGACCTCGCCGTGATGAGCATCATCGCGGGAGAGACCGGCTGGATCGTCATTGATCCGCTCACAACCGTCGAAACGGCTGCAGCAGCGCTGACGCTGGTCAACGAGACGTTGGGGGAGCGCCCCGTCTCGGCCATGATCTACACCCACTCCCATGTCGATCATTTCGGCGGGGCCCGAGGTATTTTGAGCGACGACGACGTGGATGCTGGTGTGATCCCCATCCTTGCGCCGATCGGCTTTTCCGAGAGCGCGGTATCGGAGAACCTTCTCGCTGGCACGCATATGGGCCGGCGCGCGAGCCTGATGTTCGGCAACACGATTGAGCGCGCACCCCATGCCCATGTCGGTTCGGGGCTCGGCCCTGGTCTTCCTAACGGGACCATCAGCCTTGTTCTGCCTACCGAGGAATTCTACGGCGACGGCTCGCCTCGGACCGTTGACGGCGTAGTCTTTGAGTTCATCGATGCGGCCGGTACCGAGGCGCCTGCGGAGTTCATGTTCTATCTGCCAGAAAAGCGTGCTCTTTGTACGGCAGAAGTGGCGACCGCCACGCTTCACAACATCCTGACCCCGCGCGGCGCCAAGGTGCGGGACGCCCGGGCCTGGAGCCGTTCGATCGACCAGGTGCTCGCGCGTTACGGGGACAAAAGCGACGTCGTCTTCGCGAGCCACCATTGGCCCACCTGGGGCGCGGACAACGTCGCCGATTTCCTCGCAAGGCAGCGCGACATCTATCGCTACATCCATGATCAGACCTTGCGCTACGCAAACTCGGGTGCATCGCCAACAGAGGCTGCAGAGGCGATTGGCGAGCCAGGTTTTCAGTCGGAGACCTTTGATACCCGCGGCTACTACGGCACGCTCAACCACAACTCAAAGGCCGTGTACCAACATTATTTCGGCTGGTGGAGCGGCGTCCCTGCGGATTACTACGCCCTCCCCCGTGTGGAGACGTCCTCGCGGTATATCAGCGCCATGGGCGGGGCGGACCAAGTCTTAGAGCGCGCTAAGGTCTCGTTTGCCGAGGGCGACTATCGTTGGGTCGCAGAGCTTCTCAACCATATTGTTTTCGCCGAGCCTGAAAACCGTGAAGCGCGCGACTGGCTGGCCGCAGCCTACGAACAGCTCGGCTTTCAGTCAGAGAGCGGAGCATGGCGGAGCTACTTCCTCACCGCCGCGCAAGAGCTGCGCGTTGGCCCTCCCGACCTTGAACCCCTCGACTCAGCGAACAGCGATTTTCTTCGCGCGGTGCCCAGTCTCGATCTCTTCGACGCCCTCGCCGCACGCTACGATCCGTCATTGCTCGATCGCGAGCCCTATACGATCGAGTTCACCTTCACCGATACCGGTGAGATCATCTCGCTGCACGTGACGGACGCCGTCATTGTCCCTCGCGATGGCCCGGCAACCGAGCCGTTGACCGCCGTGGAAATGACGCGGGACGACTTCAACCGCCTGATCACGCGCGACGTGCGGGCGCTTCAGCTCATCCTGACGGGACGGATGAAGCTAAAGGGCGACCGCGGCGCGCTGTCAGCCATGTTTGACAGTCTCGAGACCCCCAACTTCTGGTTTGATATCGTCGAGCCCTAAGACGCCCCTGCGGTTGCCCTTGGGCCGAGGCCACACCTGTCTCAAACCAGGACAGCCCGACGGCCAGTGGTCCGCAAACGCCTTACAAACAACGGGTTCGCAGCCTCATGCCTTGCGCCTGTGCCAAATTGGGACCAGTCCCATTCACCCCTCGACAACACCACCTAGACGAGCAAGGCTAAGGTTCGTGCCCGAGGGCACCCTTCCTCAAAAAAAGCGCTTCATTTTGGGACGATCACCTGCCCCGTTGTGAGACTGTGGCGAGAATAAGGCACAAGGCGTTAAGAAGCTTGGTTAACCGGGCCTTCGCCAAAATTATTCTCTCAATCAGGTAGGGCCTGGATTTGTCCCATTTTCTCCATGCAGTTCAGTGTTTTAGGGCGAGACTCTTCAGACCCAAAAAGGGACAGAACGCCGCAAAGTGGCCACAAATCAGCGTTTTCAATCACCGGTGGCACGCCGATTGAACCTTTAATCCCGAATTAACGTTTGGGAGGCGGGACATGCCGCATCAGGTCGATCTTCACGTCGGACAGCGCCTACGCCAACGGCGCTGCCTACTCGGGATGACCCAGCAGAAGCTGGCTGATGCCGTGGGTATCAAGTTTCAACAGATCCAAAAATACGAAAGCGGAGCCAACCGTATTTCAGCCTCGCGTCTCTGGGTGATCGCCGGGGCGCTGGATGTGTCGGTTTCGCATTTCTTCGAGGGTCTGACGGACGAGCAGCGGGCTGGTCATGAAATTGCATCGCGCAACGGCGCCCTCGGCATCGCGCCTGAGGTCTTTCAGCAAAAAGAGACGCTCGACCTGGTCCGTGCCTATTACAACTTAAAAGAAGGCCCACGCCGGCGCCTTCTCGATCTCGCGAAGACATTGGCGGACGCCGTCTAGATCTTCGCTGGGCCGCCGCGCCTCCGGATCAACCTGAGGCTCGGCTTGAGGGGAAAGACCCTGCGCGCGGATCTCTCGCAGCGCAGGGTCTTGTTTTTTCCGGGCTCGGATCGCTAGGCGGTCAGCATGGATCATGACGCCCTCATCGCTTTCGCCCACGACCTTGCCGATGCCGCGGCCCATGAGACGCTGCCCCGCTTTCGCTCCGGTACCAGTATCACCAACAAGCTGGAGACTGGTTTTGACCCCGTCACCGAAGCGGACCGGGAAGCTGAACGGGTCATTCGTGAACGGATCGAACAGCGCTTCCCGGATCACGGTATCAAAGGCGAAGAGTTTGGCGAGAAGCCAAGCGATGCCCCCTATCGCTGGGTGATTGATCCCGTCGATGGCACCCGCGCCTTTATCTGCGGCGTGCCCGTCTGGACGACCTTGATCGCGCTGGAAGAGGATGGCGTGCCGATCCTCGGCGTCATCGACCAACCTTTCCTCAAAGAGCGCTGGATTGGCTACGCCAAGGGCGAGGAGCGCGTACTCAACGTCACCGAACCACTCCGCACACAAACCTCCGGATGCGAACAGATTGCCGAAGCACGGCTGATGGTCACCGATATGCGTGCTGGCGAATACCTGACAACCGATGAGGCGGAGGATATCGCCCGCCTCGCGCAGAGCTGCCGGGTCACCCGCCAGGGTCTCGACAATTACGGTATGGGCCTTGTGGCCAGCGGCGAGATGGATCTCGTCGTCGAGGCAGGCCTCAACTGGCACGACATCGCCGCCGCCGTCCCCGTGATTGAGGCAGCGGGCGGCACCATCACCGATTGGCAGGGCCGACCGCTGCGTGACACCGGCGGCACCATCCAGGCGGTCGTCGCCGCCTCTGCGTCGCTGGCCGAGGCGGCTTCAGGCATTCTCAAGCCTTAGACTCTCCGGCCTTAAGGGAACGCGCCCTTACGCTTACGCGTCCTCAAGGGCTTCCGTCTTTTCGTTGTTTTTCAGCGTGTCGAGGTGCATCATCCGTGTGATGAAGGGTGAGAGTACGATCATGGCGATCCCGACACCGACAGCCAGCCAGCCCACATTGCTGTAGACGTCGGTCACGCTCGCGCCCGGCGCCGCTGTCGCCTGGGCGATCTGGGCTGCGACGAAATTGCCAAAGGCTGTCGCCAAGAACCAGGTGCCCATGACAAGACCCACCATGGAGGGCACCGACAGCCGTGTCATGGCCGACAGACCCACCGGGGAGAGACAGAGCTCACCGGTCGTGTGCAGAAGATAGATAAGGAAGATAAAGACGACCGGCGTGAGCCCCGCATTGGCCATGTCGCCCCACACCAGCACGAGGAAGCCGAGACCGAGTTGGATGATCCCGAGGCCGAACTTGTCCGGCGCGGAAAGATCCATGCCCCGCCGCGCCAGGAACGCCCAAAGCGCGGCAAAAAGCGGGCCGAGCAGCACGATGTACATCGCGTTCAGCGACTGGAAGACGGATGCGACCACCTCTTGGCCAAAGATGGTGCGGTCGACCTGTTCATCGGCATAGATATTGAGCGACGAACCGGCCTGCTCGAAGAGCGCCCAGAACAGCACCTGGACCGAGATCAGGATCAGCGCCGCAAAGATCCTGTCACGCTGTTCGGGCTCAAGCGTAAAGACCGATTTGAAGAGGATGTGGCGAAGCGTAATGGCACTCGCTGCGTAGAGAACGAGCCCGACCGTACCCTGATCGCGGATCATCAGCCAAACCAGCAAGGTGATGATCGCCGCACCGATATAAATCAGGCGCTCGCGCGTGATCCCGCCGACGACGGCCTCAGCCAGGGCTTTGGGGTCCCGCGGCTCGCCCGCGCCATTAAGCAGCGCCTTGCCACGGATGAACACGACAAGACCGGCCAGCATGCCAATGCCAGCAAGGCCGAAACCGTAGCGCCAACCGAACGTCTCACCAAGATAGCCCGCCAGCAGCGCGCCGCCGAAGGAGCCAAGGTTGATCCCCACATAGTAGAGCGTGAACGCCTGATCGCGGCGCTTATCGGTCTTCTCATAGAGCTCGCCAACCAGCGCAGAGATATTAGCCTTCAAGAAGCCAACACCCATCACAATCAATGTCAGTGCCAAGAAGAAGATATTGAGAATGACCGGGTTCGGACTGTTGCCTGCTTCCACCGGCGCGCCTTCGAAGGCCATGAGGCCGTGACCCGCCACCAGAAGGATCGCACCGACGAGCACCGATTTGCGCAGACCAAGGTAACGGTCCGCAATCGCGCCGCCGATCACCGGCAAAATATAGACCAGCGTCGTATAAGCGCCATATATTCCGTAGGCGGCGTCTGTTGTGAAGAGAAAATGCTTGGTCAGATAAAAGATCAAGAGCGCCCGCATGCCGTAGTAGGAAAAGCGCTCCCACATCTCGGTGAAAAAGAGGACGTAAAGCCCCTTAGGATGGCTCCGCATCTGCACCATGGCTGCGGCGACACCAACGGCCGCGATGCTGAGGAGGATCAGGTAGAACATGTGGGGGCTTCCCTTGGGCCGCCTTTTTTGGGCTGGGCTCTCTCGACGTCGACATAGGGTTCAAAGCGCAAGGAGCTGCGCCAAACGCTGACCCTAACGGGCGCCCGGTGTCATGGAAAGACCACATTCCACAGCTTGAGCCCGAGAAAGCAGCGGTACGCCAGCCACTTGGCCGCCGCAGCACGACACCAAAGGCAGAACGGGCACGCCAGCTCTCGCCGGGTGCCCGTCCATGAACAACGATATCTCCGGCCCGAAGGGCTAGGCCTGCATCGTCCAGCCTTCGACACCCATGGCTGCCTGACGGAAGGCTTCCGTGCGGGTTGGATGCGGGTGGCAGGTGCGAGCGATATCTTCAGAGCTGCCGCCAAAGCTCATGATAACGCAAGCCTCGGCGATCATCTCACCGACGCCGGTGCCGATCATATGCACGCCCAGGACCTTATCGGTCTTTTTGTCGGCCAGCACTTTGACAAAACCATCCGTCTCATGATTGGTTTTTGCGCGACTGTTGGCCGTGAAGGGGAATTTGCCAACGTTGTATTCAACGCCAGCTTCTTTCAACTGCTCTTCGGTCTTACCGACGGTCGCGACTTCAGGGTCCGTGTACACCACACCTGGGATGATATCGTAGTCGACATGGCCATGGCCATTGGCGATGACCTCAGCGACCGCAACAGCCTCCTCTTCTGCCTTGTGGGCCAGCATCGGACCGGGCGTGCAATCGCCGATGGCGTAGATGCCAGGAACGCCTGTGCTCCAATGGGCGTCAACCTCGATAAAGCCGCGCTGGTTCGGTGTGATGCCGACGGTCTCGAGACCCAATTTGTCCGTAAACGGCTTACGGCCGATGGAGATCAGGACGACATCAGCATCGATGGTCTCCTGCTCGCCCCCTTGTGCAGGCTCGACGGTGAGTGTCGCGCCTTTTTTCGTCTTCTCAATGCCCATCACTTTAGTGCCGAGCTTGAAGGCCATGCCTTGCTTTTTCAGGATGCGCTGGAACTGCTTGGAGATCTCTGCGTCCATGCCCGGCGTGATGCGATCGAGGAACTCCACCACGGTGACCTTGGCACCGAGGCGGCGCCAGACCGAGCCCATCTCAAGGCCAATATAGCCGCCGCCAACAACGACCATATGCTCTGGCACTTTGGCAAGGCTGAGTGCACCGGTGGAGGAGACGATCACCTCTTCGTCGATCTCGACGCCAGGTAGGCTCAAGATATCAGAGCCCGTAGCGATGATGATGTTCTTGGCACTGATGGTCTCGGATCCCTCATCGGTGTCGACGACAACTTTGCCTGGACCATCGATCCGGCCCCAGCCCAAATAGCCGTCGATTTTGTTCTTCTTGAAAAGATACTCGATGCCCGACGTCAGCCCGTTCACCGCGTCGTCCTTTTGGCCCAGCATCCGGCCAAGATCGAGCTCGAGACCCGAGACCTTCACACCGAGATCAGCGAGATGCTTGTCCGCGCCCTCATAGGCCTCGGAGGCATGCAGCATCGCTTTCGAAGGGATGCAGCCAACATTCAGGCACGTCCCGCCAAACTTCTTGGTCTCGCGCTTGTCGATACAGGCGGTCTTCAAACCCAGCTGGGCCGCGCGGATGGCTGCGTTGTAGCCGCCAGGGCCTCCACCAATGACAACGACGTCGTACTCTTTGCTCATGCCTGATCGCCTTCTCGCTGATCTTGTTGCGGTGTCTTCTAGCGCGCCGCTGGTATGCCTCGCCTTAATGGGGGTCAACAGGGGCAAGGCCTAGAAGGACACCAGCGCTTCTCTCAGGAGATTGGCGCTCATCAGCAAAAGGAAAAGGCCAAAGGCGATCGAAAGGTGCCGCTGGGACGCGGCATGCGCCAGGTGAGCGCCCAACGGCACAAAGATCAGTGTGCCGAGGGCGATCGCAACAAAGGCGGGGATGTGGACATAGCCGATCGCCCCAGGCAGCGCCTCGTCGGTGAGCCCCAAGAGAAGAAAGGTGATGGCGCCGGGGATCGCGATCGCCATGCCAAAGCCGGAGGCGGTGCCTACGGCCTGGTGGATCGGTCGGCCCGAAAGGGTCATCAACATGACGCCGAGCACCCCGCCGCCAATGCCAAGAAGGCTTGAAACGACCCCCGTGATGACTGCCATGCCGCGCTGAGCCGGTAGCGAGAAATCGAAGGTCTTTTTTGGCGCGGCATCTTTGTCCTTTTTGAGAAGCCGCTGCGTCCCCATCCCAAAGGCGGCGAACGCGAAAAAGAAAACCAGCGCCTGGCCGTCAATGATCCGCGCGAGGCCAGCCCCGACGATCGCGCCAAGGGCAATGAACGGCGCCCAGATCTTGAGCACGCCAAAGTCGACCGCACCCTTTTTATGGTGGGCACGGAGGGACCGGAGAGACGTGACAATGATGGTGGCGAGCGATGTCGCGACCGCGGTCTTCGCGGCCACTTCAGGGTCAGCGCCCGCACCTGTCAGGACCGCGAACAGCACCGGGACGATGATAATGCCGCCGCCAATGCCGAAGAGACCGCCGAGCGTCCCGGCAAACGCGCCCGTCAGGGCCAAAAGAAGATAGGTCATTCAGCGGCCTGCGCCGAGGGTGAAGAGCCGAGCCCCTCTTCCGTCATAATGCGGAGCAAGAGATCGGACCGCGCGTCCGGCAGGCGCGCCTCCTCGCTGATCCGGCGACGCCAGATGCGTGCGCCCTTTTGGCCCGCGAACAGGCCCAGCATATGCCGCGCGTAGCGCCAGATCGGGGTCGTGCCCTTCTGCGCCTTCTGAACGACGGCCAAGACGGCATCCTCCGCAGTCACAGCGGGGCGACTGTCACCAAAGTAAAGCCGGTCCACATCTGCGAGCAGCCCTGGCTTCTCATAGGCCGCGCGTCCGAGCATCACGCCGTCGACATAGCCAAGATGGGCATGGGCCTCCTTAGGCGTCGGAAGACCGCCATTGAGGATGATCATCAACCCCGGGAACGCTCTCTTCATCCTGAAGACAAGGTCATAGTCGAGAGGAGGAATGGTGCGGTTTTCTTTCGGCGACAGACCCTGCAGCCATGCTTTGCGCGCATGGATCGCGACGCTCTTTACCCCCGCCACCTCCACATTCCCAAGAAACAGCGGCAGCGCCTCCTCCGGATCCTGATCATCGACGCCGATCCTGCATTTGGCCGTGACCGGAACATCCACCGCCTCGCGCATGGCGATCAGGCAGTCGCGGACGAGCTCCGGTTCCTTCATCAAGCAGGCACCGAACCGGCCCGACTGCACCCGATCGGACGGGCAGCCCACATTGAGGTTGATCTCATCATAGCCGTAGGCCGCACCGATCGCCGCCGCTTTCGCGAGCTTCATTGGGTCCGAACCGCCCAGCTGCAGCGCCACGGGTCCCTCGTGATCGAACCCCAGAAGATGCTCTTGGTCGCCGTTGAGGATCGCCTCCGCCGTGATCATCTCGGTGTAGAGCAGCGCGTGGCTGGTCAGCTGCCGATGGAAGAACCGGCAATAGCGGTCCGTCCAGTCAATCATCGGCGCGACAGAAAAGAGGTGCGAAGGCGCTGTCATCGCCCTGAAGAAGGGCAGAGCGCGCGCAAATGCAAGGGCCAAGTGATCAACCGCAGTTCCAGCGTTGCGGATGCCCCATCACGCATGCTTCACGGGTATCAAACGGCCCAAGTTAAGAGAGCGCCGTAGGGAGACCACATTGGCTGATTTACCTGTTTTTATGATCGTCAACCTCGCCGCCATCAAAGACGCGGATGGCTACCGGACCTATGAGAAGGGCTTTTTCCCAATCCTCAAACGGCATGGCGGTGAGTTCGTCACCTTTGACGACAATCCCGAGACCTTTGAAGGCACCGATACCCTCACCGGCCGGGTGATCATCTTTAAGTTCCCGAGCGCCGAGGCCGCCAAAGCCTGGTATGCCGACGTTGAATATCAGGAGCTGTCAGAACATCGCCGCGGCGCGACGGAGCTTAAATTCCTGACCATGGTGCACACCCTGCCGCCGCGCGGTTGAGCTAGAACGCCGTGTCTTCAGACGCGACGAAGGATGGGCGGCGGAAACCAAAATCGCTCTGGCCATCCCATCCCGCGCCATCGGGGAAGCGGATCTCGACCCCTTGCAGCAACTCGCTGCTGAAGAGCCGCATGTTGACGCCCATGCGATCAGCGTCCGGTTCTTTAGCCAGGTAGTCCTCCGTCAACGCCCAATGGGTGGTCGCATGGCAGGTGGAACAGGAGTGGATAGCAACGGCCGGTAGCTCGCGATCAGGCCGCACAAAAATCGATGTGTTGCCAATCACCCTCACCTCGCCAGCGCTGAAATAGCCCCAAGCCGCACCGCTGTTCCGGCATAACGAGCAATTGCAGTCATGCACGAATTTCGGCGGCGCCTGGATAGCGATCGTCACGGCACCGCAGAAACAGGAGGTTTCGGTCACGACTGTTCCTTTGTCATCTCAACACCGCGCTGAAGGCCGAGTCCTTGGCATGGTGGCTGCTTAGCGGTGTTATGCAGCAAGCCGAGACAGACTGTCTCGGGTCAGGCTCACCAACGGCTCGAAAGGGGGCTGGGCCACGCGGCCTTCGTTCGCCGCCCCAGAAAAGCTCCTCGCCACGGCGTTGATTTTTCCTTGAACTAACAGGGTCCTAGCTACTCCCTCCCACTCTTCATCAAATCTCAAGCCTCACCGTCCCACGATTGGTCTGGATTTTGCCTTGATTTTCCCACGACCACAGGCCAACTCTTCGTCCGGAGATATGACGATGCTCACCACCGACGATCTGATCCGCCGCGCTGAGCGGCTTAGCGAGACCTCCGGGCTCTCCATCACCACCATTTCCCGCAAGCTCCTCAACGATGGGAAGGGGCTTGAGCGCATCAAAAACGGGGGCGGCATGACCGACAAAACCCTAGAACAAGCGGCCCAGCGCCTCGACACCCTCGAAGTGGCCGAGACGCCGCGCGCCGAGGGCCTGATTTCGCCCGAAGCGATGACCCACCTGGACCGGCTTGAGGCCGAAGCGATCCACATCATGCGCGAGGTGGTCGCCGAGGTCGAAAACCCGGTGATGCTCTATTCGATCGGCAAAGACTCAGCCGTGATGCTGCATCTCGCGCTCAAGGCGTTCTATCCGTCAAAGCCGCCCTTCCCGCTGCTCCATGTCGATACGACGTGGAAGTTCCGCCAGATGATCGAGTTTCGCGACGCGCTGCCCGATCGGCTCGGTGTCGACCTCCGTGTCTGGACCAACCAAGACGGCGTGCGCCAGGGCGTGAACCCGTTCAGCCACGGCTCCGCTGTGCATACGGACATTATGAAGACCCAGGCGCTGAAACAGGCGCTCAATCACTACAAGTTTGACGCAGCCTTTGGCGGCGCGCGGCGCGACGAAGAAAAATCGCGCGCAAAAGAGCGGATCTTCAGCTTCCGGACAGCTGATCACCGCTGGGACCCGAAAAACCAGCGCCCAGAGCTTTGGAACATCTACAACACCCGCACCGCGCCGGGCGAGTCGACCCGTGTCTTCCCGATCTCGAACTGGACCGAGCTCGACGTCTGGCAATACATCGCCCGCGAGAACATCGACATGGTCCCGCTTTATCTCGCCGGCGAACGCCCAGTTGTCGAACGCGACGGCACCCTGATCATGGTCGACGATGACCGCATGCCGCTGCACGAAGGCGAGACGCCAGAGATGAAGATGGTCCGCTTCCGGACTCTCGGCTGCTACCCGCTGACCGGCGCTGTTGAATCAAACGCCGATACACTCCCGAAAATCATCGAAGAAATGCTCCTGTCACGGAGCTCTGAGCGCCAAGGCCGGGTCATCGACCACGACCAATCGGCATCGATGGAGAAGAAAAAACAAGAGGGCTATTTCTAATGGACGGATCGGTCTTCAAAGACGGCGACGATATCCACGAATACCTCGCCACCCACGAGAAAAAGGACATGCTGCGCTTCCTGACCTGCGGGTCGGTGGATGACGGCAAGTCGACGCTGATCGGGCGTCTCCTCTACGACGCCAAGACGATCGCTGACGACCAGCTCGATGCGCTGGGTTCGGACAGTAAGAAATTTGGTACCCAAGGCGGTGAGATTGACTTCGCCCTTCTCGTCGACGGTCTGGCCGCGGAGCGTGAGCAAGGCATCACCATCGATGTCGCTTACCGCTTCTTCTCAACGGACAAGCGGAAATTCATCGTTGCCGATACACCGGGTCATGAGCAATACACCCGCAACATGGCAACCGGTGCGTCGACGGCCGATGTCGCGATCATTCTGATCGACGCCCGCCAAGGCGTCTTGCCGCAGACGCGCCGTCACAGCTTTATCTGCTCGCTGCTCGGTATTCGTCACGTGGTGGTCGCCATCAACAAGATGGACCTCAAGGACTACCGAGAGGATATCTTCCGGTCGATTGAGGAAGAGTACCGAACGTTTGCCAAGCCTCTGGGATTTGAGACGATCACGTGCATGCCGCTGTCCGCTCTTAAAGGCGACAACATGCTGACCAAAAGTCCGAACACGCCGTGGTATGATGGATCAGCGCTCCTGCCCTATCTTGAGACCATCGATGTCTCGCGGAAGGAAGAACAACCCTTCCGTATGCCGGTCCAATGGGTGAACCGCCCCAATCTCGACTTCCGCGGCTTTGCCGGCACTGTTGTGTCCGGCAGCGTAAAGCCCGGCGATGAGGTGGTGATTCTGCCCTCAGGCAAACGCACCAAGGTCGAGCGGATCGTCACCCGCGAGGGTGACCTGGACATGGCCGACAAGAACCGCGCCGTGACTCTGACGCTGGCTGACGAAGTGGACGCCAGCCGGGGCGATGTGATCGCCGCCGCTCAGCAGCCAGCAGAGCAAGAAAGCCAGCTCCAGGCGAAAATCATCTGGATGGACGATGAAGAGATGCTGCCGGGTCGGCAGTATATTCTGAAGTCCAACAACCGGATGATCCCGGCGCAGGTGACCGAGCTCAAGCACCGGATCGACGTCAACACGCTGGAGAACCTCTCGGGCAAGACGCTGAAACTCAACGAGATTGGCGTCTGCAATATCTCCCTGACCCAGCGTTTGGTATTTGATGCCTATGCGGACAACCGCGCCATGGGCAGCTTCATCCTGATCGACCGGATCACCAACCACACGGTCGGTGTCGGGATGATCGATTACGCCCTGCGCCGTGCGAAGAACGTCCATTGGCAAGCACTTGAGGTCGATAAGTCCTCCCGCGCCAAGCTTGCTGGTCAGAAGCCTTGCGTTCTTTGGTTCACTGGGCTTTCGGGTTCAGGCAAATCGACGGTGGCGAATCTGGTCGAGAAACGTCTCCACGATCTTGGCCGGATGACCTATGTTCTGGATGGGGACAATGTTCGCCACGGCCTCAACCGTGACCTTGGTTTCACCGATGCCGACCGGGTGGAGAACATTCGCCGAGTGGGCGAAGCGGCAAAGCTGATGGTCGATGCTGGCCTTATCACCTTGGTCTCCTTCATCTCACCTTTTCGGTCGGAACGCCGTTCCGTGCGGGATCGGATGGAGGGTGGCGAGTTTATCGAGGTCTTCATCTCCACCCCGCTCGAGGTCTGTGAACAGCGGGACGTGAAAGGTCTTTACGCCAAGGCCCGTCGCGGCGAGATCAAGAACTTCACCGGCATCGATAGCGCTTACGAAGAGCCGGAGAATGCCGAAATCGATCTCGACACATCACAAGTCGCCGCGGAGAAAGCCGCCGAAGAGATCGTCGAGTATCTCGACCGCCATGGCTACCTCTCGGCCTCTTAGTCCGGGAGCATCGCTTCAAGCACAGAGAGCTGGTCAGCCTCGCTGGCCGGCTTGTCCCAGCGTAGCCGGTTGATGCGCGGAAAGCGCATCGCCACGCCTGATTTGTGACGCGGCGAGCGCTGGAGCCCCTCAAACGCCACTTCGAAAACGAGCCCAAAGTCTGGCTCCGCCCGTACAGCACGAACGGGGCCGTAGCGATCAACCGTATGGTCACGGACAAACTTATCGATCTTTTTGAGCTCCTCATCGGTAAACCCGTGATAGGCCTTGCCCACGGGCACCAGCTCCCCATCGCGCCAGCAGCCAAAGGTGTAGTCGGAGTAAAAACCGGCCCGCTTTCCCCGCCCCCGCTGCGCGTACATCAACACGGCATCGACAAGCCGGGGGTTTTTCTTCCACTTCCACCAAGGCCCCTTCGGTCGCCCTGGAACATAGGCACTGTCTTTGGACTTGAGCATCACCCCCTCGATCGCCTCGATCGGTGGTGATGAGCGCAAGTCCTCGAGCACGTCCCAATCGGCGGGATCGATCTGCTCACTGAGATCAACCCGCGGCAGGCCTTCGCCGACGATCGCTTCGAGACGCTCACGACGTTGCAGCAGAGTCAAGGTTCGCAAGTCTTCTCCCTCCGCCCACAGCACATCATAGGCGCGGATGAAGGCCGGGTACGCGGCAATCATCTTAGCCGAGACCGTTTTTCGGTTGAGCCGTTGTTGCAGATCATTGAACGGACGCACCTCGAACCGGTCGCGGATCTCAGGGTCAAAGACAAGCAGTTCGCCGTCGATCGCGGCATTGATAGGAAAACCCGCGATCACATCGGGAAAGGTCGCCGAGATATCGTCGCCGGTCCTTGTGTAGAGCCGCGCTTCATCGCCGTCGCGGACCATCTGGACACGGATTCCATCCCATTTCCACTCCGCCGTCATAGCGGCGAGATCGATACGCGGCTTGTCCGCCTCTTCGATCGGATGACTGAGCATCACCGGGCGAAACGGCGCCTTCATCGCATTGACGGGCTTGTCCGCGCGCGCCTCGAGCCACGCAAAAAGGTCCTCGTAGGGCGGCGTCAGGCCATGCCAAAGCTCTTCAATCTCCTGCGGCTCCTTGCCGCCGAAGTCCGCAAGCGCGAGCTTGACCAGCCGTGCAGCAACACCGATCCGCAGCCCACCGGTGATCAGCTTGATCAACGCCCATCGGCCATCCGCATCAAGAGCATCAAACCAAGCCTCCACGAGCCGCGGCGCCTCTGTGCGTGAGGCGGTATTCAGCTCAGCCACCACCTCAGACAGCGACGGCACACGGTTCGCGCCGGGTTTCGCGGGCCAGATCAGCGACACAGCCTCGGCTGTGTCGCCCACATAGTCACGGCTCAGATCAAACAGCACCTCGTCAACGCGAGAGATGACAAGTGAGCGGATGGCCGCGTTCTTGATCGCTTTGATCTCAAGGTCGCGGGTGATCGCCGCCACGGCCCAGCCTCTCTCCGGATCCGGGGTTTCAGAAAAATAGTCCACGAGCAGACGGATCTTACCATTCCGCGCTGGTGTACAGATGAGCCGGGTCAGGAGTTCCGCGAAACGGTTCATGTTTCGGACTCGTCATCATAGCCGACGAGATGAAGCGGCCGGGCCTTGCGCCCCTCAAGCTCCGCCCACCGCACAAAGGCATCATCACGCCCATGGGTCACCCAAAGCTCGGCCGGGTTCACCTCGCGGACGGTTTCCGTGAGCTCGTCCCAATCTGCGTGATCAGAAATGATCAGCGGCAGCTCGACACCGCGTTGTTTCGCCCGTTGCCTGACGCGCATCCAGCCGCTGGCAAAGACAGGCAAAGGATCGGGGAACCGCCGTGCCCAGGTCGCGCCAATCGCCGAGGGCGGACAAATCACAATCTGCCCCGCAAAGCGTCCTTTGCTGTCCTTGCCCTTTTCGATCGTCGCAGGTTCTAGCGGGCCAAGCGCGATGCCATGCTCTTCATAAAGATCACAGAGCTTTTGCATCGCGCCATGGATAAAGATCGGCGCGTCGTAGCCCTCTTCGCGCAGGTGGCAGATCAGGCGTTGGGCTTTACCAAGGGCATAGGCGCCGACGAGATGCGCCCTTTCTGGGAACTGTTCGGCCGACCGGATCAGCTTGCGCGCCTCTCCTGCTGTATCCGGATGTTTGAAGACGGGCAAAGCAAATGTCGCCTCGGAGATGAGAACGTCACAAAGCACAGGCTCAAAGGGAGCGCAGGTGGGGTCGCGCCGTCTTTTGTAGTCACCCGTTACGACCATCCGTATACCCTGGTGCTCGACAACGGCTTGCGCGGAACCAAGAATGTGTCCCGCTGGAGCAAACCATACGGTCACGCCATTGATGGTGGCGACCTCGCCCAAAGACAGTGGCTCGCGCCGTTCGGTGAACGCCTCACCGTAGCGGATCGCCATGATGGCGATGGTCTCTGGTGTCGCCATGACAGCACCATGACCCGCGCGCGCATGATCCGCATGCCCATGGGTGATCACGGCTCGGTCGACGGCTGCCACAGGATCGATGAAAAAGTCACCTGGCGGACAATAAAGGCCCTTCGGCGTGGGGTGGAGGAGGTCAGACGGTTGCACACCAAGGATATAGCTCACCGCGCGCGCCGCTCAACGCACGCCGCTTGACACATAGTGTTGCGCCCTAAAAAAGAGCGGCGCGAACAAGGAGATCGCCATGCGCCTCGCCCCAGCCGCCATCGCGCTTGCAGGTTGGTCCACTGCACAGGCCGACACGCTGGTCGTCGGTAACAAGGTCGATGACAGCGTGAGTTTCATCGATCTCAGCACCGGTGAAGAGGTCGCTCGACGCGAGACAGGACGCGCGCCCCACGAGATTGCTCTGTCACCGGACGGAAAAACGGCCGTGGTGGTGAGCTATCGCGAGCAAGGTTATGAGGGCAACACGCTCCATCTCTTTGATGTCGCAACCGCGGCGCCACTGGGCGAGATCTCGCTCGGCGATCACCGCGGGCCCCATGGCCTCAAATGGATCCCAGACACATCGCAGGTGATCGTCACCACCGAGATCACACAAGATGTGGTGATCGTCGATGTTGATCGCCGTGAGACTGTCGCGGCGATTGAGACGGGCCAAGACGGCACCCATATGGTTGCTCTGTCACCTGACAAGCCCCTTGCCTATGCCGCGAGCATTGGATCAGGCACGTTCACGGTGGTTGATCTTAAAGGCTACGCCAAGGTCCAAGATGTCGAAGCCGGCGAAGGCACCGAAGCGATCTCGGTGACGCCAGACGGCAAAGAAATCTGGGTGGGGAACAACCGGTCCCGCTCCATCATGGTGTTTGATGCCGAGAGCCTTGAGCGGATTGACACGATAGAAACCGACGGTGCCCCGATCCGGGTCGAGGTGAGCCCAGACGGGGAACTCGTTGCGGTGAGCCATCCCTACCGAAGCGCGCTTGTCTTCTATGACCGGGGGACGCGGGAACGTGTCGGCTCGATCAATCTGATCGAGCACCAGCTGAGCTTTCCGGTGACGCTGCTCTTCTCGCCCGGCGGCGAGGTGGTCTGGGCGGCGGCGACGGGCTCGGCCTCGGTCGCTGAGATCAGCACCGAGGACTTCTCGATCCTCAGAACACTGCCTGCGGCGGCAGGGTCGGATGGTCTCGGCTACAGCCCCGTCACGACAAGCCCAGCGCGCGACTGAGAACTTATCCCCGCCGCTCCCGCTCGCGGCATGATGCTCCTGAGCCGGAGGAGCCCCCGATGAGCGATCAAAGCACCCGCCTGTCCCTTCCCTACCTCGCGGAGGCGCAATCGCAGAAGCATGTCACCGTGAACGAGGGGCTTCGCCGGCTCGACGCCCTTGTGCATCTCTCCGTTGAAAGCGCCACCACATCCGCTGAACCTGTCGCGCCTGCTGACGGTGACGGCTTCATCATCCCCGCCGGCGCGGGCGGCGATGCATGGTCGGGCCAGACGCAAGACACCGTCGCGGTGCAGCAGGATGGGGCTTGGGCCTTCTTTGCGCCGATCATCGGTATGGTCGCCTATGTCACGGATGAGGACGATCTCCGGGTCTACTCCGGCGCAGCTTGGCTAAAACTCCGTGAGCGACCCACTTTTGGCATCAATGCGTCCCCTGACAGCACCAACCGGCTCGCGGTCAAATCGGATGCCGTGCTGATCAGCCATGATGACGTGACCCCGGGCTCAGGGGATGCGCGGCTGGTGCTCAACAAAATCGGCGCAACGCACACGGCATCTTTAGTCTTCCAAACTGCATTTTCGGGCAGGGCTGAGTTCGGCCTCACCGGCTCCGACAATTTTGCGATCAAAGTCGCCGACGACAGCGGCACCTTCCGCGACGCCATCGTTGTTGATCGTCAGACGGGCGCGGTCAGTTTCCCCAACACGCCTTGAACCTACGCCGCGTCGGGGACGAAGTTCAGCGCGACACCGTTGTTGCAGTACCGAAGGCCGGTCGGCTCAGGTCCGTCGCGGAAAACATGGCCCTGGTGGCCACCGCAGCGAACGCAATGGTACTCTTTACGCGGATAGATGAGTTTGTAGTCGGTTTTAAAGCCGAGCGAGCCTTCGATATAGTCGAAGAACGACGGCCATCCCGTACCGCTGTTGTATTTCGTCTCGGAGCGGAAGATCGGCAAAGCGCAGCCAGCGCAGATGAAGACACCCGGGCGCTTTTCGTCATTGAGGTGTGATGTGCCCGAGCGCTCGGTGCCTTCGCGGCGAAGCACACGGTAGGACGCATCTGACAAGCGCTCACGCCACTCATCTTCCGTCACAGCATCCCAATCCACATCACTCTCGCCGAGCGGTACCGGTACGGGGGTCATGCCATTGGTCTCCTCAGTCGGGGTGCGGCGGGCGCCGGCCACCGCGGGCAGCGCCAATGCAGCGCTGGCACCTGCCACAGCAGCTCGCCGGGTCAAGACGCCTGGTTTTGTCATGCGTTTCATGTGGGTCACCTCTGATCGCGGTCCACTAAAGGGGCAGCATTGCCGCAGCGATCATGCCTCCAGGCCAGACATTCGATTTGAAGAGGAGAAGGTTACGCTCGGCGCTTTCGGGGTCCAGCTCCTTGACCTGCCAAAGGAAATGGGCCGCTGGCGCGAGAAGCAGGAACACCCAGGATGACGCGCCGCTGGCCACCATCGCAGCCGCGCACAGCACCATGGTGATCGCGTAGAAGATCCCGACACCGCGCCCCACATGCGCGCCCAGCCTTTGGGCGCTCGATTTGATCCCTGCCAAGGCATCGTCCTCAATGTCCTGAAGGGCGTAGATCGTGTCATAGCCGAGGGTCCAAAAGACCCCTGCCGCATAGAGCAGCAGCGCTGGCAGCGGCACGGTACCGCTGACCGCAGCAGCGCCGACCAGAACACCCCAGTTGAAGGTCAGGCCCAGCCAAAGCTGCGGCCACCAGGTGATCCGCTTCATGAAGGGGTAGCCCGCCACCAAGGCAAGGGACGCAACACCAATCAGGATCGCAGGCAAGCCGAGCTGGATCAGCACCAAAAAGCCGATGAGACTCAATCCAACAACCAGCGCCAGCGCAGCCTTCGGCGACACCGCGCCCGACGCGATCGGCCGGTTCTTCGTCCGCTCCACCGAGGCATCGAGGTCCCGATCCACAAAATCGTTATAGGCGCACCCCGCTGAGCGCATGACGAAGGCGCCCACGAAAAAGAGAATGGCGAGCCACCAAAAACGGCCAGCGTCCATTCCCTCGGGTCGCGCAGCGATCACGCCCCAAAGGCAGGGAATGAAGAGAAGCCACACACCGATCGGCCGATCAGCGCGCATCAAACGCAAGTAAGGCCTGAGCGGCGGCGGGGCCCGGTCCACGAAACTCTCGCCCGCATCCAGCGTTTTGTCGTCGGTGATCGTGCTCATGCCGAAGCGCCTAGCATCGCACACGCCAGATCAAAACGTGCCCGAAAGGGTGATGGAAAAACGGCGATTATCTGTGCGCGCTCTATCTTCGATGAACTCGATCGGCGTCTGCTCACGCCGACCGGTCCAGCGTGTTCGGTCCTGCTCATAAGAGACGTTGAGGACGTTAGCGACCGTGAAGCGCAGGATCATGCCGTAAAGATCTTTGTGCTCCACATAGATCTCAGTCTCCGGTTGCGGAATATTCGCTCGGGCGATTTCATCGACGCGGTAAACCACCACGTCTTCGATGCCCTCATACTGGAACCCGTAAGCATAGGGCGTTGACGGAATATCGTGCCGAAACTCGATATTGTAGGCCCAGTCTTCCTCTCGGCTGATAGACCGTGTCTCTAGGGTCGTTGGATCCTCGACATTGGTGTCACGATAAAGCCCTGAGAAATCGATGCGCCCGCCAGGCAGGCCCCACCGGTCCGTCTCGACCGTGCCTTCAAGATTAACTTCCCACTGCGTCGCACTGTCGATATTGCCAACCGCATCAATGACATCAATGGCGTTGCCGTTGTCGTCGAAGACATCGAACGGCACCTGATCAACCAGATCCTCGATCATGCGCCCGGAGACGCGAAAGATCACCTTCTCCTCTTCGCTGATCGCGGCCTCAAGCTCTATTTCTCCGTCCCAGGACTGCTCAGGCACCAGCCTGGTGTTCCCCGCCTGCTCACGCTCCTCTTGGAGATTCACATTGGCGATGAAATCGAAAAAGGAGAGCTGCCCAACGGAACGCTCGAAACGCGCGCGAAGGTCAAACCGATCGTTGACGGGATAGGAGAAGGTCAAAAAGCCCTTCGGACGGGTGAAGCTGCGCGCTTGCGTGTCTGCGCCTGGCGAGAAACCAACCGTCGCGCCGGCGCTGTTGGCCGGCACCCGGGTGCTCTCCTCGCTGATCACGGTGATCCTGGACCACTCACCGGCCGCGGAAGCTTGGACCACAAGCTTGTCCCAGAGAGTGAAGCCGCGGGTTAAAGAAATCTGCTCACGGAGTTCTTCCACACGAACGTCCGGCAATACCGTGAAGGTGTCGCCGCCTGTCCCTCTTTGGCTGAAGACGGACTCAGAATCGAGGAAGTTGAACGCAAGCTCGGCGGCGATTTCCCAGGAGACGCCGTTCTCCTTCGAGAATGCATACTCGGTCCGCCCGATGAGCTCGCCCTCATTAATCTCCTGGGCAAATTCAGTGACGATGAAGCTGGTTCCGAACACATCGTTGAGCTCACGCGTTGTCAACGGGCTGTGCTCAAACCGGTCATAGGCGATGACTTTGAGCGTGCCTGGCCCGACATCATGGCTCAGCTCAAGCGAGCCTTCGGCGTTCCACTCGTCTTCCGCGCGCAACGTGTCGCGGGACGACACGTCCTCGACGTCGGAAAATTCCCACCGGTCCACGCCGAACAGCGTCGCCGATCCTGTAAAGGCAAGATTCGTCCGCTCACTGATCGGGTAGTTCAGAGACGTGGTGACGCTGGGGTTTTCACCGCGGGAGGAGAATTTCTCCTGACGCCGCTCAACGAAGTTGCCGTCACCGTCAAAGACAAATTCGGGGCCCTGCTCACCGCCCCGAAAGCTCCGATTGTCAAAACCGATCGTGTAGCTGAGGTCGCCTTTTTCTCCCGACACAGATAATGTGCCATTGGTCAAAAGAGGCCGGGCGCCGTCGCGAAACTCCGGTTCATACTCCCAGTTGCCGCTCAGCGTGCTTCGATCAAGAATGACATTGGCCACCTGCCCGGTGAGGCCGGTCACGCCCAGCGTCGCGGCATCAGCGATCTCGATCCGCACCACGGTGGTGGCCGGGGTCCGTGAGAGAACGTCGGTCGCATCGGTGTCCTTGGACGTGATCCGCTGCCCGTTGATCAGCACATTGACCCCGCCCTGGCCGAGGCCGCGGTCATCGCCTTGCTCGCGGATGCTGAAGCCCGGCACACGGCGGACCATGTCGATGGCCGTCTGCGGAGCAAAACGCTCAAAGTAGCTCGCCTCGAAGATTTGGCGGGAATCATCCTGCGCCGCGGCCGACACTGTCAGCGAAGCAGCGGCAGCCGCTAGCAACAGGGCACCTCGAATCACGTATGGTTCTCCCCATAAACGCTAGCGAACTTAAAGCGTTACACTGATTTGGCGATTCTCTAACGCAAAAGGTCCGCGGCGACAATCGCGCTCATTCGATGCGAAAGGGAACGTTCGGCGCTGGCTGCTTTTGTTGTCTTTCTCGCGTCGGGTGAAACCAGCGGGTAACGTGTCGTTGACCATGACGGGGGCCAGCATGACCGATCAAACGTTTCTCATCGTCCAAGGCGGCACTCTGGCTTTCATTCTGACCCTGTTCACGGGGACCGCGTTCTTCCAGCTCAAGCCCGAACATCTTGAGGGGCCCAAGAGCATGGCGATGCTCGGCGCGGCCCTGTTCGGGCTGATCTTCGGCCTTATCGTTGTGACGGCGATCCTCCCCTTTCGCATCGAAGGCCAGGGCGAGGACGCACCGCCATGGGTGCCCGCGATCGCGTTTGTGTTCTTCGCGCTCCGGTCCGACCGGGTGACCAAGCTGCCGATCATTGGCGGGCCCTTGCGCGCCTACCGCATCGCCACCCTGCGGCGCACGATCACGCAGAGCCGCCAGCGGCTGGACAAAATGGGCGTTGCTGGCGATACGATAGGTTCAAACTTCGAAGAGTGATGCGCCATGGCTGACCGCACCCCGACTCGCAATCAACCTCAGAGCTTTGCGTGGAGCGATGAGAACAGCGCCTGGTGCGACGCCCAAATCAAGAAGTACCCGGAGGGCCGTGAGGCCTCCGCCGTGATTCCTTTTCTTTGGCAGGCCCAAAAGCAAGAGGGCTGGATCTCTATCGCGGCCATGGAAACGATCGCGCAGCAGCTCGCGATGCCCTATATTCGTGTTTACGAGGTCGCGACCTTTTACACGATGTTCAATCTGCGGCCGGTGGGCACCTATTTCGTGCAACTGTGCGGCACCACCCCCTGCATGCTCCGCGGCTCAAACGAGCTTGTCGATGTCTGTAAAGAGATCATCGGTCCACAGAACACCATAAATGCCAGCGGGAATCTGTCTTGGCTCGAGGTCGAGTGTCTGGGCGCTTGCTGCAACGCGCCGATGGTGCAGATCAACGACTATTACTACCAGGACCTGACGCCAGAGACCTTCCGCGACATTCTACAAAAGCTGGATCGCGGCGAGGACGTCCCGCCGGGCGTCTTTAACGACGGCCGGCATACGTCGGATCCTGAAGGCGAGAACACCACCCTCACCGACCCAACGATCTATGACGGCTCGGCAGCAGCGCCGATCACCAAACTGCCGAATACGGACGCAGCCTAGCGCCCTGCTCGGGGAGGCTGCAGGCTAGGCCGCTTCCTTTTCAGGTCCCCAGTTGATCTTGCTTTCATCACCGCCAGCCCATTCGCGGACTTTGGGGTTCATGATCTTGAACCAGAGCGGCGGGAAGGTGATCAGGGTGAAGCAGCCCGCATAGCCCGTCGGAAGACGCGGCAGATCGGGGAAATTGCGCAGGCACTGATAGGGCCTCATCGCATTGGCGTGATGGTCGGAGTGCCGCTGCAGGTTCACCGACAGGATGTTCGAGACCACGTGGTTGGCGTTCCAGCTGTGATGCGGCTGGCACGGCTCATACCTGCCGTTCGGCAGCTTCTCTCGCTTGAGACCATAATGCTCGATATAATTCACCATGCTGAGCACCAGCCACCCGAAGAAATGGTGAATAAGGAGAAACGGCAGCACATCCCAACCAAGCCACGCGACAATCGCCGCGCCAATCAAGACGGAAAGTGCGTAAGACTGTAGGATTTCGTTCTCGAGGCTGAAGAAGCCTTTCCCCCGGGCTTTGAGCCGCTTGGCTTCATGCGCCCAGGCGCCGCGGGCCGCGCCGGTCATGTCGCGGAAGGCGAAGCCATAGACCGTCTCGTTCATCCGCGCCGACGAGCAGTCCTCGGGCGTTGCCACACGGACATGGTGGCCACGGTTATGCTCAATGCAGAAATGCCCCATGCCGATCAGCGCCAGCGCGATATTGGCAAAGGTCCGATCGAACCTCTCCGTGCGATGACCAAGCTCATGGGCGAGCGTCAAGGTCTGGCCCGACGCTAAGCCGACGGAGAAGACAAATGGCAGCGCAGCCCACAGCGGGACGCTCTGCGTACCCAGAACATACATCGCCGCGATAAAGCTGATCGTGTACATCGGCAGCGTCGCAAAGATCACATGGGTGTAGTAGCGATCCGCCGCGAGAGCCTCATAATCCGTTTCCGGAGGGCTGGTGATGTCTTCCCCGATCAATGTGTCGAGCGCCGGCACGGCGACATAGGTCCATACGAACGGGATGAGAAGCGTCCAGTTGGCGCCATCAAGCACGAAATAGAGAGCCACACTGGCCGCCGGCACCAGGCCGTGCGGCAACCCCCATAGGAACATCAGCCGCCTCGGCGCCCTCAACGGAATGGCGTTTTCGTTTTCCAGGCGGGCCGTCGCGCTCATCGATATCCTCCGAACATGGGGTCTTATTGCTGACCTCTCTCAGATTTAGAATATCGGATCTGAAGGACATGCGCTACGCGCCCGTCATCGACCGCACCTATGGTCGTTATTCGTTTGACCCAGGATCGTGTCGCGAATTGTCAGCCTGCACATGAACGCGCGGCGAGAACGACATCTTCGGTCCCAATCTCCCGCGCTGCAGCAATGGGGCGGTCCGTGGCGATGATGTCGAGGCCTGCCTCCTCAAGCTCGCGGTAGACGTCTTGGGCACCCCGCGCGGCCCGATGATCCAATTGGCTAAGGGCGCCGCCGGAGGCGCTGATCCCGCGCTCACCCAGGACCCGGTAAAGCCCGGCGCGCGGTCGCCCCTCAATGATCCCGGTCCAGGCCACAAGGCGATCAGCGTCGACCCCTTCTTGCGCCAGCCGATCAAGATGACGCGCGGTGTCCACCGTTGCGAAGATGGCGATATCGTCCGACGTCTCTGCCACGATGGCGGCCCCACCATCTGTATACGTGATGATACCAGCATAGGCTTCCGCCCCGGCATCCTCGACGGCATGCACCACTTGGCGCAGACCGACGCCGCGCTTGACATCAAGCTGCAGGATCGTCCGCCCACCAATCGCCGTAAGAGCTTCCCCCAGCGTCGGTACCTGGAAATCCGTGAGGCGACCATCATTGTCGACCAGGCGTAGCGCCTTGAGCTCGGCGAGCGTCATATCGGCGACGGCGCCCGTCCCATTGGTCGTACGGTCCACGGTCTCGTCATGCATCAGCACCAAGGCGCCATCGCGCGTCTCGCGAACATCGACCTCGAGGAGCGCCGGAACCTGGCCAAGAACGTGGAGAAAGGTCTCGATCGCATTTTCTGGATAACCGGCGCTCGGACCCCCGCGATGCGCACTGACAATCGCCGCCGTGCCTTCAAGGCATGAGAGAAAGCTCGCCGCCGTCTCGGGACCATCAAGGCCGAAATCAACAATCTCGTTGGGAGTGCTGACCGCTGGCTCCGCGCACGCGGTGCATGCCAGCGCAAGGCCCACAACTGCGCTGAGCCGGATCATCTGTCTCGAAGCCATATCGTCCCCAAACCTGTCGCGACGGGGCTTTAGCGGCTGCGCCCGGCAAGAGCCATCACGCCCGGCTGCGCCGACGGGCCGCCTTGCGTGCGGGCGCTGACACACGTAGCCAAAGTTGTAGCCACCTGTTCGACGAGATCATGCTGCAAGACAAAGACCGCATCTTCCAAAATCTCTACGGCCTGCAGGACCCGTTCCTTGAGGGCGCCAAGCAGCGCGGGGCGTGGAACGCCACCAAGCTGATGCTGGATCAAGGCCCCGAGTGGATCATCAACCAGACCAAGGAGTCGGGTTTACGCGGTCGCGGCGGCGCAGGGTTCTCCACCGGTCTTAAATGGTCCTTCATGCCCAAGGAGGTCGGTGATCGGCCACACTATCTCGTCGTCAATGCCGACGAGTCGGAGCCCGGCACCTGCAAAGACCGCGAGATCATGCGGCACGACCCGCATCTTCTGATCGAGGGCTGCCTCGTCGCGAGCTTCGCGATGAAGGCGCAGGCCTGCTACATCTACATCCGCGGCGAGTACATTTTCGAGCGCCAGCAGCTCCAAAAGGCGATCGACGAGGCCTATGCCGCGAAGCTGATCGGCAAGGACAACATCCACGGCTGGGACTTTGACCTCTATCTGCATCACGGTGCAGGCGCCTATATTTGCGGCGAAGAAACGGCACTGCTGGAGAGCCTTGAGGGCAAGAAGGGCCAGCCGCGGCTGAAGCCCCCCTTCCCCGCGGGCGCCGGCCTCTATGGCTGCCCGACGACGGTCAACAATGTGGAATCGATCGCCGTGGTCCCGACCATTCTTCGTCGGGGTGCGGAATGGTTCACAGGCTTTGGCCGTCCCAACAACCACGGCACGAAGGTCTTTTGTGTCTCGGGGCACGTGAACAAGCCGTGCAACGTCGAAGAAGAGATGTCGATTCCGCTCAAAACGCTGATTGATCGCCATTGCGGGGGCGTGCGTGGCGGCTGGGACAATCTCAAAGCCGTGATACCCGGCGGATCATCCGTGCGCTGCTTACCGAAGGACATCTGTGACGACGTGCTGATGGATTTTGATGCCTTGCGCGAGCATCAGTCAGGTCTTGGGACAGCAGCGGTCATCGTGATGGACAAGTCCACCGACATGGTCCGCGCCATCGCCCGCATCTCCTATTTCTACAAACATGAGAGCTGTGGTCAGTGCACCCCTTGTCGCGAGGGCACAGGCTGGATGTGGCGGGTCCTCAACCGCATGGCCGATGGCGACGCGGAAATGTGGGAGATCGATAAGCTCCTTGATGTGGCTGGTCAGATTGAGGGCCACACAATCTGCGCCCTTGGCGACGCTGCTGCGTGGCCGGTCCAAGGTCTGATCCAGCACTTCCGGCACGAGATCGAAGAGAAGATCACGAACTATCGCAAAGGCCCCGGCCACGTCGCCGTGCCGCATATGGCCGCGCAGTAAATAGGAATCTTAGAGGGCGAGCAATCCTATTGGAGCCTCGACATCATGGCTTCGTTGTCCATGGCACCGATCCATTGACGCGCCACATGATGCCAATCGAAGTTCTTGCGTGCGTCATCCATGCCTGCAACGGCCAGGCCTTTGGCGAGCTGAGGATTGGTGGCCAGCGTGTCCATGGCTTCCGCCAGCTTTGCGACGACGATATCAGCCGCAGCGGGCCGGATACGGATCGCCGATTGATCAGACGTCAGTACGCTCGGCCCGCCATGGTTGAGGCAGACAATCGGTAGCCCTAAGGCAAGCGCCTCTTGAACCACAATGCCGTTGGCCTCGGCTAAGGATGGGAACACAAACCCCCGATAGTCCGCCATCGCATCAATCAGATCGTTGTGGCTGTCGAGCCAGCCCTTAAACGCTACGCGACCTGTAAGTCCCAACCGCACCACCAGAGCCCGCCACTCGGCCTCCATCGCACCCTTACCATAGATGTCGAGCGTCACGCGTGGGTCGGCCTCGGCCACCGCACGAATAGCAAGATCGATGCCCTTATGCGGATCAAATCGACCATTGCACATGAACCTGAAGCACTCCCCGGCGATGGGAACCGGCGATCTCTCCATGATCCTCGAGGTCACGGCGCTATCCCAAACCTCCTCGATTTGTTCGTTGCGCGCACCACCTGCCAAGAGCGACGCCCGCGTGCGCTCGCCGCCCGAATTCAGTATGTAGGAGAACTTCTGCTTCTCAGGGAAAAGCGACGCAAAGAAGTGAAGTGATTTTCTCAGTATACGAGCCACCTTATACCTTTGCGGCTCAATATTTGCCATCGCGTCAGGATAGAATATATTTCCAGTTACTGGGCCCAGTACACTCTTTGAATTCTTGACCGGAAAGCGCATTTGCAGGGGTGACACAGGCACCATGTATTGAAAATACGTCTGCGGATCGTCTCGCGTCATTCTTTTGACGAAGGAACGCACCCGCAAAAAGAACTGGGCGTGCACCGTGGCCCTGAGGATCACTGACCGCCAGGCCAGAACCTGAAGCGCATCGTCCTCAATGATGTGCACCTTTACCTTTCTAGAAAGAGGTCCCAGGTGATTTCTGCTCCGCGCATGCGTAATCAGTTCGATAGGTAGATCCGTGGAAGCGAGGTGATTGAGGTACATCATCACCTTGATTGCCTCGCCCGACATGTTCTCAGATACGTTTGGAGCAACTACAACAAGACGCATTACAAGTTTCCTTGACAGAGACGTGAGCAAATGAGCACGAGTTGCCGCGGAGCGGCAGTTAATTCGGGATGTAAGGCTCGAGCTTCTGGCCCACCGTTCCCCTAAATCCCTGGAGGCGCGCTTCCGCATCGGCCAGGGACTCGTCGGCTTTGATCTGCGTCATTAACCGGATCATCGAACCGTCCGAACGCTGCTTTGTAGCGACATCCCAAATCAGCAAGAGCTTCATCCAGATTTCGTCAGCAACATAGCGGCCGCGTTGCTCGTACCAATAGTAGACGAGATAGCGTGTATCGCCCTTTTTCATCACGATGCGGTTGAACGGATGGCCGAACGCGTTCGCTTCGCCGTTGGGCACAATCTCCTGAATCTGAAATTCCCAGCCGCCGCCAGGGAGGCATTGGCGGGGCGAATGCCACGACCGGCCATCGCGCTGCGCCTCAAGGTAGGCGACATAGAGGTTGAAAGCTTCAGACGGCTCGCCCTCAAGCGCGGGACTCAACAGATCGAGCACGATGTAATCATCTGCCCCAAGAGCTTCTTCGGTCTCAACGTCCAGGGGGCGGATCTGCGTGGCCCAGCCCTCAAACTCGAAAGGTAGGCTAGCAAACCGCTCGCGATCAGGAACCTTCAGCTCAGCGTCGCTGGAATGAATGAGAACTCCAGCCAACGCGATGCATGCAGCACCGATGCCGCCAAGCATCATAAAACGCGACTGCTCCCACGACCCAGACGGTGTGGCGGCCTCAACATGGGGAAGGCCAAGCGTCGCAAGCACGTCCCTGCGGCCCGAGAGCCGTGCAATGAGCACGAGGACGCCGAGCAACAGCGCGATACAGAGCAGGAACACCACCCAGCCCTCGAAGAAATGGAGAAAACCCTCCGTATGGGAAGAGCCAAAGCGGTCCGACAACAGACCAGTGATCGCGATGCGAAAACTGTTCATCACAATCGTGATCGGGATAGCGCTCAGCACGACCATCAACCGCTGCCAGATCGGTCCACGATAAAAGTAAGCCGCAATGGCAGCGAGACTGACAAAGGGGAAAAGGTAACGCAGCCCAGAGCACGCCTCGACCACTTGCAGCGTGATGTTCTCGAGCTCGATCACGTTGCCAGATAAGAGCACAGGCACGTCGAAGACCCTGATCATCGCGACGCCGAGCTCCGACGACCAGAGCTGGAACTGCCACGACGTCACGGTGATGATCCAGAATGGTGGCGGGATCATGAAAATCAGATAGGCCAGCGGGAAGAACATGACACGCAGCAGCGATGTCCCGCCCAAGAGAAGCGCGACACCGAACGCGCTGACATAGAGCCCAATATGCTCAAGCAAGAAAATCTGCGTGGTTTCGTAGCCGACCACAAGCAGAACGGAAAACGCCAAAATTGCTAGACCCAGAACATTTGGGCTGCCGACGCTCTTCTTTAGCGCATCCCGCCGTTCCCAAAGCATCCAGGCTGAAATCAATGGAATGAAGTAGGAGTGGCTCAGCTCTTTTTGGCCGCCCCAACGCTGCCAAAGGTTGGCAAGCCCCTCATAGCCCAAAAAGACCACGGACAGCACCAAAGCGATGCCGACCAGCTGTGGCCGGCTAAGCTTCTGAATAGACAGGCTATCTCTAACGGTGGTGCTCAATGCTGCCTCGCCTAGCGGATGCTTTTATAGGCCTACAAGCATCTCGCAAATTTTGAGTAAGCGATGGAATGTATCAGAGCAACTGTCGCCGGGCCACGATCGCGACGCCACGGCCCCTGGCGCTCGGGCGCGGCTTTCTTTAGCTCTTTCCCGTTGCCTGCGAAGATGGATGTATGACCGACCTTAGGACGATCAAAGTCAACGGCCGCGAGATTGACGTCGACCCGCGCCTCACTCTGCTCCAGGCCTGCGAAGAAGCTGGCGAAGAAATCCCCCGGTTCTGCTATCACGAGCGCCTGTCCGTCGCTGGCAACTGCAGGATGTGCTTGATCGAGGTGAAAGGTGGCCCGCCCAAGCCCGTCGCGTCCTGTGCGCAGAATGTGAAAGACCTGCGCCCCGGCCCCGAGGGCGCTCCGCCCGAGCTCTTCACCAACACGCCGATGGTCAAAAAGGCGCGCGAAGGGGTGATGGAGTTCCTGCTCATCAACCACCCGCTTGACTGCCCGATCTGTGACCAGGGCGGCGAGTGCGATCTGCAAGACCAGGCGGTTGCCTATGGCCGGGACGACAGCCGGTTCGCTGAAAACAAACGCGCGGTCGAAGAAAAGCACATGGGCCCGCTGATCAAAACGATCATGACCCGGTGCATTCAGTGCACGCGCTGTGTCCGTTTTGCGACCGAGGTCGCGGGCGTCGATGACCTTGGCCTCGTCAATCGCGGCGAGAACGCAGAGATCACAACCTATCTTGAAAAAGCCGTTGGTAGTGAGCTCACTGGCAATTTGATCGATGTCTGCCCGGTGGGTGCGCTCACCTCGAAGCCCTATGCCTTCACCGCACGGCCTTGGGAGCTCAAAAAGATTGAGACCATTGATGTGATGGACGCGGTGGGCTCCAACATTCGCATGGATGTCCGTGGACGGAGCGTTATGCGTATCCTTCCGCGCACCCATGAAGGCGTCAATGAGGAATGGCTGGCGGATAAGAGCCGCTTCATCTGGGACGGTTTGGCGAAGCGCCGCCTCGATCGCCCATTCATTCGCGAGGGCGGTCAGCTGCGTCCTGCAAGTTGGGACGAGGCCTTCGATGCTATCGCGGCGCGGCTCGAGGGCACAGAGCCCGAGAAAGTCGCCGCCATCACGGGCGACCTCGTTTCAGCCGAACCGATCAAAGCACTCAAAGACCTGATGGCGTCAATCGGCACACCCCATACCGATGCGCGCCAGGACGGGGGCACCCTCGGCATGAAGCCGAACGGCGAGAAAGCGCCGCGCGCAGCCTATATCTTTGCACCCGGGATCGCAGCGATCGATGAGGCGGACGCTGTCCTCCTTGTGGGAACAAACCCGCGGATCGAAGCGCCGATCATCAATGCGCGGATCAGGAAAAACTGGCTCCACAAGATGGATTTCGAGGTCGGCGTCATCGGCGAGAACCACGATCTCACCTACGAGACCACACTGATCGGTGCCGGTCCGGAGAGTCTTGCGAGCATGACGGCTGGTCAGCACAGCTTCGCTGAGATCCTGAAACGAGCCAAGCGCCCCATGATCATTCTTGGCGCTGGTGCCCTCGCCCGCGCAGACGGTCAGGCGGTTATGGCAGCAGCCCTCAAGCTCGCCGAAGCGGTCGGTGCCTTAAGCGCCGACTGGAATGGCTTCGGCATCCTGCACAACGCGGCCGGTCGCGTGGGCGCTCTTGATTTGGGCTTTTTGCCAGGCGAGGGCGGCCGCGATTTCGCTGGCATCTTAGCAGGCGCCCAATCCGGTGAGATCGAGGTGGTCTACAATCTTGGCTGCGATGAGGCCGATCTTTCTTCCCTCACCGATGCCTTTGTGATCTATCAAGGCCATCACGGTGACGCGGGCGCGAAGGTGGCGGATGTCATTCTTCCGGGCGCCGCCTATTCGGAACAGTCGGGCCTCTACGCCAACACCGAAGGCCGGGTGCAGCTCGCCAACCGTGCCTATTTCCCCTTCGGCGAGGCGAAAGACGACTGGGCTATCCTCCGCGCGCTCAGTGAGCGGATCGGCGAGACCCTTCCTTACAACGATCTCTTTGCGCTGCGCCAAGCGATGATCGAGGACGCGCCGAGCTTTGGCAGTCTTGACGCCGCGGGATCCGGCGAGGCGCCATCGGCGGCGGATTGGGCCGGCGCGGGTTCCGTTTCGCAAGAGCCCTTCCGACCGGTGTTCATGAACTACTATCTCACCAACCCGGTGGCCAGGGCCAGCGAGACCATGGCTGAGTGTTCGGAAACCGCAAAAGCGGCACAGCCAAGCCTCGCAGCCGAATAGCGTCAGTCCGTGAACGGACCCTCCACCCGGTAGCCGCGTTCTGCCAGGAGGGTCGGCACGCCATCTTCGCCAATGAGATGGGCCGCACCTACGGCCACGAAGTCGTTACCGCTTCCATCGAGCTCGTCTGCGAGCATGTTGGCCCAGTTTTGGTTTCTCCGTGTGATGAGCACCGCATAGAGGTCTTCAGAAATTTCCCGGATGCTATCGATCACCAGCGCCTCGAGCGAGGAGAGATCACCCAGCGCCCAGGCCTCGGCGAAGTCTTTGATCTCCTGCTGCCCCTTCTCAATCTCGTCCAGCGTCGAGAGCAGGAACGCAGTTTCCACGTCATCGGACAGGCTGCCAAAAAAGGCGAGCTGTTGCTCCACGGTCTCAAGGCCCCGTTCCTTGGCATCGGGCGTCTCCGCGCCGATCACCATTTCGACGCCTGACGCGGGATCAAAGCCGTCGCGCACCAAATCCATCGTCGCCAGCGTCACCGCCGCCATCCACGGGCGGAAAGGCTCCATCAACTCGGTCGAGAGACCCAAACCCTCCGAAATGGCCACGACCCGCGCATAGGTCTCGTTGTCGAGACGCTCTGACAGCGGACGATCAGGGCTCATCCCATAGGTCATGCTAAGCCCCTGCACGGCCGTTTGATCATTGAGCTCCGACGGCAAGACCTCGAACCAAACCTCGTCCGCCTCGGCGATGCGCCGATCGACGGCCTCGCTCCGCCAAGCCAAATCGGACGGCAGAACGTGGATGGTGGGGAAGAGGACCAGCGTGCTGTCCTCATCACTCACCACCCAATAGGCAACGCCAGGTTCGGCTGCGGCCGATCCCTCGCCGGATGACACCGCATCGGCGGCCGGCTGCGGTGCGGTGCCGCCGCCCTCGTCTGCCCCGCCACAAGCGAGGAGGGACAAGGCGAGCATGCTCGCCATCATGGTGTTGCTGTTCATCCTGGAGGGCCTTTCGTGGATCTTTTGAGGTCCCCTAACCCGTCTTGGACGATTTGTCCTCGGACGCAGTCAGACCTGCACGCGCCGTGCCGATATGGTATGGGGACGCCATGAGCCAACAATTTCATATCACCCATGATGGGCCCGTCGCCACCCTTACCCTCTCCAACCCAGAGAAGCGCAACGCCATGGAGGCCCCCTTTTGGGAGGACCTTCCGGTCGCCATCCGCGAGCTCGACCAATCGGGTCAATGCCGCGCCTTGGTCATCGCCTCCGAAGGCCCGCATTTTAGCGCGGGGATCGATCTCAGCGTCCTTGCGGGATCGAAACCCGATGTCGGCGCAGCCAGCGGCCTCGATTTCTACCACTCCGTGAAGCGCATGCAGGAGACCTTCTCATGCTTGGAGAAGGCGCGGATGCCGGTGATCGCCGCGATCCAGGGCGGCTGTTTCGGCGCTGGCGTGGACCTCGTCACCGCTTGCGATCTGCGGGTGTGTTCAGAGGACGCCTTTTTCACCATCTACGAGATCGTGGTCGGCATGACGGCCGATGTCGGGACCTTTCCGCGGATCGTGAACCTGCTGCCCGAAGCGATTGTGCGGGAGCTGAGCTACACCGGCCGCAGGCTCTCCGCCGAAGAAGCCTCGAAATATGGCTTTGTGAATAAGGTGGCCGCCAATGCTGAGGCCACCTTGGCTGCTGCCTACGAGCTCGCGCATGAGATCGCAGCCAAAGCACCGATGGCTGTCGCGGGCTGCAAAGACATCATCACCTATTCCCGTGATCACACCACGGACGAAGCCCTCGACCGCATCGCCATCTGGAATGCGTCGATGCTGCAAGCCTCCGAAGTGATGGCCGCGATGACCGCTAAGCAGACAGGCGAGCCTGGCGACTTCGCGCCGCTGCCGCCGCTGCGCACCATCGACGGACGTAAGCTGTAAGAGGGTCAGCGGGCCGCGAGGGCGAGCACCCTCTTGGCCCGCTTGATCACCGGCAGCTCGATCATCTTACCGTCGAGAAGGGCGACGCCCTCGCCCGCGGCATCAAAAGCTGCCACAACGCGCTCCGCATGGGCCACGTCATCCGGTGACGGAGAAAGAGCCTCATGGATGGGCGCAAGCTGCGCAGGATGGATCGCTGCGCGCGCCTGGATGCCGAGACTGAGGGCTTTTCGGGTGGCCGTTTTCAAGCCCTCCTCATCCCGCACATCGAGATAAGGCACATCGAAAAAGGCTTTTTCCGCCGCGGCAAAAGCCGCCATGCATCGCGACCGGCCGTAAAGATGGGTCTCCCACGACAGATCACAGCCGATCTCGCCCGCAAGATCGATCGCCCCGTAAATTCCTCCGACCACGGCAGGATGATCAGCGATAGCCTCAGCGATCCCAAGGGAGCGCGCCGTTTCCATCACGACGATGATGCGGTCCTGGCCATAGGCATCGCGCAAAGCATCAATGTCGCCCAGCGCCATCGGCTTCGGCATCATCACGAAGTCGAGGCCCTCGGCATCCCGCAAAGACGCAAGGTCTTGGGCATAAGGATCCGTGCCCGCCCCATTGACCCTGAGGCCGATCGGCGCCTGGCGTCCGTCAAACCCCGCGAGAAACGAAAGCGTCGCCGCCCGCGCCTCATCTTTGCCCCTGGGCGGCACGGCGTCTTCAAGGTCGATGCAGGTGAGATCGGCGCCCGCCGCGGCGGCCTTCTCAAAACGATCAGGTCGCGCGCCAGGGACGAAAAGAAGGCTCCGCCAAGAGCCGGGGTCGAGGTCAGCCATTCAGCACGCTGTCGATATCGGCGGCGCTGTGACGTTCTTTGAGCTGTTTGGACTCCTCGCCAAAAACGCGGTTGACCGTCTGACCGCGGCGCACCGGCTCGCGCGCTTTGAGCTGCTCAGTCCAGCGGAGAACGTTTTTGTACTCATGCACCGAGAGGAACTCCGCGGCGCTGTAGAGCTTGCCGAGCACCATGCCGCCATACCATGGGAAGACCGCCATATCAGCGATGGTGTACTGATCACCGGCGAGGAACTCGTTGTCGGCGAGGCGCTTATCCAGCACATCGAGCTGGCGCTTCACTTCCATCGCGTAGCGGTTGATCGGATACTCGTACTTCTCCGGCGCATAGGCGTAGAAATGACCGAAGCCGCCGCCGAGGAACGGCGTCGCGCCCATCTGCCACATCAACCAGCTCCAGGTCTGGGTCCGCGCCTCATGCTCAGTGGGCAGAAAGGCACCAAACTTCTCAGCGAGGTAGACAAGGATCGCGCCGCTTTCGAACACGCGGGTGTTGGGGTCCGTCGAGTGATCCATCAGTGCAGGGATCTTTGAGTTCGGGTTGATATCGACAAACCCGCTGCCGAACTGATCGCCCTCGCCGATGTTGACCAACCAGGCATCATACTCCGCGCCCGCGTGACCGGCCGCGAGCAGCTCTTCAAGCAGGATGGTCACTTTCACGCCATTGGGGGTGCCGAGCGAGTAGAGCTGCAGCGGGTGCTCGCCAACGGGCAGCTCTTTGTCATGGGTGGCGCCGGAAATCGGCCGGTTGATGTTGGCGAACTGGCCGCCGCTTGCCTTGTCCCAGGTCCAAACGGCGGGGGGCGTGTACTCTTCAGCCATGATGCGTCTCCAGAGATGACATGTTGGAGGCAGACTTAGGGACTGAAGGCCGTCGCTGCCAACCACCCGGGTGCAGAACACTAGAGAGACACCTTGTTATGGACGACAGCCTAAGCGACGCGCACCCAGGAATTCAAAAGCCCCCTACTGCGGCAAAGTATCAATCCAATCCGCGATCAGCATACCAATCTTTGTTGGTTGCACCTCTTGAAGGTAGTGAAGGCCGGATCCAACCGACGCCGTCTTCATACGCGGGAGATCCTCAAAGAGTTCTGGACGCGTGGCTTCCGTCCAGATCATTCCCGGCTCAGCATAGAGAAAGAAGAGCGGTGTGTCGGAGCTTTGTAGCCAGGTGTAGTTGGAGCTGATCTGGGCGGTGGTGTCCGCCGGCACCCCATCGAGCGGGATCTCCATTGGCCACTGCCGGACGGGCAAACGACTTTCAACCGTGGGGAAAGGCGCGCGATAGACGGCCATTTCCTCATCCGTCAGTCTGCGACCGGACATCATCGGCAACAGCTTCTCCACGAAGTAGTTGTCCTCTGCAACGATGCTATAACCAGCCTCTGGATCACGCATACGGGCAAAGAGATAGCGCGTGGCGAGATCGGCATCACTCAAAGACATCGGCTTCACCACCATCTCAAACATCGCGATGCCGCGGACGTTGTCCTCGTGGTTCGCCGCGTAGTCGGTCCCGATGCCGCCGCCCCAATCATGCAGTACCAGGATGATATCGTCGAGACCCATAGCCTCGACGAAG